>JBGSLA010000205.1:0-23972 GCA_041740935.1 Desulfobaccales bacterium | reverse complement strand
CCGGGGGCGCCGGCAAAGCAGCCGTTTTCGGGGCAGCGGGGACCGCTTTTCCCAAAATGTACACCCGCTTGGCGGCAGGCAGGTTTGCCAGAGAAGCATCGCACGCCAGGCACGACGTGTTTGCCAGCGGGTTGGCCGCCTGACAATGAGGGCATTTCAGCCACAGCCCCATGTAAGGTCCTCCCATGTTGTTTTGTTACCATTAACAAACCTATAGCCGTTCTTCAAGTTTTTTCTTGCCGGTATTCACTGGAAATTGAACGGTTTTTTTAAAATTCGTGCCCAAAAGTGAGGTTCCATGAAAAAACGCATCATTACTTCCGATAAGGCGCCCGCGGCCGTAGGCCCCTACAGCCAGGCAGTGGCCGCCGGCCCGTTTGTCTTTGTCTCCGGCCAGATCCCTCTGAATTTACAGGGGGAAATGGTTCAAGGAGATATCCTCGTGCAAACCGTCCAGGTGCTGGAGAATCTTCAGGCGGTCCTGGCGGCCGCGGGACTGACGCTGAAGGATGTGGTGAAAACCACGGTATTTTTAGCGGACATGGCTGATTTCGCCGAAATGAACCGGGTCTATGGCGAGTTTTTCCCCAAAGACCCCCCGGCCCGGAGCACCATCCAGGTGGGGGCCCTGCCCCGGCAGGCCATGGTGGAGATCGAGGCGGTGGCTTTCAAGAAGGATTAAGCTCTGTAGGCAACCATGCGAACCTTTGAGGAAATTCGACAAAACTACCGCCTGGGGGAGGATGAGGAGGAGACGTTGTTCAGCCTGGCCCCCCTCATCGAGCCCCAGTCCGATCAGGTGGTGGAGGACTTCTACCGGTTTCTCCAGGACATGCCCGACGCCGCCAAATTCCTGGAGGATCCCGGCCAACTGGCCCGCCTGAAGGGGATGCACCGCGCCTGGCTCATGGCCCTGTTTCGGGGTCCTTTCAACGAGGCCTACTTTCAGCGTCTCGAGCGCATCGGTCTGGCGCACGTGCGCATCGGCCTGTCGGCCCATTTTGTTTACGTGGCCATGAACTTCCTGCGGGACCGCCTCAAAAGGATAGTCGCCGGGGAAGTGGAGCCTTCCCGCCGGAGTGCGGCCGAGGGCGCCCTGGACAAGATCCTGGACCTCAACCTGGACGTCATCGCCCGGGCCTATCACCAGGCGGAATTGCGCCGCTTTTTTCTGTCCTACCGGCTGGATGACGCGCTCATCCGCTTTGCCCGGCGCTTCACCTTCGGGCTCAACCTGCTGCTCCTGGTGGGCCTCATCGGCCTGGCCGGTGGTATGATCGTGGTGCTGGTCAACGACGTCAGCTTCATCTTTCGGGGCCAATTGGACAAGGGCCTGATATCGGCCCTGGGCTCGCTGTTGGTGCTGTGGCTGGCCATCGAGCTTCTGGAGGCCGAGATCGACCGCCTCCGGGGCGGGGAACTGCAACTCAGCCTGTTTGTGGGGGTGGGCCTGGTGGCCTTCATCCGCAAGGTGCTCATCGCCACCCTGTCCCATGAAGATATCAAGATGGAACTGGTCTATCTGGCGGGCATTTTCATCTTCGGTTTCATCTACTGGCTCATAGCTCGGACCGAGGCCAAGAAATAGGGGATATTTCCAGTCTCACTCCAGGCCAGTCTTGCGCTGGCGGCAAGATAGCCACCGGTGCAGGGCGAGTGATCTTCAATGGCAATGAAGCGTGATCCAAGTCCCCCCTCACCCGGAGGCTATTTTTCGGAGGCGGATGGCCGTGGGGACCACTTCCACCAGTTCATCATCGTTGATAAACTCCATGGCCTGCTCCAGGCTGAACTGCCTGGGGGGCACGAGGCGCAGGGCCTCGTCTGTGCCCGCCGCCCGGATATTGGTCAGCTTTTTCTCCTTGGTGATGTTCACCCACATATCTTCGGGCCGGGTGTTTTCGCCCACAATCATGCCCCGGTACACCGGGTCCCCCGGCTTGACAAAGATGGTCCCCCGGGGCTGCAGATGGTAGATGGCATAGCCCACGGCCTTCCCGGCCCGGTCGGCGATCAAGGCCCCGTTCGGCCGGCCGCTGATTTCCCCGGTATAGGGGGTGTAGCCCTGCAGGATGGTATTCAAAAGTCCGGTGCCCCGGGTGTCGTTTAAGAAGTGGCCGCGCAGGCCGATGAGGCCCCGGGAGGGGATTTCAAACTCCAGGCGCACCCGGCCGAAACCGTGGTTGATCATCTTCACCATGCGGCCGCGCCGGGCGCTCAGCTTCTCGGTGACAATGCCGATAAACTCCTCGGGAATGTCCACCACGGCCAACTCCTGAGGTTCGGACCGCACCCCGTCCTGCTGCCGGGTAATGATCCGGGGTTTGGACAGGGACAGTTCAAAACCCTCCCGGCGCATCATCTCGATCAGCACCGCCAGTTGCAGCTCGCCCCGGGCGCTCACCCGGAAGGCTTCCTTGCTTTCCGTCTCTTCAACCTTGATGCTCACATTGTAGAGGACTTCCTTATCCAGGCGCTCCTTGAGGTGTCGGGAGGTCAGGAGCTTCCCATCCCGGCCCGCCAGGGGTGAGGTGTTGACCGAAAAAACCATGGAAATCGTGGGCTCCTCCACCACGATGCCGGGAAGCGGCCGGGGGTCCTCCGGGTCGCCCAGGGTGTCGCCGATGAAGGCCTGGGGCACGCCGGCCACCGCGGCCAGGTCCCCGGCCTCGATACGCTCCGGCTCAATGCGGTCCAGGCCCTCAAAGCTGTAAAGGACGCTGAGGGTGGCCTTGCCGGCCATCTGCCCCTGCTTGAGGAGGGCCACTTCCTGACCGCGCCTTAAGGTGCCGCTGACGATTTTCCCCACCGCGATCAGGCCCACGTAGTCGCTGTAATCCAGGCTGGTGACCAGGAACTGCAGGGGCGCGGCAGGGTCGTAGGACGGCGCCGGGATGGCCGAGAGAATGGTGTCAAACAGCGGCACCAGGTCCCGGCCCTTCAGCTCGGGATCGGTGAGCGCGATGCCGGCCTTGGCGTTGGTGTAGAGCACCGGAAACTCCAGCTGCTCTTCGGTGGCGTCCAGATCGATGAACAGGTCGTAGATCTCCTCCAGCACCTCTTTGGGGCGCCGGTCCGCCCGGTCGATTTTGTTGATGACCGCGATGGCCGGAAGTCCCTTCTCCAGCGCCTTCCCCAACACGAACCGGGTTTGGGGCAAGGGGCCTTCGGTGGCGTCCACCAGGAGCATGACCCCGTCCACCATGTTCAGGGTGCGTTCCACTTCGCCGCCGAAATCGGCGTGGCCCGGGGTGTCCACGATATTGATTTTCACCCCTTTATAGTTGATGGACATATTTTTGGCCATGATGGTGATGCCCTTTTCCCGCTCCAGGTCCAGGCTGTCCAGGACCCGTTCGGCCACCGTCTCATGGGCCCCGAAGATGCCGCTCTGCCAGAGCATGGCATCCGCCAGGGTGGTCTTGCCGTGGTCCACGTGGGCAATAATGGCCAGATTTCGTAAATCATTACGCACATGCATACATATCACCTTCGGCCGACTATAAAGCGGCCCCATCTATTTTCGAAGAATTTTGCGGATAGAACAAAGCCGGAACGGCTGTGGGGTTACCCGAAGTCAGAGCAGGCCGTTTTCAAATGGACAACTATCCGGGAACCTTCGCATCAAGGTGCAGGCAATCAGAATATCCCCTGCTGATTTTTATTCCTTCCGTCACGAAAAAGCAAGGATGGGTTTTACTTACTGCCTCTATCAGCACATTGCAGCTTCTTCAAAATATTCTGATCTTGAAAATAATTCCTCAAGTCTGGAACTCGAGGCCGCCTCAGGGAAGCAGGGCTTCCGCCTTGTGGTAATGGAGGCCGATGTCCCGGCGCAGGGCCAGGCGGTTGCCGGTTTGATTTTCCCGGGGAATGACCCGGATTTTTCCCAGGTCATAGGCGTTCAAGAGGCGGTGGCGCAGGGTTTCCGCGGCCTGGCCCCATTTCTGCCCCGCCTTCAGGGTGGCGTTGGCCACCAGAAAGGCCACCCGGGAGCCGTCGGATTTGAATGCCCCGTCCGCGTAGTCCATGGCCGAAGGGATGATGGTGATTTTTTTCTTGTCGAAATACTCGTAATCAATGTCCAGGGGCTCCCCTTTGGTGAGGGACCAGGGGTAGCCCTTCTGCTGCTTGGGGCCGCCGGGGCCGGTGACCAGGGCCATGCACAGGGAAACCTGGTCGGCCCTCACCTCCGGGGCCACTTCATCCAGATTCCCCGCGGCCATGGCCGCCACCAGGGGGCCCAGGTTGCGCAGGCGCTTGACCACGGGCTGGAACTCGGGCTCGCCGGGGCGAATGTTGATTTCGCAAACCCGGATGGTGCGGGGCTGAAAATTATCGGCAAAGGACACAAAGCAGCCGGGATACAACACGCAGGGCCGCAGAATGTTGTGCCGGGCCAGGGCTGCCACCAGGGGGCGCGCCAGGGTGTCTTCGGCCATCCGCAGAAGGGCCGGGGTCTCCAGGGGGTGGGGGGAAATGGAGCCCATGCCGCCGGTGATGGGGTTGTCCAGGCCGGGCGGGCCTTCGAAGCGCTCCGGGTAATCCATGGCCGTGGGCAGCACTTGGTAGTGGCCGTTTTTATCCACCAGGATGGTGAAGCTGATTTCCACCCCGGCCATGCGGGCCTCGATGAGCAGCGGCCAGGGGCCTTTTTTGCCGCACCGCCCGGCATAATCGTCTTTGTAGTCGGACACCAACAGGTCATAGACCTCTTTCAGGTCCCAGGTGTTTAAAATGATGCGGGCGCCCTTGCCCCCGGCGCTGTAAGGGTATTTCAGGACCGCGCCGCCGAACTCGTGCAGATAGTCGAGACAGGTCCGCAGCACGGCCCCGTAATCCCGGGCGTCCACCTCAGCCCAGGCCGGGGCCACCGGGAGGTTCGCCTCCCGGCAAAAGTGCTTGCACGCGATCTTATCGGCCTCGAGGAATGCTCCCCGGCTGTCCGGGCCGATGATTTTGTCGCCGTACCCGGCCGCGGCCACCCGTTCCACCAGCCCCTCGAAGATGAGGCTTTCCGGCATGATGAGCGCCAGGTCCAGATCTCCCCGGTCAAAGGCCCCGATGAGCACCTGGGCATAGTCCTCCACCCGGTTGCTGGGGGTGGGGATAAAGCCCACCGGCCACTTCATCCGTTCCGCAAAGGGAGCCATGGCCGGGGTGCCCCGCACCACCACCCCCTCATACCTGCCGGAATGCCGTTCGCTGGTGGCCCGGCCGGTGTCCAGGGCCGCCAGCAGACTCCTGCCGTCTGTCCCCACAAAGCCGATTCTGGTCGCGGTCATGAATAATCCCCCCCCTTCAATCAGCCAGCCTGCCCTCTCTATACCAACTCCCTGAGGGTAATTCCACGAAAATCTGGGAGATAAGGTGCGAAGCGCCGGGTTCCAACCTGTGCAACCCAAGCAGGATGCTTGTGCTCCCAGGAAGTCGCTCAGATGCCCTTGGCTCTCTCAAACCAGGAAAATTTCGGTGGGGCGGGCCTCCAGCCCGCCTCGACACATCGCCTGATTTGAGTCAAAGCTCTGTAGGGTGCGTTTCACGCACCATTTTATGGCGCGTAAGACGCACCCTATGGGAAACTTTTCATAATAGTCCATTGAGGGCCGGTAAGGCCGCCTGCCCCTGCATGCACAGGGTGGGCCTCCGCCCACCATCAAAAATCCACCTGAGCAGTATTGAAAGCACAGGTGAGGACACCTGTGCTACTGAATCCGAGTTTTTATTTTTTTGAGAAAGATTTTGCTTGCAACATGTTAATCTTATTAAGAAATCACTTCAGTTTTTTACGTTTGGTTCCGGCCTTTAGGCCGGGATGTGCTACCTGCCTTACCCTGGTTTTGGGAGAACCAAGGGCTCATACACACATTCCCTAAAAGGCGATTACCTGCACAAAATTTTGGCCAACAACAACCATTGCATTTTCGTGAAAAATGGTCATATTAAAAGCACTTTGTGTAATTGTTAAATCCTCGGTGAACCTCGGCGGCCCCTATGCCCAATTTTTTCCCAAGACCCCCTGCAGCCGCCTTCCTGGTATGGTTGTGGGTCATGGTGCTCTGGCCCCCTGCCTCTGTTCCGGCAGCCCAGGGTGCCACCGCTCTCCCCCCTGACCTCAAGGCCTTCATCGCCCAGGCCCTGGCGGCCAACCCCGAGATCAAGGAAAAATCCCAGATCAAGACTGCGTCCCGGGAAGCCATCCGTCCCGCCGGCGCACTGGACGATCCCAACTTGTCCTTTAACATTCTGGCCCTGCCGGTGGACACCTGGAGCTTCAATGATTGGGATATGACCCAGAAACAGATCGCCCTCTCCCAGAAATTCCCCTTCCCCGGCAAGCGGCGCTTGCGCTCGGAGGTGGCCCAGGAGCAGACCCGGTCGGATGAATTTTCCCTTCAGGACAAAGTCAACGAGATCCGCACCCGGGTGATCCAGGGATACTGGGACTTGTCTTTGGCCTATGCCGGCTATGACATCACCCAAAAGAATAAGCAATGGTGGGAACAGGTGGTCCAGGTGGCCGAAGCCCGCTATGGCGTGGGCCAGGTTTTGCAGGCGGACGTGCTCCAGGCCCAGGTGGAGCTGGGGAGCTACCTGGACCGGCTGCTTAAGTGGCGGCAGCGCCAGGAATCCCTGCACGCGGACCTGAACGCCCTGCGCTCTCAGCCCCCCAACACCTCCATACCCCGCCCCCAGCCTCTCCAAGCCCGGCTCTTGACCCTGAAGCTGGATGATCTCCTCACCGAGGCGGTCACCCAGCCCCGGCTGCAGGCCCTGAAGGCGCTGGTGGCCAAGCAGGAAAAGGCCGTGGCCCTGGCCCGCAAGGACTTTTTCCCCGATTTCAACGTGGGCCTGGCCTATGGTTTCCGGGAGGACAAATACCCCCGGGAGCGCCCCGACTTTTTCTCCTCTTCCGTCGGCATCAATGTCCCCCTCTGGCAGGGCGCCAAACTCAAGCCCCGGGTGCGGGAGCAGCAAGCCCGCCAGGGCGCGGCCCAGGATGCTTACCAGGCGGCGGTGGACCGGACCACCGCGGCCGTTAAAGACCGCTATGAAATCCTCCAGCGTCTGGCCGACCAGATCAGGCTGTACGGTCAGGGCATCATCCCCCAGGCCCGGCAGGCCGCGGAGGCGGCACTGGCCGCCTACCAGGCGGGACCCATGGACTTTTCCCGGCTCACCCAAAATTTCATCGCGCTCTATGCCGCGGAATTGCAGTTGCAGGAATATCTCAAGGACTTTGAGAATACCTGGGCCGAACTGGAGTGGCTGGTGGCGCGGGACCTGCCCCGGGTCGGAGCCGCACCATGAGGGGCGGCCGCGGCTCTTTGGGGTGGGGGCTGGTCATTGGGATCGGGCTCTGTCTGGTCGTTCTGACGGGCCTGTATCTGGCCGGTTATCGCCTCATGCGCCACGAGGGGACGCCGGCCGCGCCCCAGGCCCAGGCCGAGCGCAAACCGCTTTGTTATGTTTCCGCCACCGACTCAGGCCATATCCGTTTTGCCCCGGGGAAAGACGATAAGGGGCAGGATTTGGTGCCGGTGTATCCGGTCCAGCCCGGTGCCCCGGCGCCCAGCCGCGCCGTCCAGTTGTGGATGTCCCCCACCGACCCCACCTATGTGAAAAATAAGCCTGGAAAAGACCCCCAGGGGCGGGACCTGGTGCCCTTCACCGGGGAAAAGGGCGAACCCGCCGGGGCCCCCGGGGCCACAGCCTCCCAAAAAGAGCGCAAAATCAAGTACTGGATTTCTCCCATGGACCCGGGGTATGTGCGGGACAAGCCCGGTAAGGCCCCCTGCGGCATGGACCTGGTGCCGGTCTATGAAGACGAGCCCGGCGCCGCCCAGGAAGGGGCCATCGCGGTGGACCCCCGGCTCCTCCAATCCATGGGGGTACGCACCGCCAAAGCCGAGATCAAGGAAATTTCCCGCACCATCCGGGCCGTGGGCCAGGTGACCTATGACGAACGCCGCCTGACCGTGGTGACCACCAAGCTCCCCGGCTGGGTGGAGCGCCTGTTCGTCAAGGCCGCCGGCGACCCCATCCGCCGGGGCCAGGCCCTCCTCAGCCTCTACAGCCCGGAGTTGGTCGCCACCCAGGATGAATATCTCCTGGCCCTGAAGAACCTGAAAACCATGCAAAAAAGCGGGGTGCCGGAATTCCAGGAGGGCGCCCGGCGTCTGGCGGCCGCGGCCCGGCAGCGCCTGAAATACTGGGATATTCCAGACTCCCAAATTGCTGAGTTGGAGCGCACCGGAGAAGCGAAAAGGACCCTCACCCTGGTCTCCCCGGCCGGCGGCATCGTGATCAAGCGCCAGGTGACCGAAGGCCAGATGGTCCAGGCGGGCATGCCGCTCATGGAGGTGGCCGACCTGTCCTCGGTCTGGGTGGAAGCGGACATCTATGAATACGAACTGCCCTGGGTGAAGGTGGGCCAGCACGCCCACATGACCCTGACCTACCTGCCGGGAGAGACCCTTCACGGGCGGGTGCAGTACATCTATCCTTTTTTAAAAGAGGCCACCCGCACCGCCAGGGTGCGCCTGGTTTTCCCGAACCCGGGGCTGAAGCTCAAACCCGACATGTTCGCCCAGGTGGATATCGTCTCTCCCGCCAAGGAGCCCGGGGTGGTCATCCCCGCGGAGGCCGTCCTTGACACCGGGGAAAGGCAGCACGTGTTCCTGGCCCTGGGCCAGGGGCGCTTCGAGCCCCGGGAGGTCAAGGTGGGGGTGCGGGGGGATGACGGCCAGGTGCAGGTGCTGTCCGGGCTCAAGGGGGGCGAGGAGGTGGTGACGTCGGCCCAGTTCCTGCTCGATTCCGAGTCCCGCTTCCGGGAGGCCATCGCCCAGATGCTTAAAGGCGGGGAAGCCCAGGAAGGGAAAAAGGAGGCGGCCCCCGCTCCCGCCCACCCGCCGGGGCACCGGCATTGATCAGGTTAGGGGATCTTCCATGATCGCCCGGTTTATCGAACTCTGCGTCCGCAACCGCTACCTGGTTCTCCTTATCTGGCTGGTCATCACCGCCTGGGGCATCTACGCCGCCTACAAACTGCCGGTGGACGCCATCCCCGATCTGTCCGACGTTCAGGTCATCATCCGCACCGAATTCCCCGAGCAGGCCCCCCTGGTGGTGGAGGACCAGGTGACCTACCCCCTCACCACCGCCATGCTGGCCGTGCCCCAGGCCAAGGTGGTGCGGGGGTTTTCGTCCTTCGGCCTCTCCCTGGTGTACATCATTTTCGAGGACGGCACCGACATCTATTGGGCCCGCTCCCGGGTCCTGGAATACCTGAACTTCGTCCGGGGGAGGCTACCCGCCGGGGTCAATCCCCAACTCGGGCCCGACGCCACCGGGGTGGGCTGGGTCTTCCAGTACGTCCTGGAGGACCCCACCGGCAAGCATGATCTGGCCCAGCTTAGGAGCATCCAGGACTGGTATCTGCGCTATCAGCTCCAGACCGTGCCGGGTGTGGCGGAAGTGGCCTCCGTGGGGGGCTTTGTCAAACAGTACCAGGTGGTGGTGGACCCCAATAAACTGGCGGCCTACCGCCTTCCCCTGGGAAAAATCAGGGAGGCCATCCAACGCTCCAACCAGGACACCGGCGGCCGGGTCCTGGAGATGGCCGAAACTGAATACATGGTGCGGGGCCTGGGCTACATCAAATCCATCGCGGACGTGGAAAATATCCCGGTGGGCACTGACGGCCGGGGCACCCCCATCCTGGTCAAAGACATCGCCCTGGTGCGCCTGGGGCCGGAATTGCGGCGGGGCCTGGCCGAAGGCAACGGCGAAGGAGAAGTGGTAGGCGGCATCGTCATCATGCGGCACGGGGAAAACGCCCGGGCCGTCATCGAGGCCGTCAAGCAGAAGCTGGAGGACCTGAAAACCGGCCTCCCCCCCGGGGTCAAGATCATCCCCGTCTATGACCGCTCCGCGCTCATCGATCGGGCCATTGACACCCTGAAAACCGCCATTACCGAGGAAGTGGCCATCGTGGCCCTCATCGTGGTGGTTTTCCTCCTGCACCTGCGGAGCGCCTTTGTGGCCATCATCTCCCTGCCGCTCGGGGTGCTGGTCTCCTTTGTCCTCCAATATCAGTTCAACATCACCGCCAACATCCTATCCCTGGCAGGCATTGCCATCGCCATCGGCGACATGGTGGACGCCTCCATGGTCATGGTGGAGGACGCCCACAAAAAGCTGGAGCATGCGCCCCCCGGCGCCGACCGGGTTTCCCTCATCATGGACGCGGCCAAGGAAGTGGGCCCCTCCCTGTTTTTTGCCCTCCTGATCATCACGGTGTCCTTTTTGCCGATTTTCGGGCTTACCGGGGAGTCTGGCCGCCTGTTCAAGCCCCTGGCCTTCACCAAGACCTTCGCCATGGGGGCGGCGGCGGTCTTGGCCGTCACCCTCATCCCGGTGTTGATGGTCTATTTCATCAGGGGAAAAATTCCCCGGGAAGAGAAAAACCCCTTGTCCCGGGCCAGCCAGGCCCTGTATCTGCCGGCTTTGAGGCTGGTGCTGCGCTTTCCCAAGTCGGCCATCCTGGTGGCGGTCCTGTTGATGGCGGTCACCATTTATCCCTTTATGAGGCTGGGCTCCGAGTTCATGCCTCCCCTGGACGAGGGGGATTTGCTCTACATGCCCACCACCATGCCGGGCATCTCGGTCACCAAGGCCAAAGAGCTCCTCCAGCAGACCGACCGCATCATCAAGACCTTTCCGGAAGTGGAGTACGTCTTCGGCAAGGTGGGCCGGGCCGAAACCGCCACCGACCCGGCGCCCCTGAGCATGATCGAAACCACCATCAAGCTCAAGCCCCGGGACCAGTGGCGCCCCGGCTACGACACCGAGCGCCTCATCCAGGAAATGGATCAGGCGGTGAAATTTCCGGGGCTCGCCAACTCCTGGGGCTACCCCATCAAAATCCGCATCGACATGCTGTCCACCGGCATGAAGACCCCGGTGGGCATCAAGTTCCTGGGGTCCGACCTCAATGTCCTGACCAAACTGGCTGTGGACACGGAGGCCATCCTGCGGGAGGTGCCCGGCACTGCCAGCGCCTTTGCCGAGCGCCCGGTGGCCGGGTTTTATGTGGATTTCGAGATCAATCGTCTGGCAGCGGCCCGCTACGGCCTCACCGTGGGGGACATCCAGGAGGTCATCGCCACCGCCCTGGGGGGGGCGCAGGTTACCCAGACCGTGGAGGGCCTGGAGCGCTACTCCGTCAACCTGCGCTATTTTCAGGATTATCGGGAAAACCTGCCGGCCTTGAAGCGCATCCTCATCCCCACCCCCACCGGGGCCCAGGTGCCCATGGAGCAGGTGGCCGACATCCGGGTGCGCCGGGGCCCGGACATGATCAAGAGCGAAGGCTCCCGCCCCACCGCCTGGGTTTTCGTGGACCTCCGGGATGTGGACGTGGGCACTTATATCAAACGGGCCCAGGAGGCCCTGGCCGCCAAACTCCAGGTCCCCGCCGGCTACAGCTTGGTCTGGAGCGGCCAGTTCGAGTATATGGAGCGGGCCCGCCAGCGCCTGCAGGTGCTCATTCCCATCACCCTCGCCCTGGTGGTCATGCTGCTCTATCTGTCCACCGGCTCCCTGGCCCGGGTGCTCACCATCCTGCTGGCCGTGCCCTTTTCCTTCATCGGAGCCATCTGGTTGTTGTATTTGTTGGATTACAACCTGAGCCTGGGGGTGGTGGTGGGCATCATCGCCCTAGCCGGACTGGACGCCGAAACCGGGGCCATTATGCTCCTTTATCTGGATATCGCCTTTGACGAGCAGAAGGCCGGGGGCCGTCTGAGCACCCGGGCCGATTTGGAGGAGGCAGTGACCCACGGCGCGGTCATGCGTTTGCGCCCCAAACTCATGACCATCCTGGCCAACATCTTCGGCCTGTTGCCCGTCATGTGGGCCGTGGGCACCGGCGCCGAGGTGGCCAAGCGCATCGCCGCGCCCATGGTGGGGGGCGTGGTCACCTCTTTCCTGCTGGAGCTGTTGATCTACCCGCCCATTTATCTCTTATGGAAATGGCACGGCGAGGTCAAGCCGGGGACCGGCAAAGGGGGAATTGACTCGATAGGCTGATTTTTTTGTTCTGGTTCTAAAGGACTGTAGCGGCTGACCGGCCTTTGGGGCCGGTCAGGAAAATGGCTGGGAAAAATCAGAAAACTTTGCGGCGAAAAAAGAAGAGCCCCAAGAGTCCGCTGCTTAGGAGGCCAAGGGTCCCGGGCACCGGCACCGGGCTGTACACCATGTTATCCAGGGTATAGTTTTGCTGATGGTCACCACCGCCTCCTATTAGCTGCACCGAGGTGAACGGAGTATCGGAGATGAACCCCCAAAACCCACCTTGATAACTATTTGAGATGTAGCCCACCTTGAAGAGAATATCATATATGTAAACATTCAAGCTGTTTCCGCCGCCGCCAGGTCCCCCTAAATCCCAATTGCCGCCATACGCAGTGATCCGAGGGGTAAAAGACCAAACCGTCTGGGGATAATTTTGGCTCGTAGAATTTAAGACATCCTGGTAGTATCCGTGGCCAGGGGCGGTATTTATATGGCCTGATTCAGTAGAACTAAAACTAACTCCAACGTTCAAGGTGGCGTCATTAAAGTCCTCCGTCAGAATCGTCCCGCCGACGGCATTTTCCCAGGCGGTTTTATCAGTGTAAACCGTTACCGTCAACGCCTCGGCGGCGGCCGCCAATGACAGGAACATCACCAGCGCCAGACCCAGCATCACGACTCTCCGCATACACTCTCCTGTTCCCAAGCCAGGTTTTAAGCCCATCCCTGCGGGGCGGCCTTAAGGCCTTTTCTGCCTTATACGCGGTCACTATACCAAGAAGCCTTCTAAATCGCCACAAAATCTTGTTTAGCGAATATTATAGACAAGATATTTTTTAACGGCGGTTGGGGAGGAGATGCCGTCTCCCCAGCGGGAAAGCGCCGCGCCTGCCGCGTTTGGCATTATCCTCACAGGATCAACATGCAGTCCCCGTAGCTGTAGAAGCGGTAGCCGCGCCGGATGGCCTCCCGGTAAGCGGCCAGGATAAGCTCCCGGCCGGCGAAGGCCGCGACCAGGAGCAGCAGGGTGGACCGGGGCAGGTGAAAATTGGTGAGCAGGCGGTCCACGGCCCGGAAGCGGTAGCCAGGGTGGATGTAAAGGCCGCACCAGCCCTCCTGGGGGGTGAAGCCCCGGGGCGAGGCGCAGTGTTCCAGGACCCGGACACTGGTGCTGCCCACGGCCAAAAGACGCTTGCCGGCCGCCCGGGCCCGGTTCAGGCGCTGCGCGGTGTCGGCCGGCAGCACAAAATATTCCGGCAGCATGGTATGCCGGGTGTAGTCCGAAGTGCGCACCGGCAAAAAGGTGCCGGGCCCCACATGCAGGGTCAGGCTGGCGGTGGCGATGCCGCGTTGCGCCAAATGGGCCATGACCTCCGGGGTGAAGTGCAGGCCCGCGGTGGGCGCGGCTACGGCCCCCGGTCGGGCGGCGTACACCGTCTGGTAGCGTTCCTGGTCCGCGGCTTGCGCCTCCCGGCGGATATAGGGCGGCAGCGGCGCCTGCCCCCGGGACAATATGGCCTGGACAACATCCCCGGTGGGGGTGCGAAACTCCACCTCGGCCACGCCTCCTCCCATCAGGGCCAGGATTTCTCCCTCCAGGTCGGGGGCAAAAGAAAGCACCTGCCCCGCCTTGAGGCGGTGTCCCCGCAGGTTGGCCCGGGCCCGGGCCCGATCCCCGGCGGGCCCCTGGTCCAGGGGTTCAGGGAGATGGTGCAGGAGGACCTCCACCCGGCCGCCGCTTGCCTTGCGGCCCAGCAGGCGAGCCGGGAAGACCCGGGTGTCGTTCATCACCACCACATCGTGGTCATCGAGAATTTCCGGCAAGTCCGCAAAAGTACGGTGGCGAAAGGTTTCTTCGGCCCGATCCACCACCAGCATGAGGGAGTCCTGCCGCCTGGGCGCCGGATGCTGGGCGATCAGTTCGGGGGGCAACTCGTAGTCGAAATCGGCCAGGGTGGGTGGCATGGTTGATTATAAGGAAATTGCTTGGGGAGAAGGCTATTGTCTGGCCGAGTTGTTTTCCGAGATCCCAGTTTTCCAGGCGCAGGCTTTGCTATATAATGTTAGGGTCACGGGGCCCTGACTGCCTTAACGACCTTTGAGGGCAAGGAGACGGCGACATGATAAATCTGGATGAATTCCGCGCCGGCACCCACGGCATCCCCTTTTCCTGCGCCGATGAACTGCCGGAGTGCTGCGGGCGCTGCTGGTATCTGATCCACGAAGAGTCTCAGGTGTGCTTCTGCGACGCCCCCTTTTATTACTATTGCTGCTATTCCTGGCCGGACAGGCTCACCGAGATTCAGCCTCCCTGCCTGGACGAAGGTGCCCTATAAGGGGAAGTGTCCTCCTGACCAAACCCTTTCCCCTGGCTCTCAAGTTTCCTTGATAAAAACGGCTCAATCCCCGCCCTTAAAAAACCGTGGTCATCATGTGCTTATGAAAGGCGAACCTTTCGCTGAGCCACCAAAACGCCAGGATCAGGTTAATCACCAAACACACTATAAGAAGTCGGTCGATGCGTTGGGGTTTCATGACGGCTTCCTTTCGGCATTATCCTTACCAAGAACTGTGCCATCAGCTATGCCATTGATATGCTTAGATATATTAATTTCGCTCCCCTTGAGCCTTGTTTCAAAAGTAAATACTTTTCTTAGACAATTGTTTAGGAAATGAAAAAAGTATAGGTATTAGGACGATTCTGTCAAGCAGTTGCAAGCCCCTGAGCCTCCGCCCAAGAATCCTGCTCCTTAATCCGCCCAAATTTTTCTCCGGGGAGATTTGGTTGTGCTGCCTTAAAGTTATGAACTGTTGCTATCTTGAAGGGGGCGACTCAGCCGGGTCGGCGGTGAAATAATACTAGGCTTTTGCGGCCAAGGTCTGTTAAAATAAACAATATTTAAACCGGTTCAGGTGTACCTATGACCAGGGAGTCCCTTGTCTGCCCCGGATGCAGTTGCCTCTGCGACGACCTGGACGTGACCCTGGAGGGCGGCCGGATCGTGTCGGTGGCCAACGTCTGCCTCTGGGGTGCAGGCAAATTTCTCTCCACTAAAAAGTTCCATACCAAAAGCCCCCGGGGCCGGGTGCCGGCCTGCGAGGTGCGGCGGCAGGGGCGTGGGCGGCAGGTGCCTTACGAAGAGGCCCTGGAGGAAGCGGCGGGGATTCTCGCCAAGGCCCGGCGTCCCCTCATTTTCGGTCTCACCAACTCCGGGACCGGGGCCCAGGGCGCGGCCCTGAAATTGGCCAGAAAGCTTGGGGCCCGCCTGGAGCCGGCCGACCTGAGCTTGATGGCGCCGTTTTATGCCGCGCTGAAAGCGCATGGCCTTTTCTGGGCGCCCCTGGAGGTTATCCGGGACGAAGCGGACACAGTGTTGTTCTGGGGGGCCAATCCCCTCCATTCTGCGCCCCGGCATCTGGTGCGCTACGCGGTTTTTGCCCGGGGCCGCTTCACCGAACGGGGTTTGGAAGACCGGCGGGTGGCGGCGGTGGATATTTACCCCACGGAATTAAGTCACTTCTGCCGCCCCTTTGTTAAAGTTCAGCCCGGCCGGGAGTTGGCCCTGGCGGCAGAGCTCAGCGCCAGGCTCAGCGGCGGGGCGGCCGGGGAGACACCGGTTCCCGGGGCCGCCGAATTGGCCGATTTCCTGGCCCAATCCGCCTACGGCGTGATGTTTGTGGGCCGGGGGGCGAGCTACGGTCCGGGGTGGGAGCTGATCGAGCGCCTGGCCGCTTTGGTGGCCCGCCTGAATTGGGAGCGTCCCTTTATCCTTCTACCCCTGCCCGGGGATTTCAACAGCGCCGGTCTCTATCATCTGCTGTTGCGGGAACTGGGCGATCCCGGCGCCCCGGATTTCAGGGCCACAGAGGCGGTGAGTTACAGTGCGCCGGTGGATTATGAGGAAGTGGACGCCATCCTGGTGGCCGGCGCCGACCTGTTATGGTTCCTGCCGGACCAGCAGGTTCGGGATTTAAAACGCCGGCAGGTGCCCCTGGTGGTGCTGAGCCCCTTTGTCAACCGCACCACGGCCCAGGCGAGGGTGCTGTTCCCGGTGGCCCTGGACGGCGTGGAAGCGGATGAGGAGGCCTATCGTCTGGACGGCCTGCCGGTGCCGCTCACGGCCGTCACCTCGTGCCCCTGGCCCGCGACCCACAGGGTTTTGGATGACCTGACCCTCTGTTGTTAACCCTTCCCTTTGCCTTGATGATGGAGCGCCCCATGACCCAACAGACGTTGAAGCGTCCCCAGGTGGTTCTGGAAACCTCAAAGGGTTCCATCAAAATTGAACTGTTCTCCGACAAGGCTCCGAAAACCGTGGCCAATTTCCTCACCTATGTGCGGGAAGGCTTCTATGACGGGGTTATTTTCCACCGCATCATCAGCAACGCCATGGTGCAGGCCGGGGGCTTCAAGCCGGGGCTGGTGTACCAGGAGCCCACCCACCCGACCATTGTCAATGAGGCCAAAAACGGGGTTTCCAACGAACGGGGGACCGTGGCCATGGCCCGGGCCTATCCCGCCAACAGCGCCGCGTCCCAATTTTTCATCAATGTGGTGGATAACCCCGAGCTCGACTACCGGGGGCCGGAACCCCAGGATCATGGGTTTGCGGTTTTCGGCCGGGTCATCGAGGGCATGGACGTGGTGGACAAAATGACCTGGATACCCTCCGGGCCGGTGGGGGATTTCCGCAACGTCCCCCAGGAAGACATTATCATCCACACGGCCAGGGAAGAGGAGTGAGACCCGGAGCCGCGGATGCGGGTTAAGATCGCCCAAGGCCGGGTGTTCGACCCGGCCCACGGTTGGCAGGGGGAAGCCCGGGACCTGTTTTTCGACGGGGACCGCATCGTTTCCCGCCTGGCCAGGGTGGATCGGGTCATCGATGCCCGGGACCAGGCGGTGGTGGCCGGCGGCATTGACCTAAGAGCCCAGGCGGCCACCTATGGCCTGAATTTCCTGCGCCTGTGGGGGATGGCGCCCTCTCCTGAAAAGCTGGGGGAAACCTACGCCGCCCTGGGCTATACCCACGTCCACGAACCCTTTCTGACCCTGGCCACGGCCGCGTATGTGCATCGGGAGCTGGCGGCGCTGCCGGTGGTGGACGGCTCCGCCTCTTTGGTGATCAACCTCCGGGACCTGGACCTGTGGCTTAAGGACCGCGGCCGGCGGGCGGAGGTGGCCCAGACCCTCCAATTTTTTTTGGAAAAAACCCGCTCCTTGAACTTCAGAATAGTGGAGCCCTGGGTCCGGCACCGCCAGGAAGTTTATGCGCACCGCGCCATCCCCCTGGAGGGGACCCTGGAAATTCTGGCCCGGCTGGCCGGGGAGTTGGACACCACCTTCATGGTAGAGGCCTCTCCTGAAATCCTCCGGGCCGCCTTGCCGGAGCCCCGGCTGTTTCATTTATCCGGTCTGGGACCGGCCCTGGCAGACGACGCCCTGACCGAAGCCGCGCTCGCCCACCTCGAAAGAGGAACCACCCTGGACCTGGGCCTCCTGTGGCCCGGGGGGGCGCCCACCGGCAACGGCATCCCCCTGCAGGTGGATCTGGGCCTGTGCCGGCCCCTGTCTTTGAGGCCGACGGCCGACCGGGAGCGGGCTCGCCGGGCGCTTCTGGCGGCCCTGTTCCTGGCGGATAAGCCGGCCGCCTTTTCCGGGGCCGGTGCTGCGGGGGCGCCGGTGGCGCGCTATGCTGACCTTTTTTCCTGGCTGGGGGACCGGGAAGCCCGGCAGGAATTCTGGGTGGATGAGGTGAGCCCGGCGCAGTATTCCTTTTTCCAATGGGTTTGGGCCAGCCGCACCCTGCCGGCCCGCCTGTTGGGTCTGGCCGACCGGGGGCACCTGGGGCCGGGGGCCCGGGCCGATGTGGCCCTGTTCGACCTGCCGGCCGGGGCCGAAGATCTCTGGCCGCCCCGCACCCGGCGCTGCCGGATGCTCATCAAGGCCGGGGTTGTGGTGGTGGAAGATTTCCGTCTGATTTGCCCCGAGGTCCCCAAAGCCGTGGTATTTCGCCGCACCGGCGCAGAGGCCACCCCTCTCGTGGACGAAATATGCCAGTACCGGAGCCTGCGCCCGGAAAACCTGTGGCCGCTGGCAGACCCGAACCGCGGCGCCTGGGTGGAGGTTTAGGGTTTGGCCGGGGTGGAGGAACTTCGGGAATTCCTGCCCGGCACGGATTGCGGGGAGTGCGGCGGGACCTGCCTCGAATTTGCCGCCCGGCTGGTAGAGCGCGTTGCCTTCCCGGAGGACTGCCCGGTCCTGCACACCGAGGATTTCGCCGGCTACATCGAGGCCCTGCATGAGCTTTTGGGGGCGGCCGCGGCCCTGGCCCCGGCCATGCACATCGACCCGGACAAATGCAACGGCTGCGGCATTTGCGTGGCCATGTGCGAGCATCATCTGGGGAATTGCCCGGAGGCCCGCCTGGGCCGGGGGCCCCGCCCCCAGGACCGGGTGGTCTTTCGGGTAGTGAACGGCACGGTGGTGGTGGTGCATCAGGAACTGTGCGTGCGGATGCTTCAGGCCGCGGAAAAGTGCAGCAAATGCGCCGAGAACTGCCCCACCGAGGCAATCACCTTTGGTTGAGGGGAAAAGTTTGGAACTGAGGATACATGTAGAACAGCCGCCCTCGGATGTTCCTTGAAAAAGCAGGCGAGGGCGCCTGCTCTATATTAAGGAAGGATCTCCGGAAAAATTTTACGGCTGCAGGCTCCGGTGTTTCATGAAAGCCTTGAGCTCATCAACAGCGTAAAAGAACAGTTTTTTGCCTTTTCTAGTCTGAAATAGTAATCGAGAAACGAACCATCATGAACGACACTCTCAAAATCCAGGAACTCGATCCCCTGTTTAAGGAAGAAGTGGCCCGGGAGTCGGGCTGCGGGCACCTGCTGCGCTGCTTTGCCTGCGGGGTCTGCACCGCCACCTGCCCGGTGGCCGAAGTGGAGCCGGAATTTTCCCCCAGCCGCATCATCCGCCAGATTCTCTACGGCATGAAGGACCGGTTGCTGGCCTCCCCCGTCCTGTGGCACTGCGTCCGCTGCGCCCGGTGTTCTTTTTCCTGCCCCCAGGACGTACGCTTTCTGGATATTGTCCAGGGCTTGCGCAATCTGGCGGTGCGGGAGGGCTTTGTCAGTGCAGAGCAAGCCCGTCGCCTGGCCCAGGGGGAAAAGGCGCTCCAGGACCTGCGGCGCCATTTCCTGGCCGCGCTCCTGGCCGCGCCGGAGGATGGCCTGAACCTTAAGGAAGAACTCCACCGGGCCCTGGAGAATTTGGATATTCCCTCCACGAAGGAGGATTAAGACAGCATGGCGTTGGTTCAGCCCCTGTCCCGGGTGGTCAGTTCCCGGGTAGTGGTGGCAGGCGGAGGCATTGCGGGACTGACCGCGGCTCTGGACCTGGCCGCGGTGGGGCTCCCCGTCACCCTGGTGGAGGAAGGGCCGTCTGTCGGGGGCCTCATGTCCCGGTTGGACAAGACCTTCCCCACCAATGACTGCGCCATGTGCATCCTGTCGCCCCGGCTGCTGGAAATCGCCCGGCATCCCCTGATCGAGCTGCGAACCCTCACCCGCATCGTGGGCCTGGAAGGACAGCCCGGGGATTTTCGGGTGCTCCTGGCCCGGCGGCCCCGGTACGTGGACACCTCCAGGTGCACCGGCTGCGGGGAGTGTGTCCGGGTCTGCCCCAAACGCATTCCCGATCCCTTCAATCAGGGTCTCAGCCAGACCAAGGCCATCCACCTGGCCTTTCCCCAGGCGGTGCCCCAGGCGGCTTATATCACCCCGGAGGCCTGCCGCCACCTGCGGGGGCGTAAGGAAACTGCCTGCGTGCAGGTCTGCGCCGCTCAGGCCATCAATTTTGACGACCGGCCGGAGACCCTGACGCTGGCGGCCGGGGCAGTCGTCCTGGCCCCCGGCGTCCAACCGGCGCCGGCCGCGCACTTCCCCGGGGCCTGGCATCCGGACGTGGTCACCAGCCTGGAGTTCGAACGCCTGCTCAGCGCCACCGGCCCCCACGGCGGCGTCCTGCTCCGGCCTTCCGACCGGCGGGAGCCCCGGTCCATCGCCTTTATTCAATGCGTGGGCTCAAGGGACCCGGAGGCGGGCGCGGCCTATTGTTCCAGCATGTGCTGTCTGGCCAGTCTCAAGGAGGCCCTGGTGGCCCGGGAACTCACCCAGGGCCGGGTGGCCGCCACCCTGTTCTACATGGACCTGAGGGCCCAGGGCAAGGAACAGGAGATCTACCTGGACGCGGCCCGGGTTCGGGGGGTGGAACTGGTAAGGTCCAGGGTCACCGCGGTCCATCCCACCCCGGAACAGGGCCTGGTGGTGCGCTACACCGACCCCCGGGGCCTTCCCCGGGAGCGCACCTTCGACCTGGCGGTCCTGGCGGTGGGCCTAAGACCAGGGTCGCATCTGGGGGATTGGGCCGGGCGTCTGGGCTTGAGTCTCAACGCTCAGGGTTTTTTTCAGGAAGGGCAGCCCTTTTTTCCCATAACCGCGAGGGCAGGGGTGTATGTAGGCGGCGCCGCCCAGGAGCCCATGGATATCACCACCACCGTGGCCGCAGCCGGCGCCGCGGCCCAATCAGCGGCCCAGCTTTTGGCCGTGAGCCCCCGCCCGGCCCTGGCCCGGGTCGATGCGGCAAAATTTGTCCAAACCGATGGCGAAACCCTCAAAATCGGGGTGTTTCTCTGCCATTGCGGCACCAACATCGCCCACACGGTGGACCCCAAGCTCCTGGGGGACATGGTTGGGGAAATGCCCGAGGTGGCCTATGTGGAGGATTTTTTATTCAGTTGCTCCACCGACGCCACCCGTCGGATGGCCAGCATCATTCAGGAGCAGGGGCTCACCCGGGTGGTGGTGGCGGCCTGCAGCCCCCGCACCCACGAGCCGGTGTTTCGGGAGGTGCTGGCCGCGGCCGGCGTTAATCCTGGCTATCTGGCCTTTGCCAACATCCGGGAGCAGTGCGCCTGGGTGCATCAGGACGACCCCGACGCGGCCCTGGCCAAAGCTGCGGAGCTGGTGGGCATGGCCGTCCGCCGGGCCGCGCAGCTCACCCCCATTGCCCCCGCCTATTACCCGGTCATCCCCCGGGCCCTGGTCCTGGGGGGCGGGGCCGCCGGCCTGAGTGCCGCCCTGTCCCTGGCCGACCAGGGCTTCCATACCTACCTGGTGGAACGCACTCCCCGCCTGGGCGGGCTGGCCCGCAGCCTGCGCTCCACCCTGGAAGGCCTGGATCCGCTGAAGTTCATCCGGGACTTGGAGGCCCAGGTCCGCCGCCATCCCAATGTGGAAGTGCTGACCCGGGCCGAACTGGTGTCCCTGGAGGGCGCGGTGGGGCGCTTCCGTTCACGGGTGCGACAGCTGATCGACGATGAATGGGAAGAGCGGCGTCTGGAGCACGGGGTGGTGATAGTGGCCACCGGCGGCCGGGAAATGCGCCCTGAGGGGAGTTTTTTGTACGGCGAGGACCCCCGGGTCATCACCCAGTTGGAATTGGAGGACAAAATCAGCGCCGGCGGCAAGGACCTGGACCGGGCCCGCCGCCTCGTGATGATTCAATGCGTGGGCTCCCGCTCCCCACAGCGCCCCTATTGCAGCCGCCTGTGCTGCGCCGAGGCCCTGAAAAACGCCCTGATCCTCAAAAATTGCTATCCCCTGGCAGAGGTGGTGGTCCTCTATCGCGACATCCGGGCTTATGGCTTTCGGGAGTTGTTCTACCAGGAGGCCAAGGAGCGGGGCGTGGTTTTTCTGCCTTATGATCCGGACCGGCCCCCCCAGATTACCGTTCGGCGGCGGCGCCCCTTGGAAGTACGGGTTTGGGACGAACTCCTGGAAGAGACCGTGACCTTGACCGCGGATCTGGTGATCCTGAGCGCCGGCATTGAACCGGCCGCGGGCACCCACGACCTGGCCCAGCTGCTCAAGGTGCCCACGACCACGGGCGGCTTTTTCCTGGAGGCCCACCAGAAACTCAAGCCGGTGGACACCATGGTGGAGGGGATATTTCTGTGCGGCCTGGCCCATTATCCCAAGAATATCGGGGAAGCGGTGGCCCAGGCCCAGGCTGCCGCGCTCCGGGCCGCGGCCCTGCTCTTCCAGGAGAAAATTCAGCAGAGCGAAATTTCCGCGGTGATCAACCGCAGCCATTGCCGACAATGTCTTACCTGCGTGAAAACTTGTCCGTTTCGGGCTATTATGGTGGGCGCGCACGGGGTCCCCGAAATTGTGGGAGCGCTCTGCCGGGGCTGCGGCATCTGCGCTTCGGAGTGCCCGGCCGGGGCCATCCGCATGAGCCGGTTCACCGACGCCGAGATGGCCGCCCAGACCCGGGCCGCCCTGGAACATCCCCAAGGAGAGGAACATGGTGAGAGAGAGTTATTGCGGTCTGTGCGATGACTGCCAGTTGGGCCATCCGGAATTCCTGAAGACCGTGGCCCTGTTGAAGGAGTATCTGGACCGCTTCCGGGCTAACTGGTGGGTCCATTGCTTTCCCGATGATGAGGGTTTCAGCTTCTCGGAATTCCACAAGGGTTTGGACTGGTTTTTATCCCACACGGAATGCCCGGGCTGCAAGGGCGGCAGCGGCATGGAGTTGTGCCCCATCAGAATGTGCGCCCAGGCCCGCGGCTTGGGACATTGCGCCCTCTGCCCGGATTTGATCGACTGTGACAAATTTGACCATCTGCTGGTCCAGTTTCCCGACGTCAAGATCAACCTGCGCCGCCGCCAATTGAAACTCAAGGCCATTTCCTTCCGCCAGCAGTTTGCCGGCCGGAAAACCGAGGGTTGACGAATCCGCCCGGTTTTCCCAGGAACATTTTTGTGCTTGCCTCGATTCATAAACGGGAAACCAGCGACGCCGTCGAGCTGACTCTGCGGATGTACCAGGAGTTGGTGGAACTGCGCCTGGACAAAACGGTCTGCCTTAAGTGCGAGATCTGCTCCCTGGTCTGTCCCCGGGGCGCGGTGGCTTTGATTGCCCGCGACCAGGGTCTGGATATCACCATTGACCCGCGGCTGTGTGTGCTCTGCGAAATCTGCGCCCATTTCTGCCCCACCGGCGCTGTGACCCTGAAATTAAACGGCGTCGAAAAGAGCATTTTTGCCGACCAGGGGGGGCTGGCGCCTTTTTATCCCAGGGTCTGCATGGACAAGGGCAGATGCTCCGAGCCCTGCCCCCAGGGGGAAGAGGGGCAGGAGCACTGGTGCCGCCAGCAGCTGAAGCTGGTGGGCGGTCTCATCAGCGAATGCCCCAAACATTGCCACAAGTGCCTGGAAGCCTGCCCCCGCCAGGCCATTATTTTGGACCCGGCGGGCCTCAACACCCAGCCGGAGCCCGATCTGTGTCTGCGCTGCCGCCAATGCCTGACGGTGTGCGAATTTGCATCCCTGACGGTCAACCCGCTGTTCGCGGCCGAACTCAACATCGACGACGCCAAATGCCCGCCGGATTGCATGCTGTGCATCGAGGCCTGCCCGGTCAAGGCCATTGTGCGGGAGGGCGAGCGGGTGTACCGCAAAACCGACACCTGCAGCTACTGCGGGGTGTGCTACAACATCTGCGATTATGAGGCCGTCACCCTGACCCGGCGGGAGGTGCTGGCCGAGCCTGGGAAATACTCCCACGGCTGGGAAGAGGCGACCAGAAGGCTGGTTTCCCGGCAAAGGGCCCGCTGAGGCCGCGGAAGTCCTCAGTTTCAGAAGGCATATAGCTTAAAGTATACGGATGAACCGGTGGAATGCTCTTTTTTCCGGGCAAGAGCTTGAGGCAGGTCCCATTCGAAAACTCCCCCTCCCCTGGTGGGCTGGGCATTACAAATAAGTTTGTATTTTGAAATTATTTCAACTAGTTCCCTCTCCCCCCTGTGGGGGCAGAGGGTTAGGGT
>JBGSLA010000204.1:0-1583 GCA_041740935.1 Desulfobaccales bacterium | reverse complement strand
GGACGGGCCGCCTCCGCCCGGGGGCCTGCCTGACCCTGAAAAAAACCTGCTGCAGCCGGGAGCCGGCCTGGCGGCGCAGGCCCGCCAGCGGGCCGCCCAGCTCCGGAACACGCAAGGCCTCCTGGGTGAATTGCAGTTCTGGGAGCATCTCCAGCGGCTCTACGGCCGACCCCAGACCGGGGCCGCGGTGGACAGCGAGCTTTCCCTGATGCTGGTGGAGAATTACCCCAAGGTGCACTGGCTGCCCAATCCCCTGAACCTGCATTTCGAAAAAGAGCCCGCCATGCAGCGCTTTCGGCAGGCCGTGGTCATGGTGGGGCGGCTGGACGGGCCCACCCCCCGGATCGCCCGGCGGCTGGTGGATGACGCCCTGAAAACCGAGGACCGCGGCCTCACGGGCGTCTGCTACCTGGACGCCCGGGGACTCAAGGGCGACCGAACGCCGGGGAGCTACGCCTGGTTCGACCACCGCCTGGAGCGCCTGGCCGAACTGATGAAAGAGCGCTCCACCCTGAAAGTGGTCCTGGACCCCCGGCCGGGGTTGTTGCTGCCGGGCTCCTGCCCCCGGGCGGCGCTCTACTGCGGCTGGTACTCCCTGCGGAAATATGTGGCCTCCTGCAGCTGGGAACCGGGCGCGGTGGCCTATCACGTGGCCAGCGCCGAGGCCACCACCCTGAGAAGCCCCGGCAGCCAGGTCTGGTGCAAGCGGATGCTGGAGGAGGGGGTGGCCGCCACCCTGGGGCCGGTGGCCGAACCGTATCTCAGCGCCTTTCCCCTGCCGGATGAATTTTTCCCCCTGCTGCTGAAAGGCGAACTGAGCCTGCTGGAGGTGTATTACCGCACCCTGCCCCACCTGTCCTGGCAGATGATCCTCATCGGCGACCCGCTGTATAGACCCTTCAAGAAAAATCCGGCCTGGCGGTAGTGGGTTCAAAGTTCAAAGTTCAAAGTTCAAGGTTCAGGGTCTGATACCGTTTTCGGTAAAAAATAATAAGAAAAATAGGTTGATAGATAGTCGGCTGGTTTCATCTCATGCCAGGTTGCCTGCTGACGGGTAACGCATCCTCCAGCCGCAGGCTTTACCGTGAAAAGCCGCCGGGGAAATGTAGAGCAGGCGCCCTCGCCTGCTCTTTTAAGGAACAGCCGGGGGCGGCTGTTCTACATTTTTTCAGCTTATACTAATTTCTCATTGAAATGAAACAAATGAAATGCCCAACCCATTGTTATTTAAAAACAATTTTCGCCGAAAACAGAAAACCGAAAACAGAAAACCGTATTAGGGGGTGGCCATGGTGGCCATGAAGGTTTAGCCTGTGCTTCCCAGAGGAGCCCAAGCGGAGCTTGGGCGGAAAATCGGCGTTCCCAAGCAGGAGCTTGGGAACGAGGGGAGAGGGGGAGCTTGAGAACGAGGGGGAAAAAATTCGGTGGCGCGGGCCTTAAGTGCCCGCCGGAACTCCGGGCGGCCGGGGATGGCCGCCCTACCGGCATAACGGCCTTTTCTGGTGTAGGGACAGCCGCCCCCGGCTGTCCAGGGAGGGCAGGCGAAAGGATGCCCCCCTCACCCTAACCCTCTCCCCCCACAG
>JBGSLA010000203.1:0-12425 GCA_041740935.1 Desulfobaccales bacterium | reverse complement strand
GTCGGCCCGGGCCGGGTCGGGGAGGGGCACCGCGGCCAGGAGGGCCTCGGTGTAGGGGTGGAGCCGGGCGGCGCCGAAGGCCTCCCGGGGGGCCAGGTCCACCAGGCGGCCCAGATACATCACCGCGATGCGGCTGGATATCTGGGAGATGACGCTCAGGTCGTGGGAAATAAACAGGTAGGTGAGGCCGTGGCGCTCCTGAAGCCGGCTCAATAAATTTAAAATTTGCGCCTGGATGGACACGTCCAGGGCGGAGAGGGGCTCGTCGGCGACGATGAGGCGGGGTTTGAGGGCCAGGGCCCGGGCCACGCCCAGGCGCTGGCGCTGGCCCCCGGAAAATTCGTGGGGATAGCGCTCCAGGTGCTCATCTTGGAGGCCCACCTCTTCCAGGAGTTCCGCGGCCCAAGTGCGGCGCTGGCGCCGGGTGCCGAGACCGTGGATCAGGTAGGGCTCTTCCAGGGTCTGGCGCACCGTCAGGCGGGGATTGAGGGAGGAGTAGGGGTCCTGAAAGATGATCTGCATCTGCCGCCGCAATTCCTTCAGACGCCGGCGCGGCAGGGCAAAGAGGTCCTCGCCGGCAAACCGCACCCGGCCGCGAGTGGGCGCCAACAGGGCCAACAGCAGGCGCCCCAGGGTGGATTTGCCGCAGCCGGACTCCCCCACCAGTCCCAGGGTTTCCCCTTGGTGCAACGCCAGACTCACCCCGTCCACGGCCCTGAGGGTGGGCCCCCGGCCCCAGGGCCCGGTCAGGCGGAAGGAGCGGCAGAGGTCCTGGGCGGCGATCAGGGGCTCAGTCATGAGCTCAGGTTGGCGAAGGCTTCCTTGGCGGCCCGGCAGATGGCCAGGGGCGCGCTGGACCCCCGCCCCTCATAGCGGGCGCAGCGGGAGGGGCTGTAAAAGGAGGCCACCCAGTGCTCCCCGGTGACCCCGAGGAACATGTCCAGCTTCAACTCCACATAAAATTTGTGGATCATCAGCTGCACCAGACGCCAGGTTTCCCCCATGGAGGAAGTGTAGGGGCGCACCCCCGGATCGCCCATGATGGCCTTGGCAATAAATTGGTCAAGGTCCCGGTCAACAAAATTGTTCATAGTTCGCACCCTTCTATCTGTGGAAAACCTTACAACCCCCTGAGTCGGGAGCCTGGGAGCCAGCAGTAGTCAGCAGCCAGTGGCTGAGGGGCTTTTCCTGATTGAGGCGTATGGTCTCGGTCGGCATTCTATAAACCCGAAAAGCCCGGTGGCACAGGTGTCCTCACCTGTGCTTTTTAAAATCCACCAGGCGGGAGGCGCGGCGCTTTCCCGCCCTACATAGCTAAACAGACCTGAGAAAGATAACTCCAGTTTATATAACCTTTAATTTGAAGAAGCCTCTTTTTTATTTTTCCTCGTCTCTGCCGCCTTTTTTCCCGCTAAGCGACGTTTTCTTGTGATGGCAGCCTTCTGGCCGGCATCTTTCATACGTTTTATCCAATCGATACGCTTTTCTCTGTCTCTCATTTGAATTATTGCATTAGTTGGTATGAGATCAATATCATGCATTTTATGGCAGTTCGGGCAAAGGATTACAAGATTGTCAATATTGTTATTTGATCTATCCCCATCAATATGGGCAACTTCTAAGATTTCTGGTATTCCAAAACCACAGTATGCGCAAATTGGAGGATAATGTTCAAAAGCCAGCTTTCTATAATTAATTCTTCCCATCACTTTTAACCTGTCGTTTCGTTTAGTTAAGTATTTCAGTCATACAGCCAGCAGCGCACCCGGTGCTCTGCTGCGACCGTGAGCCAGGGGGGCGGGGCAAGGCAGCGCGCGTGGGCCTCGGGGCAGCGGTCCCGGAACAGGCACCCCCGGAGGGCTTCCGGCGCGCCGGGGACCTGGCCCGGGATGGTGGGCAAAACCTGACCCAGGGGGCGGCGAAAATCAAGTTTGGGCACCGAGGCCAACAGCCCCCGGGTATAGGGGTGGCAAGGCCGGCGAAAAAGTTCGGCGGTGGGGGCTTCCTCGGCCACCAGGCCGGCATACATCACCGCCACCCGCTCGGCGGTCTGGGCCACCACCCCCAGGTTATGGGTGATGAACAGCACCGCCAGGTTCAGGTCCTGGCGCAGCCGGGCCAAGAGCGCCAGGATCTGGGCCTGAATGGTCACGTCCAGCGCGGTGGTGGGCTCATCAGCGATGAGCAGTTCGGGCTCGCAGGCCAGGGCCATGGCGATGAGGACCCGCTGGCGCAGGCCCCCGGAGAGCTCGTGGGGGTATTGGTCATACCGACGCTCAGCATCGGCCAGGCCCACCCGGGCCAGGGCCCCCACGGCTTCGCCCCTGGCCTCCCGGTGGGACAGATGGCGATGCTGGCGCAGGACTTCCGCCACCTGCTCCCCCACGGTGAACACCGGGTTGAGCGAGGTCATGGGCTCCTGAAAGACCATGCCGATGCGGTTGCCCCGGATGGCGCGCATGTCTTCCGGCGCCAGGGCCAAAAGATTTTCCCCGGCAAAATGGACCTCACCCTGAATTTCGGTGGTGTGCGGGGGCAAAAGGCGCATGACCGCAAGGGCGGTGACGGTCTTGCCGCAGCCCGACTCGCCCACCAGGCCCAGGGTCTCCCCGGCCTTGACCCCCAGATTCACCCCGGCCACGGCCCGGACGCGGCCCAATGGCGTGTGGAAATGGACGTTGAGATCCTGAACTTGAAGGAGGGCAGGGTCAGGAGCCGCCATCACTCCGAAGGCGCCTCTTCCAGGGGGATTTGAATGGTGAAGGTGGACCCCAGGCCCGGGGCGCTGTCGGCTATGATGCAGCCGCCGTGCTCCTCCAGGATGTTCTGGCAGATGGCCAGACCCAGGCCGGTGCCCTTTTCCTTGGTGGTGAAATACGGCTGAAAGAGGTTGGCCTTGACTTCGGGGGTCATGCCCTGGCCGGTGTCGCTGATGCTCACCTCCAGGTTGGGGCCGGCGATTTTGGTGGCCAGGGTCAGTTCGCCCCCCCGGGGCATGGCCTCCAGGGCGTTTTTAAACAGGTTCACCAGCACCTGGTGAATCTGCTGGCGGTCAAAGCTGAAAACGGGAAGGGCGGCGGCCTTCTCCCGCCTTAAGGTGACCCGTTGCTCCCTGAAGGTGTCCTCGAACAGGTCCGCCACTTCGTCCAGCAGGGCCTCGATATCGCCGGGCTGTTTGTGCGCCGCGGGACGTTTGACGAAATCCCGCATTTCGGCGATCATGGCCTCCAGGCGGCCCACTTCTTCGACGATGATGCCCAACTTGCGCTGGTCTTTGTCCTCCAGATGGGGACCCTTTTGCAACTGCCTGGCAAAGCCGCCGATGATGGCCAGGGGGTTTTTGATTTCGTGGGCGATATGGCTGACGGTGTTGCCCACCGCGGCCAGGCGCTCGGCCCGGAGGAGGCGCTCCTCCATGAGCTTATATTCGGTGATGTCCCGGACGATGCCGGTAAAATAGATGTTGCCCCGGATTTCGGCCACGGAAAAGGAAATGCTTATGGGGAATTCGCTGCCGTCCCGGCGCTGGGCGTGCAACTGCACGTGCTTGCCGATGAGGCGGGGACGGCGGGTGGCGAGATAGCGCCGCACGAAATCTTTGTGTTTTTCCTTATAAGGCGGGGGGATGATAATTTTGAGGTCCTGCCCCAGGGCCTCCTCCCGGGTATAGCCGAAAATATTTTCGGCCCCGCGGTTATAGCCCACAATGACATGGTCCTCGCTAATGGTGATAATGGCGTCGGTGGCGGTGTCCAGGATGCCGCTGTGGATTTCCTGGTCCCGGAGCAGGGCCTCCAGGCTCCGGAGCACCTCGGCCATGGACCGGGCGGCCTGGCCCACCAGCAGTTTTCCCTGGACTCCGGCCGGCAAAACCACGGGCTCCTGGTCCTGCCGCCTGAGGTCCAGGACCAGGTCGAAGTCCGCCGGCTCCAGCCGGTCAAGGGAACTGCAGAGGTTGGCGGGAGCAGGGGGGCAGTAGCCGAAAAGCCTGAGGCGCACGGGCGCGGCATGATCCTGAAAAAAACTCAGGACGTCGGCAAAGGCCTCCACGGCCTCCGGGTCCAGGACCACGGCGATGTTCATGGTTAAGACCAGAGCCTCCTGGGGAGGGATAGGGCTTACCCATCCAGGCGTTTGAAGACCAGGGTGGCATTGGTCCCCCCAAAGCCGAAGGAGTTGGACAGAGCGTAGCGAATGTCCATTTTCCGGGCCTTGTCGAGGACGTAATCCAGTCCCCGGCATTCCGGGTCCACCTCGGTCAGGTTGATGGTGGGGGGAACGATGCCCTCCTTGATGGACAAAACCGAGAAGATAGCCTCAACGGAACCGGCGGCGCCCAGAAGGTGGCCGGTCATGGACTTGGTGGCGCTGACCAGCGGCCGGCGATCCGGGTCTTTAAAAATGGACATCAAGGCCCGGACTTCATTGCGGTCACCAACCACGGTGGCGGTGGCGTGGGGATTGACGTAATCGATGATTTCCGGAGCGATATCCGCATCCTTGAGGGCCAGGATGATGCAGCGGGCCGCGCCTTCCATGTGGGGATCCGTGATGTGGTAGGCGTCCCCGCTCATACCGAAGCCCACCACCTCGGCATAAATGTCGGCGCCCCGGGCCAGGGCGTGGTCCAGTTCCTCCAGGACCAAAATACCGGCCCCCTCACTCATGACAAAGCCGTTTCTCTGAACGTCGAAGGGGCGGCTGGCAATGGCCGGGTTGTCATTATAACCCGTGGCCAGGGCCCCCATGCGGTAGAAGGCGGTGATGGTGAGCATGGTGACCGCGGCTTCGCTGCCTCCGGCGGCCATGAGTTCGGCCTCGCCCAACTGGATGGAGCGGTAGGCCATGCCGATGGCGTGGGACCCGGCGGCGCAGGCCGTGGACAGGGCGATATTGGGCCCCTTGGCCTTGAAGCTGATGGAGACATTGCCCGCAGCCAGATTGGGAATCATCTTGGGCACCAGGAAGGGCGACACCCGCCGCACCCCCTCCTGGAGGAGGCGGATCATGGATTCCTCCCACGATCCCACCCCGCCCATACCGCTGGCGATGATGACCCCGCAGCGTTCCGGGTCCTCATCCTCCAATTCCAGGCCGCTGTCCTGGATGGCCTCGAGGCTGGCAGCCAAGGCAAACTGGGTGAAGCGGTCGGTGTACTTGACCTGCTTCAAATCTTCCTTGGTAAGATTCTCCTTCCGGGATTGCAGGATGGCTTTGAGGTCAAATTGGGTGATTTCTCCGGCGATGAGGGGAAAGTCATCCGGGGCTCGGTATCTGGTGACAAACCCCGGGTCGAAATTCTCCATGTGCTTGATACCGGATTGGCCTGCCAAAAGCTTCTGCCAGACCGTGGGCACGTCAAGTCCCATAGACGTAACCATACCCACACCCGTAACCACCACCCGTCTCAAGCCTTTGATTTTGTTAACCAACATGTATGTATCCCCCCCGATGGCCCTCTGCGTGAAGTCCGGGAACCCGCTAAACCCCACCCCCTGGGGCGGATAACCGTTACCGGTTATCCAAGGAGATTCGGAGCTTCAACAACATAAGTCGACATGCTAAAATAACCAGGTAATTCCCGACTTGTCAACTCTTTATCCCGCCTAGGCGGAATTCGTGCCAGGAGTCAATAGCTTGACCGACATCGTGGAAACTTCTTCCGGGCACCGGCTGCATGACCGGCCCCTGCGCTTTCAGGTCGGGGGCTCCTGGAAAACTGTGGTCAAAATTTTATCACGCCGGCGTGAACCGGAACTCCTGGGCTTTACGGTCATCGCCGATGACGGCCGGGGCTATGACCTTTATTATAATCAAGCGGACGATGTCTGGAAAGTGACCATTTTGCCCCGTTTCGGCAGACTATCCCCTCCGGCCTGAAAAAATCCATTTACTTTTCTTTAACATTTAAGATACAATGTCGCAATTTTGGGGACCAATTTCTCTTGCTGAGATGCCTGCCCTGGGGCTTCATCCTGTTCGTGATGCGAGGTAAAATTGTATGAAATGCAACATTTCCCCTACATATATGGAACGTCTGTATTCATTTTATTCACCCTTCTATGACTACGTTTTCGGCCTGCTCCTGGGTCCGGGACGCCGCCAGGCCTTCAATTACCTGAGCCGCCGGCCTGATCAGAAAATCCTGGAAATCGGGGTGGGGCCCGGTTCCACCCTGGAGTTTTATCCGCCGTCCTCTGAGGTGGTGGGCATAGATATTTCGGCCCCCATGATTAAACGGGCCCGCCTGAAGGCCACCCGCCTCAACAGCGGCAATCGGTATGAATTCCATGTCATGGATGCCTGCAATCTGGATTTTCCCGACAATTCCTTTGACGTGGTCATGGCGGCCTACGTCATCACCACGGTCTGCGACCCCCACCGGGTCTGCCGGGAGATGCTGCGGGTGGTGAAGCCCGGAGGGCAGATCATCGCGATCAATCACAGCCGCTGCCAAAACGGCAGCCATCTTGGCCGGATAGAAGATATCCTGGCCCCGGTGTTTGTGCGCATCGGCTTCACCACCGACCTGGACGTCATCCAGGTCATGGAGGAGTCCGGCATCCCCGTGAAGCAGGCGCTGCGCTGCAATCTGATGAATACCGGCCGCATCATCCTCGCCTCCAAGCCTTGAGCGCGACCGTGTTCAAGGGCAAATCCACAGGCGTTTCAGGAGATTAGGTGGTCCCGTGTCCCCAGCCCGCGGCCTCGCCTTTTCAGGCCGTTCTCATCACCGGCGCGGCCGGCGGGATTGGCCGGGAGGTGTGCCTGGCCTATGCTGAACCCGGGGTCACCCTGTTCCTCGGGGATATCGACGCCCCGCAACTGGAAGAAGTCGTCGGCGCCTGCCGCGACCGGGGCGCCCAGGCCCAGGGCGCGCTGGTGGATGTGACCCACCGGCAGGACATGGCCCGCTGGATCCTGGGGGCCGACGACCAAAAGCCCCTCGATCTGGTCATTTCCCTGGCCGGCATCTCCAAGGGCAGCGTCCGGCGGGAAGAAACCTGGGACGAGGTGCGGGCCGTCCTGGCCATCAACCTCGAGGGCCTGATCAACACCATCGAACCCATCCTGCCCCGGTTCCGGGAGAGGCGCAAAGGGCAGCTGGCGTTCACCAGTTCCTATGCCGGGTTTCGCGGCTTTCCCGTGGCCCCCTCTTATTGCGCCACCAAGGCGGCCATCCGGGTCTATGGCGAGGGGCTCCGGGCCAGGGTCAGCCGGGAGGGCGTGGGGGTGTCGGTGATCATCCCGGGCTTTGTCAGGACCCCCATGACCGACGCCAATCCCTATTTCATGCCCTTCCGCGCCACCGCGCCCCGGGCCGCGGCCCACATCAAGCGCGGCATCGCCAAAAACAAAGCCAGGATCCGCTTCCCCAGGCCCATCCCCGGGGTGGTTTACTTCCTGTCCCTGTTGCCGCCCTCCTGGATTGACCGCTTCGTCACCCTTAAATAATACCCTTGCCGGTTGCCGGTTCCGATTTTTGGTTAAATTAACGTGAAAATTCAAATAATTAGTTAATTCGTTTGTTCCATCTCCAGAAAAACCTGGTATAACCTAACCCTGTCGGGGGCTCGATCCCGCCCCTGGTTTTTTTTACAGAAAACTGAAAACCGCAAAACGTCTTATGCAAACAGCAGCCACCGAGTCGGGAATTCCGGTAGCCCTGGCCCAGTGTCGGGATTATCAGGGGGAAACCCTGGAACAGGCCGTGGGTGCGCTCCTCGAAGCGGTCGGTTGCCGGCCGGCCCGGGGCGCCAGGATCCTGGTGAAACCGAATCTGTTGGCGGCCACCCCGCCGGATTTCTTGCCCTGCACCCATCCCCTGGTGGTTCGGGCCGTGTGCCGCTATCTTCTGGATTTCGGGGCTGAAGTGCGGGTGGGCGATTCGCCCTCCTTCGGCAAGGGCGCGGACATCGCCCGGAAAATCGGCCTCACCGAGGCCCTGGCGGATCTCCCGGTCCCCCTGGTGGAATTGGACAAGCCCATCAGGGTGCGCCTGTCGTTTAAGGGGGGCAGGGCCGGAATTTCCCGGCGGGCCATGGATAACGACCTCATCCTCAACCTGCCCAAGCTCAAGGTCCATCGAATGCTCCGCCTGACCGGCGCGGTGAAAAATTTTTTCGGCTGCGTCACCGGCATCCGCAAGGCCCTGCTGCATGTGGTCTACGGCAGTTGGGGCACCCGCTTCGAACGCATGCTCCTTGACCTGCAGGACCATCTGCCTCCCTCCTTTTCCCTCCTGGACGCGGTCACGGCCATGCACGTGGGGGGGCCGGTTCACGGCCAACCCTTCCAACTTGGTCTGCTGGGGGCCTCCCGGTCGCCGGTGGCCCTGGACGCTGCGGTCTTCAGCCTCCTGGGCCTGACTGCCGGAGAGGTGGCCACCTGGCAGGAAGCGCGGCGGCGGGGGCTTCCCGGGGCCGAAGTCAGCGACCTGCGCTATCCCCTGGAGCCTCCCCAGGCCTTTGACGCCCAATGCTTTGAAATTCCTCGGGAACTGGACCCCGTGGGTTTCCACCCCATCCGCCTGGCCCGCAGCTCCTTCAGGCACCTGAAGGCCAAGTTTTTTTGAAAAAGGAACCAGGGGCAAGGAAAAGCTAATGCAATTGAGCTTCTTGCAAAATTCAATAAGGTTAGAAGTTGTCATTCTGAGCGGAGCGAAGAATCTCGTATTTTCAAGAGCTTGAGATCCTTCACTTCGTTCAGGATGACAAAAAAACTTTTGCAAGAGCCTCAATTCTTTTCAGGTTTTCGGGTGAGCCGTAGGCACATGAGGAATTGCTCGAACAAATTTCTCAGGCGGCCATATTCTGGTAGGGCGGCCGTCCCTGGCCGCCCATCGGTCTGGCGGGCGCTTAAGGCCCGCCCCACCGAATTTTTCCTATTCTGGAGAGAACCAGCGGCTCATTAGTGATTGTTAGACATGGCAGCTTCTGTCTGTCGATTTCTAACTGCTGACTGCTGATTGCTGAATGCTTCCCGGGGGATTCTTGCCCCCCCAGATTTCCCGACCCTGGCCAACAGGGCAAAATTCTTTTATAATAGCGGCCATAAAATTATTGGAGACCAAGGATGAAAGTGACCCCCACCTCGTATGTGACCATCGACTACCTGATTCGCTCCGCCGAGGATGACCTGTACCCCGACACCGGAGAACCCGAGGAGCTGTCCTTCTGCCTCGGCTGGGGACTGATGCCCGTGGCCCTGGAAGAGGCCATGGTGGGCATGTCCCTGCAGGAGCAGCGCACCGTGCGCCTCTCCCCGGAGCAGGCCTTCGGCGCCTTTGACGACAATCTCGTGGTCGAGTTGCCCCGGAAGGACTTTGATCCCAGCGTGAACCCTGAACCGGGGGATCTCTTTGAGACCAACGACGAAGAGGGGCATCCGGTGTATTTTGTGGTGAAAAGCCTCTCGCCGGATACGGTGGTGGTGGATTTCAACCATCCCCTGGCGGGCCAGGAAGTGGAGTTTCAGGTCACCCTGAAAGAGGTGCGGGAGGCCACCCCGGAGGACACCAAGGGGTGCACCTGCACTCAGTGCGGGGGCTCCCATCCCCACGAGCACTGAGGCCCCGGCGCGCTTAGCCATGAATCTCCCCTGGGCCAGGCAGTATGATCCGGGCGTCCCCCTGGAAGTGGAGGTCCCCCGGGCCGCGATCCCCGAGCTGCTGAGCGGCGCGGCCGGCCGCAGTCCCGACCGGGCCGCCCTGGTTTTCTTCGGGAAAAAGACCACCTACGGCCGGCTTTGGGACCAGGTGCGGCGCCTGGCCCGTGCCTTTCAGGATCTGGGCTTGGAGCCGGGGGAGCGCCTGGCCGTGCTCCTGCCCAACTGCCCCCAATTGGTGGCCTCCTATTACGCCATCCTGGCCATCGGCGGCGCGGCGGTTCTTCTCAACCCCCTGTTGAGCCCCAAGGAAATCGCCTACCAGATCAACGATGCCGGTTGCCGCAAGCTGGTAGTCCTGGATCACCTGCTGCCCAAAGTAGAGGCCGCGGCCGAGGCGGTGGTCCTCGACGCAATCCTGGTCACCAGTCTCGCCGAGGCCCTCCCCTGGCCCTTGTCCTGGCTTTATCCCTTCAAGGCCCGGCGCCAGGGGCTGGCCGCCGGCTTTGCCCCGGCCCCCGGCCGGCTGCGCTTTCAAGACCTCCTCAAGGCCGCGCCCCTGGCCGAACTGCCGGAAATCAACCCGGAGAGCCCCGCGGTGCTGCAATATACCGGCGGCACCACCGGCATCCCCAAGGCCGCGGTGCTGAGCCACCGCAATCTGCTGGCCAACGTGGCCCAGATCAACGCCTGGCTCCCCCGCATAAAATACGGGGCCGAGCGGGTGGTGGGCCTCATCCCCTTTTTCCATTCCTTCGGTCTCACGGTCTGCCTGAACTGGCCGGTGTCCCAGGCCGGCAAGGTCCTGATCCTCCCCAAATTCGACCTCAAGACCTTTGTCACGCTGCTGCGGAAACACCGCCCCACGGTGCTGCCGGGGGTGCCCACCCTGTTTGTCGCCCTGATCAATCACCCCGGCCTCCCTGGCCTCGATTTTTCCCAGATGTGGGCCTGCATCAGCGGTTCCGCGCCCCTGCCCCTGGAGGTTCGGGACCGCTTCGAACAGATAACCGGCTGCCGCATCATGGAAGGCTATGGCCTCACCGAGGCCGGGCCGGTCACCCATCTCAACCCCTATCAGGGGGAGCGCCCCCCGGGGTCCATGGGACTGCCCTTTCCCGGCACCCGGGCCAGGATCGTGGATGCCGAAACAGGCTTTAAGGACCTGCCCCCGGGGGAGGTGGGGGAACTGGTGATTGAGGGGCCCCAGGTCATGAGCGGCTATTGGCGGCGCCCCGAGGAATCCGCCCTGGTGCTCCGGGACGGCTGGCTTTTCACCGGGGACCTGGCGAAAATGGATGAAAACGGGTATTTTTATATAATTGACCGCAAAAAGGACCTCATCATCGACGCGGGCTTCAAGATTTATCCCCGGGAGGTGGAGGAAGTCCTGTATCAGCATCCCCGTGTGCAGGAGGCCGTGGCCTACGGCGTGCCGGACCCCTACCGGGGGGAGGTGGTAAAGGCGGTCATCGTGCCCCGGCCCGGATCCGAGCTCACCGCCGGGGAAATTATCGAGTATTGCACCCCGCGCCTGGCTGCCTATAAGGTGCCCAAAATTGTGGAGTTTCGCGCCGAGTTGCCGAAAAGCCTGGTGGGCAAGGTCCTGCGCCGCCTCCTCAGGGAGGCCGACCTGGCCGCCCGCCCTGAAAACCCATGACCCCTAAACGCCTCCTCAAATTCCACTGGCTGAAATTCCGGCGGCTCCAGGGCGACCCCCGCAGACTGGCGTGGGGTGCGGCCCTGGGAGTTTTCATCGGGGTCACCCCGTCCATTCCCTTTCACACCATCCTGGCCCTCTCCCTGGCCCCGCTGTTGCGGGTGTCCATGGTCACCGCGTACATGGGCATCTGGATCAGCAACCCGGTGACCTGGGTGCCCCAATACCTCCTGGCCTATGAGGTGGGCCGCTACCTGCTGTTTCGGGGCGAACCCCTCACCATCCCGGCCCACGCCGATCTGGCGGCGTTTCTGGACCTCCTCTGGCGGGGGGGCCTGGCCCTGCAGGTGGGGGGGCTCATCATCGCCCTGCCCCCGGCCGTGGCCGCCTATTTTTTTACCCTGTGGGCGGTGAAGCGCTACCGCCGGCACCGTGCCCGTTTGCTCCAAAGTGTCCATCTCATCCCCCCGGACCGTCCTGCGGCGTCTCGGCCTGAGGCCTGAGAAGGCCCGGGGCCAGCATTTCCTCATCCATCCGCATCAGTCCCGGCGGATCGTGGCGGCGCTCGAGCTTACCCCCGAGGACCTGGTGGTAGAGGTGGGGCCGGGCCTGGGGGCCCTGACGGTCATCCTGGCCGAGGCGGCCGGGCGGGTGGTGGCCCTGGAGGTGGATCCCCTTCTGGCCGCGTATTTACGGGAGGAACTTTTCCTGGGGGATGCCCGGGTGGCGGTCCTGTGTCAGGATGTCCTGCGTTTCGATTTTCTGCAGTTGGCCCGAGAAGCGCAAACCCCCCTCGCGGTGGCGGGGAACCTGCCATATCAGATCACCAGCCCCCTGTTGTTCAAACTGGCCGAACACAAGGCCGCGCTGTCCCGGGCGGTCCTGATGATGCAGCAGGAGGTGGGAACCCGCCTCGCCGCGGCCCCCGGCGGCAAGGATTACGGCATCCTGAGCGTGCTGTTGCAGTACCATTTCACCCTGACCCGGCTGTTTTCTCTGGGTCCCGGGAATTTTTACCCGCCGCCCCGGGTGACCTCGGTGGTGATGCGCCTCACCCCTCGGCGCCCCGACCCCCAGGCCCGGGACGAAGGGTTTTTCGCCCAGGTGGTGAAAGCCGCGTTCGCCGCCCGGCGCAAGACCCTGCGGAACACCCTGGCGG
>JBGSLA010000202.1:0-22463 GCA_041740935.1 Desulfobaccales bacterium | reverse complement strand
GAGGGTTGGGAGGGGAGTTTGAGGGGAGGGCGGGGGAGTTCGCTCCCCCGGTCCTCCCCTCAATAAACATCCTCAACCCCAAACCGAGCCGCCCATGGACAAAATTTTTCTATCGCTGACGCTCCTGGCCTACTTCAGCGCCAGCGCCCTGTGCATTGCCTATTTTTTGGCCCAGCAGGAGTCTTTCTGCCGCTGGGGGGCCTGGATTCTGGGGGCGGGCCTGGCCTGCCACACCGCGGCCCTGGCCCTGATCACCTGGAACCTGGGCCGGCTGCCGGTGGCCACTGTCGGGGAATCATTGCTGCTCTTTGCCTGGACCCTGGTGGCGGCCTTTCTCCTGCTCCTGTGGCGCTTTCCCATCAAGGTGCTGGGGGCCCTGGCCACGCCCCTGGCGGCCCTCATGGTCTCAGGCGGGCTGATCCTGCCCGCCGGCAAAGGCGCGGTCTCGCCCCTGCTCAGCAGTTTCTGGGTGTACGTGCACGTGGGGCTTTCCTTTATGGGCATCGCCGCCCTGACCCTGGCCGGCCTGGGGGGTTTCTTTTATCTGGTCCAGGAAGGCCAGATCAAAGGGAAAAAATTCGGCTTTTTCTACCGACGGCTGCCGTCCCTGGAGCAGCTGGACGCGCTCAACTACTGGTGCCTCACCCTGGGTTTTCCCCTGTTGACCGCGGGCCTCATCACCGGCTCCCTGTATGCCCAATACACCCTGGGGAGTTTTTTCAGCTTCGACCCCAAAGAAATCCTCACCCTCATCGCCTGGCTGATTTACGCGATCCTTCTGCATGAACGCCTGGTGGCCGGGTGGCGGGGCCGCCGGGCGGCGCTTCTGGCCCTGTGCGGCTTCGCGGTGCTCATTATCACCTTCGTGGGGGCCAGCCTGTGGTTTGCCGGCTACCACAGCTTCGACAGTTTCAGCGGCAAGCCATGAACCTTCTGTTGGCCGGCGTCAATCATCAGACCGCGGGGGTGGCCCTGCGGGAGAAGCTCTGCACCCTGCTCCCTGAGGCAAAAGAATGCTATCCCCTGCTGTTGTCCTATCCGGAAATCCAGGAGGCCCTGTTTTACACCACCTGCAACCGGGTGGAGGTGCTGTGCGTCAGCGAGGCCGGGGAGGACGCGGCCCAAACGCTCGCCGCCTTTTTCGCCCGCCACCCCGAGGTCGCCCCGGAAGATCTGGCCGACTCCCTCTATCTTTACCGGGACCAGGACGCGGTGCGCCACCTGTTCCGAGTGGCCGCCAGCCTGGACGCCCTGGTGGTGGGTGAGCCCCAGATCCTGGGGCAGGTGAAGGAAGCTTATCGCCAGGCCACCAGACACCAGGCCACCGGGGCCATCATCAACCGCCTGCTGCACAAAACCTTTTCCGTGGCCAAACGGGTGCGCACCGAAACCGGCATCGGTGACCATGCGGTCAGTGTGAGCTATGCCGCGGTGGCTCTGGGTAAAAAAATTTTCGGGGACCTCAGGGGGAAAAAGGTGCTGCTCCTCGGGGCCGGGGAAATGGCGGAGTTGGCCCTGGAGCACTTAAAGGGCCAGGGGGCCGGGAGCATCGTGGTCGCCAACCGCACCCTGGAGCGGGGCCTGCGCCTGGCCGAGCGCTTCGGGGGGGAGGCCGTGTCCCTGGAGGAAGTGGAGGCCCAACTCCTGTTCGCCGACATTCTGCTCAGTTCCACCGGCTCGCCCACCTACCTCCTTGCCCGGGACCAGGTGAAACAGGCGATGCGCCGGCGCAAACAGCGCCCCCTGTTCATGATTGACATCGGCGTGCCCCGGGACCTGGACCCCGGCATCAATGACCTGGACAACGTCTATCTCTACAATATCGACGATCTCAAAGAGGTGGTGGAGGAAAACCGGGAGCGCCGCCAGGAAGCCGCCATCCAGGCCGAGCGGCTGGTGGCCGCCGAAACCCTCAAGTTCATGGACTGGCTCCAGACCCTCGAAGTGTACCCCACCATCATCTCGCTTAGGGAAAAGGCCCAGGCCATCTGCCAGGCGGAGTTGAAGAAAACCCTGGGCCACCTGGGGCCCCTCACTCCCGAGCAGGAGCAGGCCCTGGAAGTGCTCACCGAGTCCATCACCAACAAGCTCCTGCACGACCCCATCGTCTTCCTCAAGGGCAATCACCACCGCAAACGGGGCGAGGCCGAACTGGCCCTGGTCAGGCGCCTGTTCAACCTGGACCCGGAGTCTGGGGAAAAATCCCCGTCCACGGAATAATGGCGGTTTCAGGCATCTATTGACCCCTGTTCCCAGGGTTGTTATCTTAAAGCATGAATGGGGAAACGCTGAGCCGCAGTCCGGCTCTGACCCCGCCCACAGAGGTACCCATGTCCAAAGTTATTGATATAGAAGACCGCCTGAAGCTGGAGCAGAAAAAGAAACGCCGGGTGGACAAGGCCAAAAAGATGGAGGCGGTGCGCAAAATCCTGCAGTGCACCCGCTGCCTGGCCCGCTGCCATAAGTGCGGGGTGCAGTTCGACACCACCAAGATGTACAAGCGCTACCAGGGGCCGTTTCGGCTTTGCGAGAGCTGCCAGGAGGAATATGACGAGTTCAGGCGCCTGAAAGCCGAGGGCGGCGAAAGCCCCCTGTACTGGCACAACCAGGCCTGGATAAACCTCTGGCAGAGCTGGCTGGACTACCAGCAGGCCCTGAAGGAATACGGCGAGTCCCCGGAATTCGTCGATCTGGTGCGGGAAGTGGAGTGGGACCGGTGAGGGTGGTCACCGGCCCCTGTGGCCGGGCCGGGGCTTTAGGCGCCCTCCCCCAGGCGGTAGGCGTGCTGCAGAATTTCCATGGCCAGGTTGAAGGCGTTTTCCCGGGTAAGGGTGAATTCGAAGTGGGTGATGCTGCCGGTGTAGAGCATGATTTTCAGGCCCTCGGGTTTCTGGGCCACCGCAACTTCCCCCTTGGGCTCAAGGGTTTGAAAGGTCCGATGCATGGGTTCCTCCAGGGATGAATTTCTCTTCAGGGGGCAATCCCGGCGAAGTCCTCTGCCGGGTTTGCCGAACTTGGTCCAGGAGCCCCGGCTAAAAGCGCCTGAGACCCTGGGCGCGAGCGGGTGAGTGGTCCCACAACTCACGTTACCTTAAACAAAAATCACCGGTTATTCAACCCCCAAATACCCCCCATGGCTGTTTATCCCGAAGAATATGACCTGATTGTGGTGGGGGCCGGGCACGCCGGCTGCGAAGGCGCTTTGGCCGCGGTGCGCCTGGGGCTCAAGGTGCTCCTGCTCAATCTCAATCTGGACACCATGGCGGCCATGGCCTGCAATCCCGCGGTGGGCGGCCTGGCCAAGGGGCACCTGGTCAAGGAAATCGACGCCCTGGGGGGGGTCATGGGGCGCCTGGCCGATCTCACCGGGGTCCAGTTCCGCATCCTGAACCTCTCCAAGGGCCCGGCGGTCCGGGGCACCTGGGTCCAATGCGACAAGCAGGCCTACCGGCTGGCCATGAAGGCCCACCTGGAGCAGACCATAAACCTCACCCTGCGAGAAGCCATGGTGGAGCGCCTCCTGGTGGAGGATGGCCGGGTGGTGGGGGTGGTGGACACTCTCGGCATGGCCACCAAAGCCCGGGCGGTGCTCGTCACCACCGGGACTTTTCTGAACGGCCTGATTCACATCGGCGAGCTCCAAATCCAGGCGGGCCGGGCCGGAGAATTCGCCGCGCTGGGGCTGGCGGCGCATCTGAGCGAGCTGGGCTTTCGGATGGGCCGCCTGAAAACCGGCACCCCGCCCCGGCTCCGGGCTTCGTCCATCGATTTCAGCCGTTTCAGCCGCCAGGAGGGCGACCCCCGGCCCCGGCCCTTTTCCTGGCGCACCGAAGCCCTCGTGTTGGACCAGCTTCCCTCTTTCTCCGGCCACACCACCTCTGAGACCCACCGCATTGTCCGGGACAACATCCGGCACTCTCCCCTTTACAGCGGGGTGATCAAGGGGGTCAGCGCCCGCTACTGCCCGTCCCTGGAGGACAAGGTGATGCGCTTCAGGGACAAGCCCAGCCACCCGGTGACGCTCGAGCGGGAGGGCCGGGACACCGAGGAGATGTACGCCAAGGGTCTGGGGAATTGTCTGCCGGTGGACATCCAGTTGCGGCTGTTCCGCAGCGTTCCGGGGCTGGAGGCGGTGGAGGTCATGCGCCCGGCCTACGCCATTGAATACGACTTTGTGGACCCCCTGGAACTCCAGCCCACCCTGGAGACCAAACGCATCAAGGGCCTGTATCTGGCCGGCCAGATCAACGGCACTTCGGGCTACGAGGAGGCCGCGGCCCAGGGCCTGTGGGCCGGGATCAACGCCGCCTGCGCCCTGACCGGGCGCCCGCCTTTTCTGCTGGACCGCTCTCAGGCCTACCTGGCCGTGCTGGTGGACGACCTGGTCACCAAGGGCACAAGGGAGCCTTACCGCCTGTTCACCTCCCGGGCGGAATACCGCCTGCTGCTGCGGGAGGACAATGCCGACCTGCGCCTCATGGAGCGGGGCTACGAGCTGGGACTGGTGGAGCGGGAGGCGGTGGAGCGCCTCTGGGAGAAAAAGCGCCTCATGGCCGCAGAGGAGGCCCGCCTGGCCGGAACCAAGGTCTTCCCGACCCCGGCGGTGAACGAAGAACTGGCGGCCCGGGGCACCGCGCCCCTGACCGAAACCACCTCTGTCCTGAGGCTGGTGAAGCGCCCCGAACTGGACCTGGCCACCTGCCTCAATTTGGCGGGGGAAGAGGCGCCGGCCGCGCCCCCGGCGGTCCTGGAACAGATCGAGATCGGGCAGAAATACGCGGGGTATCTCAAGCGCCAGGCGGAAACCGCCCGCAAGATGGCCCAGTGGGAAAACAAGCGCATCCCCGAGGGCTTTGATTTTGACGCGGTTCCGGGCCTGTCCAACGAAATCCGCCAGAAATTCAAGGAGGTGCAGCCCCGCTCTTTGGGCCAGGCGGGCCGCATCAGCGGCGTCACCCCGGCCGCGGTGGCCCTGTTGATGGTGTATCTCAAAAAATTTCCCGGAGCCCCGGCCGCGGCCGCGGCCCGGTTGTCTTCATAAGAGAGAATCTACACTCCTCGGCGCCGTGTTAAAAATGACCATTTTGGGAGATAATTGTAGGGGCTCGATTCATCGAGCCCTTCGAGGGCGCAATGAATTGCGCCCCTACAAAAAACCTTCTGATGGCATTTTTTCTCGTTCCCAATCTCCTGCTTGGGAATGTGCCTGGTTCCCAAGCAGGAGCTGGGGAACCAGGTTGAGGCGAATGAAATGTAGGGTGGGCTCCGCCCACCATTTCCTTAAAAAGCTTAAGTGAACCGAACTGACCCTAAGCCAGAATCTCCCCGGCCTGGCGCATGAGCTCCCCGATGGCCAGCCCCTGGGGGCAAAGCCGTTCAGCCTGGGAGTAATCCAACTCGCCCAGGCGCCGCCGCATCTCTTCGGGCAAGGCGGCGAAGGCCTCCCTGGCCATCTCCGCTTCGCCGTAGTCCTGGCGGTACATCAGGCAGCGCATGACCTCGCTCACCGGCGCGGCCCCGGCCACGGCCCGCCCGCAGATGTCGCCGCAGCCGGCGCAGTAATCGCACCGGGTTTCCAGGGCATAGCGGCGGAACCAGTCGAAATCTTCCGCAGCCAGCTTGGTCCGGTCCCGGGCCGCGGCCACGTTGGCCGACAGGATGTTCAGATTCGGCATCTGGGAGCAGATGCCGGCGATGTGCGGATTTTCCCACACCACCTTCAGTTTGGCCTGTTTCTCCGTAAAGCCCTTCTCCAGGAAGCGCTCGGCGATTTTGAGCTCGGCCCGGCTCTCGGTTTTGGGCATCCCCGGCCCGCCGCCCATGGTCTTCATGGCCACCAGACCGATGCCGGCCTTGGTGCAGGCCTCCACGGCCTTGACCATCTTGGGTTGGTTCATGACCCGGAAATTATAGGTCATCATAACCGCGTCGATCCAGTCCAGCGAGGCCGCGCCCAGCAGGCAGTCCGCCATGTTGGTGTGGGTGCTGAAGCCGAAGAATTTAATTTTGCCCGCCTTTTTCATCTCCGCGGCCCAGGCCTTGATTTCCGGGGTCATGGCCTCGATGCCGGTGATGGCGTGGACGTAGAACAGGTCCACGTAATCGGTCTTCAGCCTTTGCAGGGACTTGTTCAGGCGGTCCGTAAAATTGCCGCCCTGGGGCACCAGTTTGGTGGTTATAAAAACCTCCTGGCGGGCACCCGGGTTGCGGGCCAGGAAGCGGCCGTAGCCCTCCTCGCTCAGGCCGTTGCCGTAGCTCTCGGCCGTATCCCAGAAGGTGACCCCCCATTTCAGCGCCTGCTTGAGGAGCAATTGATTGTTGATGGTGTCGAACATGCCGCCCAGATTCAGGATGGACACCTCGACGCCGGTTTTGCCCAGCTGGCGTTTGGGCATGGCCGGGGTCTGGTCGGGGCCGGTCGGCTTTGCCGGGACCGCCAGGGCCCCGGTCACCCCGGTTCCCGCCACTGCGAGTCCGGCGATGCCGACGGTCTTGACAAAATCCCGGCGGCTAAAGCCTGAATTTTTGGTCTTTTTCTCCATGATGGCCTCCTTCTTGGAGCTTAGGTTCATCCTGTGTTTTTACTCTTTGGAAAACTTCTCGCAGTTTGGGCGCCGCCCAACATTTATACTCACCAAATGTATCTGATACCGGTAGAACGGCTTCCAGCCCGTTCAGGCACGGGCAGGATGCCCGTGCTACCGGGGCCATGGGCCCCTTGCCCCCTCCCCCACACCCCGTAACTCGGGAGCACGAGGCTCTTGCCTGTGCAACACAGGCGGGACGCCTGTGCCCCCAGGGTTTCCCTCTTTTTAAGAGACCCAGGGGCTTATGAACTAATGACCCGAAAGAGTTTTTCAGGGGGCCATATTCCGGTGGGGCGGCCGTCCCTGGCCGCCCATGGTCTTGGCGGGCACTTAAGGCCCGCCCCACCGAATTCTTCCTGGTTTTGAAAAAAACCAACGGCCCATGGATGCTGCCTTACATGAGCAAACGACCCTTCTGGGAGCGGGATTCGTTTTCACTGAAAACCTGGATGGCGCGCCGGCCCGCCACCGGGCAGGCCTGTTCGCACATGCCGCAGCCGATGCAGCGGGCCGGGTCCACAAAGGGACGCTGTAATCTTACCAGGATATCTACCCTGGCTCCGTAAAAAACCTCCTTGCCATCTACCGCCAGCGAATCCTCCAGGGTAAACCGGTTGCCGGAAAAACCGATGATACGCCGAAGTGCCGCCCCGGGTTGATTGGCAACCCGCAGATAGTAGTCGCCGCTGGCCAGACTTACTCCTTCGGGGAGAGGGGCGTACAGGTCCGCGCCTTTATTTATCACCCTGACCGACAGGTCGTGTCCGTCCCGGATGGTCTCGAACTCGGTGCGGGTGAAGATGGCCTTGGGGCTCACCGGACACATTTCATGACATACCAGGCAGGGCCGCCCCATGGCCCAGGGCAGACAACGGCCCCGGTCCACAAAGGCCGTGCCCAGGCGCACCGGCCCCTGGGCGCTGAATTCTCCCAGGCCCAGCTTCTCGTCTATTTTCAAGGGACGGATGGCCGCGGTGGGGCAGACCTGGCCGCAGGCGATGCAGTTGGTCTGGCAGCCGCTGCGGCCCAGGCGGTAGTTGACCACCGGGGTCCACAAGCCCTGGATACCCGCCTCCAACAGAGCCGGCTGGAGGATGTTGCTGGGGCAGACGCGCAGACATTGGCCGCAGCGGATGCAGCGGTCCAAAAAGCGGTCCTCGTCCAGGGCCCCCGGCGGCCGGATCAGGGTGGGATCGCGGTGGTCGCCGCTCAACCCGCCGAGATCCCAAAAAGAGGCCACCACCAAACCGGTCCCGGCCAGGACAAAGCCCCGCCGGGACAGGTCCGGCAGGGCCGCCTCCCCCGCGGCCGAGGCCTGGCCCCCAAAGGTGATGCGGCCGGCGGGGCAGCAGTCAAAACAATTGAAGCACAACACGCACTCCCCACCGATGATTTTGCCGGAGGGACGGCAGGCCCCTTCGCAGTATTCTTCGCAAAGGCGGCAATCGCCGCACCTGTCATCAGTCTTGCCCAGACGCCATGGGGTAAAACGGGCCAACAGGCCGAACAGCGCCCCCAGGGGACAGACGAAGCGGCAAAAAAACCGGGGCAGGACCAGGTTCAAACCCACCACCGTCAGGAGCACCACCCCGATTAGCCAGGCCGAGGCGTAATAACGGGGCGCCTCGCTCAGCACATTGACGCCCCTGTCCGCCAGGGGGGCCAGGGTCAGATTGACGCTGCGGTAGATCAGGGGCAAGGGGTCAATCAGGCCGGTCTGCAAGGAGCCGGTGAGGGCCAGGGCCAGCAGGAAGGCCAGGATATAATATTTGAGGGCCTGGAAAGGGCGGTGGCGATTGGCCTCCACCCGGACGGCCGCCCCTTGGCCCCGCCGAGCCAGCCAGCCGGTGAACTGGCTGATCGTCCCCACCGGACAGACAAAGCCGCAGAAGAACCGGCCGACCAGGACCGTCAGCCCGATGGTGACCAGGGCCCAGGCGAGATTGCCGTAGAGCGTGCCGGTGGCCAGCACCGTGGCCAGCGCGGTGAGGGGGTCCAGTTCCAGGAGCCAGTTTATGGGCCAGCCCCGCCATTGCCAGAACGCCGCGCCCACGGTGGCCACGAGGCAGAACCACAGAAAAATGACCAGAAAAAAGACCTGGCTGATCCGGCGGACGGTGACAAGGCGCATTTTGATATATCAGGCGGCGGCGTCGAGGCGCACCGGCTTAAGCAGGCGATAATCGGCCTGGCCCGCCCCGGCCTTCTCAGCCATGGTGATATAGGGGACCTCGGCCAGGGAGAGCCCCAACAGTCCCGCGCCCACCGCGTCCGCGGCCACGGGGTCGGTGGAGAGCACCAGGGTGCGGGTGTCCTTCAGGTCGTCCAGGGACCCGCCGGTGGGGCCGTTGGTCATCATGCTCACCGTGCCGTCCAGGACGCACAGGGTGGGCCTGAGCATCTGGGCCAGTTCGGTGATGATGCCGTTAATGTCCTGGTGGAAAACGTTGCGCCGCCCCCCCAAAAAGCCGTAGAGATTTTTCAGGGTCATGGAAGCCCGGGCCCGCTGATGGTCCTTGACCGGCGAGGCGATGATGACCTTGTTGACCCCCTGGAAGGGGCCGGCCAGGACCGGCCATTTCTGGATGAGCCTGCCCCCCGGGAGGCTTAAGGGAGAAAACAGGGAGGCCCGGGGCGTGATGATCCTGGCGCCGGTGGTTCGGGCGGCCTCAGCCAGCCCCGAAATCTCGAAACAGCTGTCGGGATTGTTGATGGGATTATCCGTCACGATCACCTGGGCCGCGCCCGCCTGCAAACACAGTCGGGCCACCGCGGCCAGGGTCTCCGGGTGGGTGGTGGCCCCTAAAGAGGCCGGGGTGGCGAACGCCGCGTTCACCTTGACCAGCACCCGGTCGCCTTTTTGGATGAAGGCCTCCATGCCTCCCAGGGCCTTGAGGCCCTGCTCGATCATGGCCCCCCGGTCGGCGCCCCGGACGATGGCCATTTTCGCTTGTTCCGCACCCAGGGCCGGGGAGGAAAAATCCCCCAGGCCGGTCAGGGCCTTCTGGGGCTCGGCCGGGAGGGGCCCCTGGGAATCATAGAGGGCCCAACCCAGCCCCCCGGCGGCCAGGGCCAGGGCGGAGGCGCACCCCACCCTTTTCAAAAAATCCCGGCGGCTCAGGTCTTCGTTTTTCAAGATTTTCATCCCGGTTCTACAAAATCAGTCGAAGCTTCAGGTTGTTATCCTCATATTTCTTCATCACCGAAAATTGTAGCCGCAGGCTTTAGCCTGCGCACATTGCGTCGTTTCAGCCGGGAGCATCCCACGCAGCCTAAAGGCTGCGGCTACAGAAAAAACTGCCCATTTATTTCGTTCTCATCCGAAAACTCCCCCTCCCCTCCGTGGGAGGGGGTTGGGGAGAGGGGGCATATTGGCAATCTCTTGACATTACACAGAAAATAGTCACCCCCACTCTAACCCTCCCCCATCCAGGGGGAGGGAACCGAGGGACTTGCTGCCTGGGCATTTACCAGGGTCACGGCTTCCCCTTGAGCGCGGTCCTCAATTTTTCGGCCAGGGCCAGGGCGGCCTCCGGGGAGGCGGCGTCATGCACCCCGGCCACGGTGCGGCCCTGGACAAAGACAATTTCATGGGAGTCGTCCAGGGCGAACACCTCCAGACCGGCCGGCGGGGCCAGGGAGTCAATCTGCCGGTAGCCGTTGGCGGTCAAAAACTCCCGGTAGCGCCGGGCCTCGGCTTCGGCCTGGGCCGGCGTGTCCCTTTGGGCCACAAAGGCCGTGGCCGTGCCGCCTTTCACGGCATACTCGCCGGTGTACACCTGGTTAAAGCCCTCCAGGCCGAAGGTGTCGGCGGCGCTCAGGCGCACGCTGTCCGCACTCAAGCCTTCCGGGGGGAGAAGGCCGGCTGTGGGCGGCGCGCCGCTCCCTTCCGAAGGCATCCCCGCGACCAGGGCCGCAGCATAAGCCTTCAGGGGGCCCTGGAGCGCGGCCTCGCCCCGGTCCGCCACCATCTCCACGTAAAACCGCGCCTGGGTGAAAAACAGGGCGTTGGCCGTGGCATAAGCCTGGGCGCCCAGGGGGAGGTCGGGAGAGCCCGGACGCCGCTGGGCGCTGAACACTGCATAGGCGTTGGTGGCCGAACCCATGTCGTACACGAATATTTCCACGTGCGCCTGGCCCGCCTCAGCCAGAGTGAAGCTGCGGGCCGACATTTCCTTGAAGCCCGCAGACAGATAAAGCTCGGCTTTGCCGTTGATCTTGTCCGAGAGATTTTCCGGTCCGAAGCTCTGGGCGGGACCTTTGGGGGTAAAGCCCGGGACCTCGGGGATGAGGCTTGCTGTGGCCGCGGGGGACGAACCGGCGACGCCCGGGGTCCGGCCTTGCAACCCGCCTCCCCGCAGGGCCACGGTCACCGCCGGATTAAACTGCGCCTGTTGGAGGAGCAGCCAGACGGTGATCACCCCAAGTACGGCCAGGATGCCGTAGCCCGCCAGCCTTTCCTTTACGCCCACCCTGGTTTTGCGCCGCGCCACTCATCCTCCGGATTTCTAAACCAAAGAATAATGCGGTTTACTGAAGCAGTTTGGAATTGATGGGCAGTGCATCCCCTACATTTTCCTCAGGCTTCTTGTCATGCTGAGCTATGCTGTGCATCTCGTTTTTTGAGAATCTTCGGTCGCCTACCGGCTCCCTCAGAATGACAAGGGAATTGAGATCGCCGCATCTTTATTGCTTGAGTGAACAGCATTGACTCTATGGAGAAATTTTTTTCTGTTGGGTCAAATCATAGATCGGGGCAAATTTGTAGTCCACCCGCAAGACGTCTTCCGGGGACCTGGTCAGGAGTTCGCCGTTTTTTTGGATGAAGCGGAGTTCGCCGCCCACGGCGCAGCCGTCCTGGCAGGCCTTGTCGAACCTCGCTTTGGTGTCGCCATATTCCGGCTCGGTCTTGCTTTTGTGGAATTTTTCCCGCCATTCGAGCCACTGCTGGGGAGTCAAAGCGCTCTGGTCAATGAAGACATAGTGGACAACTTTGTCCGGGCAGTCTTCTTCCAGGTAAAGGGTATATTCCGCGGCCGTGTCTTTGCCGCCCGGCCCCGCCTCGAGGAGCCAGGTCGTGGGGCAGGGGCGGGAGGCCACAAAGGCCTTCACCGGACCGAAAATAAAGGCAGGGTTCATCTCATCGGCTACGAAATTTCCGGAAAGGAAGGCCTCGGTGGGCGTGAAGGCCGTGAGCCCCTGGGCTTGGCGCAGCGCCAGGGCTTTGTCGCTTGCCGCCCAGACCCCGCCGCCATTGCCCCACAGCAGCAGAAATCCGCAAAGCATGATCAACAGGCGCATCATATCCCCCCATATTGGGTGAAAAGCTCAATCAGAGGAAAGGTGCCGAGAGTCGGGCCATGTGGATATTTTTTTGTATATAAGTTATCTCTGTCCTGCAAAAAAATTGCAACTCCCCGGCAATGAAAACTTACTTACCGAAAAACGCAGCCTAAAACGGTTCTTTGGAGAAGCTCTTGCAGAAGTGGTTCATTTTGTCATCCTGAACGAAGTGAAGGATCTCAACCCCCTGAAAATATAAGATTCTTCGCTTCGCTCAGAATGACAATTTCTCATAACAGGGAATTTTACAAGAGTCTATAGGGCTTATGGTGATTTCTCGGTTTCTTCCCTTCCCTGGCCCTGACGGAGGTGCGGACCGGGGTTGGGGCTGACCAGGGGCTCTGTGGGCGCTTTGGGGGTATGGGGTACAGTTTTGGGGACCCGCCTGATATTCCTGATCTTTTCCTGGAGAAATTCCAGATAGGTGTAGATGACTGGAGTGATATACAGGGTGATGAGCTGGGAAAACATCAGGCCCCCCACCACGGCCAGGCCCAGCGGCTGGCGGGCTTCGCCCCCGGCCCCGAACCCGAAGGCGATGGGCAAAGAGCCCATCAGGGCCGCCATGGTGGTCATCATGATGGGGCGAAAGCGCACCAGGGCGCCGCTATAGATGGCTTCGGCGGGGCTTTTGCCGTGAGTCCGCTGGGCCTCCAGCGCGAAGTCGATCATCATGATGGCGTTTTTCTTGACGATGCCCACCAGCATGATCACCCCCACAAACGCGAAGATGTTGAGGTCCATACCGAAAAGCATCAGGGTGGCCAAAGCCCCGAAACCCGCGGACGGCAAGCCTGACAGAATGGTCAGGGGGTGGATGAAGCTTTCATAGAGGATGCCCAGAATCAAATAAATGACCAGGATGGACATGAGCAAGAGAATCCACAGGCCCTGGAGCGAGCTTTGGAACGCCTGGGCAGTGCCCTGAAAGTTGGTGACAACGGTGGCCGGCAGGGTGTCCCGGGCGATTTTTTGCACCGCGTCCACCGCCTGGCTCAGGGCCACGCCGTCTTTGAGGTTAAAGGAGAGGGTGACCGACGGCAGCTGGCCCGCATGGTTCACCGTCAGGGGGCCGACCGTGCGCTCCAGCTTGGCCACCACGTTCAGGGGCACCAACTGGCCGGTGGCCGACCGGATATAGAGCAGGGGCAGGGCCGAGGGGTCCTGCTGGTATTTGGGCTCCAGCTCCACGATGACCTTGTATTCGTTGTTGGGCGCGTAGATGGTGGAAATCTGCCGGGAGCTGTAGGCGCTGTAGAGGGCGTCCTCCACCTGGTGGGCCGAGATGCCCAGACTCGAGGCCCGGTCCCGGTCGATGATGACCTCCACCTGGGGATTTTTGTTCAGCAGATCGCTGGTCACATCCTGGAGGATGGGCAAACTCCGCATTTTGCCTTCCATCAGATCGGCGTAGTGGTACAGCTCCTGGGTGTCCGGACTCTGCAGGGTGAACTGATAGAGGCTTTTGGTCAGGGTGCCGCCGATGCGGATGGGCGGGAGGTTCTGGGGATAGACCTTCATGCCCGGCACCGAGGCCACCTGGCCCCGCAGTTGGGCGATGATCTCATCGACGTGGGGGCGCTGATCCCGGGGTTTGAGCTGCATAAAGACGCGGCCGGTGTTGGCCGCGGGGCTGTGGCGGCTGGCGCCGATGGAGGAAAAATAGGATTTTACGTAAGGGTTCTGGCGAATGGCCTCGCCTACCGCCATTTGATGCTGCATCATGGCGTCAATAGAGATTCCCTGGGAGGCCTCGGTAAACGCGAAGATAGTACCCTGGTCCTCGCTGGGCAGAAAACCCTTGGGGATGACCACAAACATATAGGCCGTGACCACCAGCAATACCCCGGAGGCGACCAGGGTGGCCCGGGGGTGGCGCAGCACCGCCTTCAGGGTGATGTCATAGAGCCTGAGCAGGCCGTCGAAAAAGGCCTCCATGAGCAGGTAGAGCCGACCGTGGCGCTTCTCCCTGGGCGGCTTCAGGTAGCGGCTGCAGAGCATGGGGGTCAGCGTCAGGGAAACAAACCCGGACACCAAAATGGCCGCGGCGATGGTCACCGCGAATTCATTGAGCAGCCTCCCCAAAATGCCCCCCATGAACAGCACCGGGATGAAGGCTGCGGCCAAAGACAGGGTCATGGAAACGATGGTGAAGCCGATTTCTTTGGAGCCCTCCAGCGCCGCCTCCCAGGGGCTTTTGCCCATCTCCAGGTGGCGCACGATATTTTCCAGGACCACGATGGCGTCGTCCACCACAAAGCCCACCGACAGGGTCAGGGCCATGAGCGACAGGTTGTCCACGCTGTAGTCCAAGAGGTACATCACCGAAAAGGTGCCGATGATGGACATGGGCAGCGCCAGGGACGGGATCAGGGTGGCCGAGAGGTTGCGCAGGAAGAGGAAAATCACCAAAATCACCAGGCACATGGCCAGAAACAGGGTGAATTTCACATCCTGCACCGAGTCCCGGATGGATTCGGACCGGTCATAGAGAATGACCAGATCGATGGACGCGGGAATCTGGGTGCGGAAGGTGGGGAGGAGCTGGCGCACCGCGTCCACCACCTCGATGGTGTTGGTGCCGGGCTGGCGCTGGACGCCCAGGACTACGGCCCGGGTGGTGTTGAACCAACTGGCGATCTTGTTTTCCTCGACGCTGTCGATGACCTGGCCCAACTCCTCCAGCCGCACCGGATGGCCGCCCCGGTAGGCCACGATAAGGGGGCGATAGGCTGCGGCGTTGGTCAACTGCCCGGTGGCCTGCACCGCAAAGGCGTGGTGGGGGCCATATAAGGTGCCGGTGGGCAGATTGACGTTGCCCTTCTGGACCGCGGCGCTGACTTCGTCGATGCCGAGGCCCCGGGAGGCCAGGGCCTGGGGGTCAAGCTGGACGCGCACCGCGTATTTCTGGGCCCCGTAAACCTGGACCTGGGCCACGCCGCTGACCATGGAAATGCGCTGGGCCATAACCGTGTCGGCGTATTCGTGCACCGTGGACAGGGGCAGGGTGGGAGAAAAAAGGGCTATGTAAAGAACCGGCATGTCCGCCGGGTTCACCTTGGTAAAGCTGGGCGGGGTGGGCATGTCCGGGGGGAGTTTGCCCCCGGCCTTGGAAATGGCCGCCTGGACATCCTGGGCCGCGGCGTCCAGGTCGCGGCTGAGCGCGAATTGCAGGGTGATCTGGCTGAACCCGTTGGCATTGGCGGAGTTCATGGAGTCCAGCCCGGCGATGGTGGAAAACTCCCGCTCGAGCGGCGTCGCCACCGCCGAGGCCATGGTCTCGGGGTTGGCCCCGGGCAGGGCGGCACTCACTAAAATGGTGGGGAAATCCACGTTGGGCAGGTGGCTCACCGGCAGATGCCGGTAGGCGATGAGGCCGAAGAGCAGAATGGCCGCCATGACCAGGGTGGTCATGATGGGGCGCTTGATGAACGGGGCGGCGATGTTCATGAAGCCTTATCTTTGGGCGCCGGCTCCGGTTTGATCTCCACCTGGGCCCCGGGCACCAGGCGCAACTGGCCGTCGGTGACCACCTGCTCGCCCAGGACCAGGCCTGCCTGGATCACGGCCTCGCCGTCCATCAGGCGCTCCACCTTGACGGCCCGGTATTCCACGGTGTGGTCGGGCTTGACCACGAAGACGAACTGCTCCCCCTGGCCGGTTTGCACGGCTCGGGCGGGGACCACCAGGGCGTGGGGCTGGGAGGCCAGCTCCAGGGAGGCTTCCACAAACTGGCCCGGCCACAGGCGTTTGGCGGCATTTTTGAAAGTGCCCTTGAGGCGCACCGTGCCGGTGGCGGCGTCAACCTGGTTATCCACGAAGCTCAGGGTGCCGGTGTCCCGCTGGGCCTCGTCTTTGCCCACCACCACGGACACCGTCAGGGGCCCCTTCTGCATGGCCGCCTTGACGTCGGGGAAATATTTTTCCGGCAGGGCAAAGCTGACATTAATGGGCTGAATCTGGTGAATGACCACGATGGGATTTTTTTCGTCATCAGCCTTGATGAGATTGCCCTGGTGGATCAGGATGCTGCCGGTGCGGCCGGACACCGGGGAGTGGATGAAGCAGTAGCCCACCTGCAGGCGGGCCTGCTCCACCGCGGCTTCGTCCGCCTGGACGGTGGCGGCCAGGGCCTGGGCGTTGGCCATGACCTGATCGTACTGCTCCCGGCTGATGAGCTCGTCTTTGATGAGGCGGCCGTAGCGCTGGGCGTCGTCCTGGGCTTTCTTATGCAGAGCCCGGTCCCGGGCCAGTCTGGCCTGGGCCTCCTTGAGCACGGCTTCATAGGGGCGGGGGTCGATGGTGAGCAGCAGATCGCCCTTTTTGACCTCCTGGCCTTCCCGAAAGTGGACCCGCTGGAGTTCGCCGCCGGCCCGGGCCTTGACCGACACCGAGGCGGAGGCCTCCACCGTGCCGATGGCCTTGACCGTCAACGGCACGGTTTTTTGGGTGACCAGGCCCACTTGCACCGGCACCGGCGGGGATTTGAGGGGCGCCTCGGATTTTTTCTCGGAACAGGCGGGGAGGAACATCAGGGCCAAGCTGGAGATTATGGCGGCGAAGAAAGCCAATGCCCTTCCCGAAAACGAAAATGACTGAAGATTTGGCATATTACGCAGGCGGCACCGCCGGGAAGCCTGTTTCATGAGGTAGTAACATAGGGTTTTGGGGTTGTCGAGCCGCCTGACCGCCAAGCTCTGCTTGGCTTCGCTGGCGGCGCCTGGGTGCGGCGGGCGGTGCCCGCACTACATTTCCTGTACAGGTGAGGACACCTGTGCCACCGGGGTCGGGGGACCCCTGCCCCCTCCCCCACATCTTCTCCCCCAGCCCTCAGCCCCCCAGGGCGATGGCCAGGGCGGTGGTGAGCTTCACCACATCCTGGTTGGTTTTGCGCAGATACCCGGAGAGCAGCTGGGACAGGCGCAAGAGGATCTTGACGCCGGTGACGCTGTGCTCCCGGATGAATCCTAAAAAAACATCCCGGTTCAACTCCAACAGACGGCAGTCGGTCATGGCGGTGACCGTGGCGGTGCGGGTGTCATTCTCCAGGAGGGCCATCTCCCCGAAAATGACCCCATCCTGGGCCCGCAAACGGATCATGCGCTTTTCCCTGGGGAGATCCTGAGCCAGGGTCATGGTGAGGCTCTTGGTGATTTCCACCTCGCCTTCGCACATGACATACATACTGTCCCCGGAGTCCTTCTCTTGGAGAATTATGCTCCCTTCAGGGAAAAAACACGGTTTGGCCAAGTTTAAAATGCGCTGCAATTCCTCCTGCTCCAGATCCTGGAAGATAAAGATTTTTTTATAAAAATCGATGTCTGTCATGGCCGGTCATCAAAATTGCAGGGGTTGGGCGGAAATCACCACCAGCTTATGGTGGGCGCCGAGGACCAGATCATCGGGAGGATTGATCTGGAACTCCATCTTGGCCCGGCCCAACAGGTAGGCCATGCCGGTTTCCACGAACTTGCTGCGGATAAAATCGTCAATGGAGGAGGGTTCGTCTCCCAGCAGGTCATCCAGGGACAGGGCCCGGCCTTCGCTGTAGACCGCGATGAGCAGGGCCTGATGCTGCCCTTTCAGAAAATCGGCCAGGTCCCTCACCGGCCGCCCCTGATGGCTCACGGGCACGTTCGCGGACCAGACGGTATAGCCTTCGGCGTTAAGCAGGGCGTCGAGGACCTTAAAAAGCCCCGGCGAAGCGATGGCCCCGGCCAGAATGGAACTGTCGTATTGGCCCCGGATGAGGATCTGTTCGGCCCCGGCCCGCTCCAGATAGGATTTGTTCTCCGGCCGCAGCAGTTCCGCCAGGATCCTGATTTTGGGGTTGAGGGATTTCAGGGTGAGGGCAGTGATCAGGGTGCGCTGGTCCACATCCGCGGCGGTCTCCCCTTCCTGGCGGCCGGCCAGGATAATGGCCTTGAAGGCCGCCGAAACGTTGGCCCTGGTCAGGACCTCCTCCCGGGAATAGTCCCCCCAGACCAGAAAAATTTCATTATTCGGATACTTAGCCCGGATGCCCTCCATTTTTTCCGGGGGGAGTTGATTCACCAGCACCACCGCCGCGGTGGAGGGAAGGCGCAGGAGAAGCTGGTCCAACAGGGTCTCGCCGTCATAGTGCCATCCCAGGATAAGGAGGTGATTGGTTTTTTTGATCTGTTCCAAGCCCCGCTCCCGACGGAATTTCCGTTCAATGAAAATGGAGGCCACGGTGGCGGTGACCAGGGAAAAACTCACCAGGCCGCCCACCATGAGGGCCGCGCCCACCAGCCGCCCGGCCGCGGTTTTGGGGGTGACATCGCCGTAGCCCACGGTGGTGACGGTGACCAGGGCCCACCAGAGGCCTTCTCCGAATTGCTCCAGGGCGTGCCGCTCCTCAAAAGACTCGGTCAGGAGATAGCCCAGGCCTCCCAGAAAAACCAGGCTGCTGGTAAACAGGATCAGAATGAAAACCCGTTCCCGCCGGAGCGTGTTGATTATGTCAATAACGGTTTTGGCAGGCACGGTCTATAATACCGTATTCGGCGTCCGGTTATCTGTTTTCGGAAAAAATAATTGGAAAATCCAGATGATTAGGGGGTCAGTCGATTTCATCTCCATAACCACCTGGTATAAGAAGGGAATCCCGGCCATCCGGCTTCCTCATCCTCCCCTGCGTTTCAGGGGTTGATGACAACCCTCGCACTTTATGGGTCCGGCGGGCTGCCGCACTTTTCTTCTGGCCAGATGGCAGCCCTTGCACTGGCGGTGAAAGGCATTTTCGGCGTCCAGCAGGCCCTTCTCCGGCCGGAGCCGGTGACAGGCCTGGCATTTCTCCACCGGCTGGCCCTCCCGCCAGAGGTTGCGCTTGCCCTTATAGTCGTGATGACACTTGTCGCAGGCCATCACCGACTTGGGGTGGCGCCGGTGGCTGAATCTGACCGGGGGTTTTTCCCGGCGCGGCTTCTCAATGTTCAGCCAACTCTCGTCCGGGGGCTGGGTTTGGCCCGACGCCCCCCAGGCGCCCAGGGTCCACAGCAACGCCACGGCCGCCAACCAACCGCGTCGCCGGACCATGAGGGGCTAGGGCTCGAAATACGAGGCGCAGGAGGTGTCGGACTCCCAGATGCTCACCCGGCTGACCCGCACCCCGTCGCCGTTTAAGGCCGCGCCCAGGCGTTCGTACAAATAACGGGCCAGGTTTTCGGAGGAGGGGTTTTGGCGGCGAAACGCGGGCAGGTCATTGAGATAGGTATGGTCCAGCTCTGCCAGCACTTCCCGGGTTTTGCCCTTGACTTTCCCGAAATCCCTGACCAGGCCGGCGTCATCCAGCCGGTCGCCCAATAAAAAGATCTCCACCTTCCAGTTATGGCCGTGGAGGGATTCGCACTTGCCGTAAAAATTCTCCAGCCGGTGAGCCGCAGAAAACTCGGTGAGAACTTTGAGTTCGTACATAAAACAGCTTCAGCCTCCTTTAAGGCGGCGATGGCGGGTCTCCATACGCTCCGCCAGCAGACGCAGGTCGGTTTGCAGGCTGGCCAGGTCGCGATGACGTTTGGCTTCGATGGCCTTCAGCTCCTTGAGCCAGAACTCCATCAGGGTCAGCTCCCGCTGGCGGAGTTCCTCTTCCACCTTTTGCTTCAACTGCTTGAGTTGGACCGGATCCATATCGCCATCCTAATCAGTTTTTTTTACTTGAAAAAACCCCGCCTGTCAATCTGCTCGAGGGTCTCAGAAATATTCGCTGGGCCAGCCGCGGCGGCGGGCCTCCCGGGCCAGGTGACGGGTGGGATTGACCGCCACCGGCCGGCCTACGCACCCGAGCAGGGGGATGTCGGCCTCATGGTCGCCATAGGCAAACGACCCGGAGAGGTCCAGCCCCTGCCGCCGGGCCAACTCCTCAAGGAGCACCCGCTTGTTTTCCCCCCGGGGATGCAGCCCTTTGATTTCCCCCGTAAGGATTTGATCACAGGCGGTTATTTCCGTGGCGATGAGCCAGGCCGCGCCCAGGCGTTCCTTGAGGGGGAGGGCCAGCAAAGACAGGGTGCCGCTCAACAGCACCAGGTTGTGCCCCTGGGACTGATGGAATCGAACCCGGGCGAGGGCCCGGGGGCGCAGGCGGGGGACGATAATCTCCTCAAAGCAGGCGCGGCCCAGGCGTTCCGTGTCCGCCACCGCCAGGCCGGCCAGGTAGGACTTGTCGGTGAAACGCTCCCGGGGCGACCCCGCCAGGCGCACCAGAAAAGCGAGGGCGCGGGCCAGGCTGAGGCGCCGCCGGCGCAGCAGATAGCGGAAAAACAGGCGCTCGGTGCCCCCCCGCACCAGGGTGTGGTCGATGTCGAAGATGGCGGCGGGGGCTCCCATGATTAGAGAGTTAACATATTGTTTTTTTTAGAGATAAGATGATAACTTTTTTTCAGCTAAGCGCTCGACTAGGCTTTCATTTTACCCCCCTTTATTAAAGGGGGGTCAGGGGGGATTTTTATAAATCCCTGAAAATCCTCCTAAATCCCCATTTTTCAAAGGGGGACTTAAAAACAGCATTGGCAAAAGATCGGCAAAGATATCTGCCATACAACTTATGAGATGTAACATTAGCGCCCGGCATCGGCCGGGCGCCAGCCCCGGTCGAAATAGAGGCGCCCGTCCAAAAGCACCGGAATGCCCCGGAGGACGCAGAGAGCTACGGTCAGCCAGATGAGGCTCTGATACACGGTTCTAAGAGATATCAGGTAGCGGGGATCTTCCAGGGCCAGGGCGTGGGTGAGCCAGAGAACCGCGAAGGTGGCCACCTTGGCCACCCCGTACAAGGCCCGCATGAAGCGGGAGGCCACCAGAAAGCGGCCGTACGCGGTGTGCATCATGCTGAAGCCGGGCTTCCCCCGGCCGAAAGCCACCCCCCGGATGCCGTCCACCACAAAGGAGCGCACCAAAAAGAGCACCGGGACCCAAAATGGGACCAGATCAAGGCGCAGAAAAGCGATCCACAGGACATTTTCCACGGTGCGGTCCAGGGCGATGTCCAGAACCACGCCCAGGTCGGTGGTTTGCCGCTGCAGCCGGGCCACCGCGCCGTCCAGCCAATCCATCAGAAACAGGAGGCCCAGGAGAGCAAGACCCAGCATTTGCCAGCCCCAGGTGTCAGTGGCCAGGAGGATGCCCAAAACCACAAACAACAGGGGCAGACGGGCCAAGGTGATGCAATTTGCCAGAAGCATAGCGCCGCCCCACTGGTTGATGAATATGCTCACCTTATCAAAATGTGCCGGGGTTGCATAGCCTGTGGGGGACGGGGGCTTTTTCCGAACTCTCCCCGGCCTGGGCTTTAACCGAAAGCGTTTTTGTGCTATGGTCAGATCAGGAGGCCGACCCGACGAATTTTCTCCGGGGAGGCGGATACGCCCATGAATCAGGTAACTCCCAATGCCCTCAAGGCCGGCGATGTGGTGGCCCGGCGCTATGTCATCCTGCGTCATCTCCGGGATGAATCCTGCGGCGGGGTCTGGCTGGCCCAGGACCGCTCCCTCGGGGTGGATGTGGGCCTCAAGTACCTGCCCCGGCGCCTGCCCGGATTTGAGGCAGGGCGGGAGGCCCTGCGCCGGGAGGGGGCCCTGGCCCTGAAATTCCGCCACCCCAATATTCTCCAGGTGATTCACTTCGAAGAGGGGGATGAGGGGGCCTACCTCATCCAGGAGCCCTTTGCGGGGGAGAGCCTGCTGGCCCGCCTGAACCGCCTGGAGCGCTTCCGGCTGCCCGAGGCCCTGGATCTCCTGGAGCAGGTGGCCCAGGCCCTGGCCCTGGCCCATCAACACCACGAAGTGCACCAGTCCCTTGACCCTTCCCACGTGCTCCTGGATGATCACAGCGCCAAACTGATCAATTTCGCCTGCCCCGGTCCCCAAGAGGAGGAGCCCCAGGTAACCCGCCTGGAACTCAAGGCTTACCTGGCTCCGGAAGTTCTCCAGGGCGAGTCCGTCACCCCGACGGCCAACGTTTTTTCCCTGGGGGTCCTGGGCTTTCGCCTGGCGGCCGGCAGTCTGCCCTATTCCTTGACCTTTGACGAGCCCCTGCCCTATCGTCTGGAGGATATGCCGGTGGACCTGGGGGAAATTCCCCTGCCCCTGCAAAACCTGCTCCTGCAATGCCTGGCCCCGGAGCCCCACGACCGCTTTGAGGACGCCGGCGCCTTCCTGCTGGCCCTGGAGCAGCGCCGGGAATCCTGGCGCACGCCCGCTTCGGTGAAATGGTCGGGCTGGTCTCCGGAGAGGCCTTTCCAGGCCGCCGGGGTCATGGCCGGCATTTCCCGGATCTGGGACCGGTTCCGCCAGGGCGGCAGGGACGCCACGGGAAAGTTGACCGAGGGCCTCAAAGACATGAAGGAAAAGGGGGAGACCGGCCTGGCCCGCCGGCTGCTCATCATACTTACCGGCGTGGTGCTGATCATGGTCGCCCTGGTCTGGGCGGGCCGGTCTCTCCTCCGGAAGGCCGAGGCCCCGCCGGCGCCGGCCCCGGTGGCCATCGAACGGCCGGCCCCGGCCGCGCCTGTGCTTC
>JBGSLA010000201.1:0-6887 GCA_041740935.1 Desulfobaccales bacterium | reverse complement strand
CTGGCCGCGGGGGAGACGCCCCCCCTGCCGGACCTCGACGCCGACCCGGTGGCGGCCCTGAGTGTGGCCACGGCCCACCCCGCCTGGCTTACGGCCCGCTGGCTCAGTCGCTTCGGTCTCGAAGAAACTCAAGCCCGGTTTGACGCCAACAACCAGACGCCGCCCCTCACGGTGCGGGTCAATACCCTGAAGACCGATCCTAAGAGCCTGATTGAGCGCCTTAAGGGGGAGGGGGTTACAGCCTCGCCCTGCCGCTATTCCCCGGTGGGCCTGATTTTCGAAGCGGTGGACCAGGCGCCCGCGGGCTTGGCGTCCCACCGGGAGGGCCTGTGGCTCTTCCAGGACGAGGCCGCCCAACTCGCAAGCTGCCTGCTGCCTGTGAGCCCCGGTCGGCGCGTTCTGGAAATCGGCGCCGGCCGGGGGGGCAAGACCACCCATCTGGGAGAAATGCTGAAAAACCAGGGGCTTATCCTGGCGGTGGACAACCACCGCGGACGTCTGCTGGAGCTGCGCCGCAACCTCAAAGGCTGGGGCCTCACCTGCGCCCAGCCCCTCCGGGCCGACGCCGCCCGGCCCCTGCCCGTGAAATCCGGCAGCCTGGACGGGGTGCTCCTCGACGCGCCCTGCTCGGCGCTGGGCATCCTTCGCCGTCACCCGGAAATCAAGACCCGCCTTAAGGAGGCGGACCTGGCCACCTTTCCCCCCCGGCAACGGCAGATGCTGGACGCCGCCGCACCCCTCCTCAAAGCCGGCGGCCGACTGCTCTACATCACCTGCACCACTGAACCCGAGGAAAACGAAGACCTCATTAATCAATTTCTGGCGGACCATCCGGAATACCGCCTGGCCTGGGAGCCGGACCTGCTGCCCGCCCCGGCCCGGGAATTCCTGCAGCCCCCCGGCTGGTTCCGCACCGCGCCTGCCCGCCACAACCTGGACGGCTTTTTTGCTGCCTTGATGGTTAGAGAGAAGGGGTAGGGGAGGGGGCCGGGGGGGCGGGAAAAATCAGTGACCAGTGACCAGTGACCAGTAATACCAAGTTCGGATTGAGATGAAACAAACGAACTGTCTATCAACCTATTTTTCTTATTATTTTTTACCAAAAACCGAAAACCCTATAATCGCTGTTAAGTGATCAATTTTTGTCGTTCTGGTACAAGGGGCGGGGCAACCCCGCTGCGGGTGGCTTTTCACCGCAAAGCCTGCGGCTGCATTTTGCCGGGGGCTCTGTAGAGAAAAATTCTGGCTCATCCGACGAAAGCGTACCTGGTTTCATGAATGGACAGGGTTTTGAGTTTGAAGAATTCCAAGTCTCTGAAGCCATCTGCCTGACGCGTCATGGTTTTGATCTTATTATTGGTCCCTTCCAGAGGACCGGTGGAGATAGGGTGGTCATAATAGGCCAGAATGCCCCGCCGATGGAGGGCCAAGGTTTTCGAGAACTTGTGTAGAAAAATAATCCCTGCAGTTTCGGCTCTGGCAATCCAGTCTTCCAAAAAGGCGGAGGGGGGCGCTTTCAGCCCAGGATCAGGCGATTGCGCCCGGCGGTTTTGCCTTGATAGAGCAGGCGGTCGGCTCTCTGGGTCAGGGATTCGAGGCTGTCCCCGGGTTCGGCCAGGGTGACGCCCATGGACATGGTCACCGCGATGGGCCCCTGGTCCTGCTGGAGATAAGAGTGGCCCACCAGCAGGCGCAGCCGTTCGGCAATGGGCCTCAGTTTCTGGGGGTTTCCCATGTGGCTGAGGACGCAGAGGAATTCCTCCCCGCCCCACCGGCCCACCAGGTCAAAGGAGCGGCAATTTTGGGCCAGGGTGTTGGCCACCATCTTGAGGACCAGGTCGCCCACCGGATGACCGTAGGTGTCATTGATCCTTTTAAAGTGGTCGATGTCGGCGAACACCAGGCCGAAGGGCCAGCCGAAGCGGCGCAATTCGTTGAACCTGGCTTCCAGGAAGATTTCCAGATAGTTGCGGTTGGCGATGGTGGTGAGCGGGTCGGTGTAAGCCAGATCCTGAAGCTCTCGGAGATGTTGCAGTGCGGCCACGGTTTCGGCGTTGTTGTTGAAGACCTCCACCGCGCCGATGATTTTGCCGGCTTTGCTGCGCATGGGCGAGACGTGCACATACACCGGCAGGCGGTGCCCGTCCTTGTGATGCAGGAACACGGAGGCGCTCCGGGGCGTGCCGTCCTCAATGGTCTGGGCCAGGGGGCAGGCGCTTAGGCAGAGGCAGTCGCCCTGGTCATTCACGTGCCGGAGGAGATTGTCGGAGCATTTTTTCCCCAGGACCTCCTGGCGGCTGTATCCGGTGATCTGTTCGGCGGCTCGGTTCCAATAGGTGATGGACCGCCCGCGGTCCACATAATAGACCCCGTCATAGAGATTTTCCAGGAGTTCGAGATAAAAATGGGGGCTGGGCATGATGTGGGGAATTCCCGCCTTAAGTCCATAAAGATTCAGGAACTTCAGAAAATGTATCGGCCTGACCGGGTGAAAAGTTTATGGGAAATTGAGGGGCGGCCTGAAATGAACGCAGTTTAAGGGGTAGGGGAGGGAAAAGAGGTTGATGAGGTCGGGGCAAGGAGAAACCAGCATCATACCCGGCTGATGACTGGTATATTCTACTGAAATTTCAGACTTGACCCAAAATCCAGCCTTCAAGCTGGCGAACCGATTCCGTATCGGGATCTCCCGGAGCCCTCCTTCCGATCACAACTTCGATTATTCCGAAAAGTCCAACGACTGCATCAAATTTATCGTCTCCCCCCTCTGATGAACCAAAACCTTTGTCTAACTGATCGATAAGTTTTGAAGTTAGGATGACCTGATGCCTACTTGCCCATTTTTTTAGATGTGCAGATTTGCTTTTACGTCCATCCTGGGAGCTTTTGCTCCATATTGTACCAGGTGCCCCCAGTCCCAATTGGACGCAGGCTTCGGCAGGATAGGTCTCTACTATCACCACTTCTTTTTGCGATAACAAGGTTCCCAGGGACCCTTGAAATGGCCACAGTCCAACACTAAAGGATTTCTCTTGAAGGGCCGGGGTCAGCACTTGGTTCCAGCCTATAATGGCCGCACGCCCCACCTGCTTGGCACCCAGAGTCCAGAAAAGGGGTGAAGCGTCAGGCCTGTAGTTGGTACGCCGCTCACAAGCCCGCAGGAGAGATTGCATAGAAGGAACTCCGAGTCCCATAGTTAACTGTGCCTGGGATTTCCCTCCAGGGGCGTAAGGAAAGAAAGGTCGGTGCAAGCTAATTTCAGAGGGTTCCCGGGCAATAGTATAAAAGTCTTTCCACTTTCCTTTCCCGAAATTAATTAGTGCGCTTGGGAAGTCTGAAATTCCGGCGAGCCAGCAGTATTCTTTAGGAAGTCCGATGGGAAAGTCAAAACCCACAACGAGGGAACCCTTAATGGAGCGAGCTCGGAGGCTTTTTATAAGGGTGCCTGGTTCTCCAACAGTTACAGGGGCGTCAATCCTATAATTGCTGGAATTATCAAGTTCGGCAATTGCAAGCCACCGCTTCCCTGGACTGGAACCCCAATCAGCATGGGCAATAATCGAAGGTCTCATGGTTTGAGAACTCCATAATTTCAGGTGGTCGCCAGGCGTTTGATGATTTCCGGGATGGTGGCGAAGGCCAGGTGGGGCAGAGAGCCACCCCCCAGGACCACCTGCAGGGGAATGTCCAGTTCGCCGGAGATGAACAGCATGAGGTCGCAGATCTCGAAAAACGCGGGTTCGGTGAGGCCGATGGAGCCGTAATCGTCGGCGTGGGTGTCAAAGCCGTAGTACCACACCAAAAGATCGGGCTTGAAGGCCGGCAGGCGGGGGAGTTCCCGGCGCACTTTGTCCACATAGAGCCGGTTGACGTCGGTTTGCCAACCCAGGCGGTAGACGTCCACGTCCACCTTGGTGCCGTCGGGGGAAATAAAATCAGCGCCGCAGAAGCACAGATGCAGCACCTCGGGGTCGTTGCGCAGCAGTTGCCGGGTGCCGTCGCCGTGGTGGGCGTCGGTGTCGATGATGGCAAAGCGCCGCCAGGGGCTGATCTCCCGCAGGTGGGTCAGGGCGATGACCACGTCGTTGAAGCAGCAGGCCCCCCAGAACTGGCGGTAGCCGGCATGGTGGCCGCCGGCCCCGATGAAGCAGAAAGCCCGGTCAACGGTGCCCTGGGCCAGGTCCTCCATGGCCGCCACCACCCCGCCCACGGATTCGTAGGCCGTGCTGCACATGCCGTCCCGGGCCACCAGGGGGATCATCTCCGGGGCATGCACCTTGAGGATGAGCTCCTCCGACACCCGGGGCGACTCGAACAGGGCCACATTGGGGAGCCGGAGCAATTCGCCCAGGGCCTCCGGAAAGTCCCGCAATCGGTTGCCGATGGTCATGTAGCTCTTGCGGCTGAAGGACGGATGGTAGTAAATGCCAACTTGTTTCATGATGGATATCGCCGGGACCAGGGGCCTCAGGGGTCTGAAGCCTGGTCAGCGCCGGGTCCTGGCTGCCCCGATAATTGTGCTTCCCAATCATTGTACTTGGGATAAAAAAACCAGAAATAAAACAGAGACAGGAACATAAACAGGTAAAAATCAACCGGGTTGCCGGCCAAGAGGAACAGGACCAGGCCGAGGACGCCCACGGCTTCGCTCAGTGCGAAGGTGACGATAACGGCCTGGAACAGCTGCTCCACGGAGCGGGCCCCGAGGATTCGCTGGAGAAACTTGATCAGGAAAAATATCCCCAGGGCCAGGGCCACAAAAAGGTATTTCAGGCTCTGGACCTGGGCCGGGGCCAGCGCCGCAAAGCCGGAAAACGGCGCCAGGAACCGCGGCAGCAGCACCACCACCCCGGCGTACATGAACACCGAGGCGATCATCGCCAGGCCGATGAGGTTGGCGGTGAAATAGCGCAGTTTTATGTGGCTGTCATCCAAGACGGGCCTCGGATCAGTCAGGTTCAAAGTTCAAGGTTCAAAGTTCAAGGTCCAGAGCTCAAAGCTCAAGGCCCACAGCCCACAGCTCAAAGCCCCCAGCTACATATCCGCACTGGTCAACATGGCTCTGAGCATGGAAATCAGGAAATCGGCGTCGTCCGGGGTCAGGTTGTTGATCGCGGTCTGGAAGCGCTGCACCCGATCCTTTTTTTCCAGGAAGTTGGCGAGATCCGAGGTGAGGCGGACTGCATCCTCCAGGACGCCGTGCACTTCCACCAGGTTCGGGGGCGAGGGGTCCTTGCCTTCATATGTCTCCAGGACCTGGCTCAGACGGCGAAATTCTTTCCGCCACTCCCCGAAATCATTTTCCATCTTGGTGTAGCCCTCGGCGTCCCCCACCACCCAGAGGCCCACCAGATTTTTTTCCTCCGGGGTCAGGGTTTGTCGGTTCTCCAGTTTTTTGAGAATCCTGGTGATCTCTTTGGCGGTGGCGGTCTGAAGGGCCTCCCGGACCCTGCCCTTGGCCTTGGCCAACTCTGCCCCCACCCGACTGAGATCATCCGCTGAGTCGCTTCCTGCCGCGCTTTTCATGGCCTGGGCCATACCCTGAAGCAGGTGCATGTCTTCCTCCGAGGCAAAGGTATATCCAACATCCGGGGGCACAGCCGCCGCCCGTTGACCAGTGATCGGTACATGAAGGGGTTAGAATTAATTGAGCAGTGACCAGTAATCAGTGACCAGTGATCAGTGGTCAGTGGTCAGTGGCTTAGCCGAAATGCTGTTCACTTACGCCATAACAGATGAGGCGACGTCAATGTTGCTGTCATTCTGAGGGAGCCGCAGGCGACCGAAGAAGCTCTAAAAGCGCGATACACAGCAAAGCTCAGCATGACAAAAAGGCAAATGAAATGTAGGGTGGGCTCTGCCCACCAATTCTTCAACCTGCTTCAGTGAACCGTATGGGGCTTAGCCGAACTTCTCCCCGGCCTGCGGCTGCCGGGCCTGGATGAAGTCCGGGGCTTTCACTTTGCCCAGTTCCTTGGTGCGGAAGCGGGTAATGAGCACGGCCGCGCCCTGAACCGCTACCTTGAGGCCCTTGTCGGTCACCGCCAGGATTTCCCCGGGCGGGGCGCTGTGGGCTTCTTCCAGAAATTTGGCGTTATAGAGCTTGACCTTTTCGCCCCGGAAGGTGGTGGTGGCACCGGGCTGGGGGTCGCACCCCCGGATGAAATTGAACACGGCCTGGCCGGGTTTGCTCCAGTCCAGCCCCGCCACCTTGTCGTCGCAGGGCGGGTCATAGGTGGCCCGGCTGTGGTCCTGGGGAATGCGGGGGGCCTGGCCCCGGGCCACCAAGTCCACCGCCTCCACGGTGGCCTCCACCCCGAGGGGATAGAGCTTATTGAAATAAACCTCGCCGGTGGTCTCCTCGGGGCCCACCTCCACTTCCTTCTGGAGGAGCATGTCCCCGGTGTCGATGCCTTCGTCCACCCAGAAGATGGTGAGGCCGGTCTTGGACTCGCCGTTGATGATGGCCCAGTTGATGGCTGAGGAGCCCCGGTATTTGGGCAAAATGGAAGGGTGGTAGCAGATGGCCCCGAGCTTGGGGACCGTCAGGAGTATGGCCGGCGCGATGTCCGTGACAAAGGCCAGGACCGCCAGGTCGGGGTTTATGGACACCATCTGATCATGGGCCTCCGGGCTTTTCAGGTGCTGGGGCTGAAACACCGGCAGGCCCGCGGCCTGGGCCGCTTCTTTGAGGGGATCGAGTTTCGCCCCCCGGTCCGGCGGACAGAAAACCCCCGCCACCTGATGCCCTTTGGCCAATAAACCCTTTAACACCTCCGCGCCAAACGCTGCCTGGCCGATCAATGCAACCCGCATGGCTCCCTCCTTTAGATTGTGGATGTGTTGCGGGGAGAGGGGCCAGGGACCTGAGGTCCCTGCCCCTCCCC
>JBGSLA010000200.1:0-27207 GCA_041740935.1 Desulfobaccales bacterium | reverse complement strand
ACCTGGAAGCCGCGCTGGCCCAGGCCCTCACCGCGCTCAAAGAGGCGGCGCTGAGGGCTGCGGCCCCGGCCATCGACGTCACCCTGCCCGGCCGAAGGTCGCCCCTGGGACGCCTGCACCCCCTCACCCGCATCATGGCGGAAACCTGCGATATCTTCCTCCACCTGGGCTTCGAGGCGGTCACCGGCCCGGAAGTGGAGTTGGACTGGTATAATTTCGAGGCCCTGAACATCCCCCCGGACCACCCGGCCCGGGACATGCAGGACACCTTTTACTTTAACCACAAGGTGCTCCTGCGCACCCACACCTCCCCCATGCAGATCCGGGTCATGGAAGAGCGCCGCCCGCCGGTGCGCATCATCGCGCCGGGCAAGGTCTATCGCCGGGACCTGGACATGACCCACTCCCCCATGTTCCATCAGGTGGAGGGCCTGCTGGTGGACCGGGACGTCACCTTCGCCGACCTCAAGGGCATTCTCACCGAATTCGTGCACCAGATGTTCGGCTCCGAGGTGGGGCTGCGCTTCCGCCCCAGTTACTTCCCCTTCACCGAGCCTTCGGCCGAAATCGACATCGCCTGCGTCATCTGCCGGGGCGAGGGCTGCCGGGTCTGCAAGACCACCGGCTGGCTGGAGGTCCTGGGGGCCGGCATGGTCCACCCCGCGGTCTTCGAAGCCGTGGGCTACGACCCCGAGGAATTCACCGGCTTCGCCTTCGGCCTGGGGATTGAGCGCATCGCCATGCTCAAATACGGCATCGACGACATCCGCCTGTTCTTCGACAACGACCTGCGTTTCCTGCGGCAGTTTTAATACGGTTTTCGGTTTTCGGTAATAAATAATTAGATAAATTAGTGTGTTAGACATTTAGCTTGTTTCATTTTAATTTTAAATTGATATAATTATAGAAGGGGCCAGGAGTCCCCGTCCCTGGTAGCACGGGCTTCCAGCCCGTGGGAAAACACCTCCCCCACAAGTAATTTTCATTACAGACAAAAAAAGCCGAAAGCACCTGCTTCCGGCCTTTGTCGATTTTTTTAAGGTTACTGCCTTATCTCACCCCGAACCCCTAATACCAATTTCTCATTGAAATGAAACCCATAAAACGCCCATCATATTGATTTCCGTCATTATTTTTTACAGAAAACCGTATTATTCAATCCCCAGATTCTTCATGACGTTCCGGTGAAAATAGGCCGACTGGTCCTTGTTGCCCATGAAGCCGAAGCGCACCTTGACGGTGGTGATGTCGTTGGGCCGGGCCACCAGCTCGATGTTCACCTTGGTGCCGTCCTTCATCCCCGCCACGATGGTGCTGTGCAAGGCGCTGTAATTTTCTTTCTCGACGGCCAACTGCATGGTCTTGCAGGCGGCGATGCAGGCGTGGTAGGTGGGCTCCATTTTCCGGGGATAGTCCTTTTCCATGGTGCCTTCCACCCACTGGTAGGCGCCGATGCCCAGGGCCGCGCCCACGGCCACCAGACAGCCGCCGAGCAGAAGAGCCATGAGAAAAATTCCCCCCACTTTTCCAAACCAGGTGTGCCGCATGTCCTTCCTCCCCCTTATGGAAAGCTTTTTTGGACTTATGCCATCAATTCTCCCCATTGTCAATGCCTGGTTTCGGGGTTCGTCGAGTGATCGTTGTCCTGTTTTGAAAAGTTTATCGCGTGTAGGGGCAGGCGCCCTCGCCTGCCCTCAATGGACAGCCGGGGGCAGCTGTCCTTACACCAGGAAAGGCTTTTCATGCTTTACGGGTGAACCGCCGGCCTATGAGGAGCTGTTCTGAAAAGTTCCTCAGGCGGCCATATTCCGGTAGGGCGCCCATCCCTGGCCGCCCATGGTGCTGGCGGGCACGGAGGCCCACCCTACCAAATTTTTCCTGGGTTTGAGAGAACAAAGGGCTCAGGCGCGGCCGTCTTGGGCCTTTTGCCCAAAATCGCAATAAGGCAGCAGGGGGCAGAGGGGGCACTTGGGTTTGCGGGCGTCGCAGATCCGGCGGCCGTGCCAGATCATCTGGTGGGAAAATTTCACCCAGCGCTCCTTGGGGATGAGCGGCATGAGGTCGAACTCGATTTTCACCGGGTCCTGGTGTTTGGTGAGGCCCAGGCGCTGGGACACCCGGCCCAGGTGGGTGTCCACGAAGATGCCCGGGAGGCCGAAGGCGTTTCCCAAAACCACGTTGGCAGTCTTGCGGCCGATGCCCGGCAGTTTCACCAGTTGGTCCAGGGAGGCCGGCACTTCCCCGCCATAGTCTTCCACCAGTTTCTGACAGAGGCCCTTGATGCTCTTGGCCTTGTTGCGGAAAAATCCGGTGGAGCGGATCATGTCTTCCAAATCCGCCAGGGGGGCCTGGGCGTAGGCCTGGGCCGTGGGATATTTGGCGAACAGGGCCGGGGTCACCTGATTCACCCGGACGTCGGTGCACTGGGCCGAAAGCACCGTGGCCACCAGCATTTCCAGAGGATTGGCGAAGTCCAGGGTGACATGGGCCTCCGGATACGTCTGGTCAAGCAACTCCAGGATCGGACCGATTTTGTCCGCCGCACGCATGGGGCCTCCGGGCAATGATTGGGATGTGGGGGAGGGGGCCAATGGTTTGAGCCCCCGGCCCCGCCCTCACATTCCCTCCCCCGTCCCCTTGAGCAAGTATGCAGGAATCAGTTGCCAGCAGCCGATATGCGTTGCCAATTTTTAACTGGTCACTGGTCACTGAATGAAGGGGGCGGTGAGGTGAGTTGGCGGGGAGGGTGAGGAAGTGGGGCTCCCCCGGTCCTCCCCCCAAAAATATTCAGGCGTTCAGCATCTTGCGTTTGCGCTCTTCCAGCAGGGGCTCAAACTGGGTCATGATGTTGCCCTCGAACTTGCGCCACTCCTGCTGGAACTCGGGCAGGTTTTCCACTTCCAGGCGGACCTTGGATTTGAGCTGCGCTTCCAGGGCCCGGGTGTAGTTGCCCAGGGTTTGCATGAAGCTGTTTTTGAGCTGCTGGTAGGCGCTGTTCCGAGCCAGGAGGAATTGCTGCTGGAGCTGGTCCACTTCCTGAATAAGTCGCCCCATGACCTTTTTGTCGGTGGCAGTGGTCATCATGCCCTGCAAAGCCCGCTCCACCCGGGAGTCAACCGCTTCTTCCTTGGGAAGGATGATGTTCCGGGAAAAGACCTCTTTCATGGCCAGGCGGGCCCCGGCTTGGGCCTCCTTGGGCAGGGTGGCCAGTTCTTTCTCCAGGTCCAGGTCTTCTTCCTTGAGGTACTTGACGGCCCACTGCCGCGCCTGCTCTTTATATTTGTCCTGGAGCAGGTCTTCTTTGGAGGCCCGGCCGTAGGCTTCGGCCTTTTCCAGGGCCAGTTCCAGGGCGCTTTTGATTTCTGCCACGCGTGCTCTCTTTCTTCCCCAGGGGGGAGTTTCGGCGATGCCGTTACTTGCTCTCGGCCGGGGCCGGGGCCGGGGCCGCGGCCTCGGCCGGGGCAGAAGCTTTCCCGGCGTCGGCTTCCGTCGCTTCCCTGGCCGTATCCGGAGGCGCTGAATTCGGCCGGCTGCTGCTGTAATCGCTGACATACCAGCCGCTGCCCTTGAGATGAAAGGCGCAGTTGCTCATGAGTTTGGTCAGGGCGCCGCCGCAGGCAGGGCAGCTGGACAGGGGCGCGTCGGAAAACTTCTGCCAGGCTTCGGTGATCTGTCCGCAGTCGGCGCATTGGTACTCATAGATGGGCATATGCACAACCTCCTTGCCAAAGTTCCCGGTAATACTCTATGACCGGCCCCAGGTCCAGGGAGTTTAACGGGGCCAGGATGTTCCAGGTCAGGCGGTGCACCCGGCCTTCTTCGGCCTGCATTTCCGGGGGCGCGGCGTCAAAGCGGGCCTCGAATTTGCTGAAGCGCACGATGTGCACCAGTTCATGGGTCAGGATGTAACACAGCAAAGGAAAGAATTTCAGGTGGTTATGGGAGGTCAGGGCCTTCAGAATATTGTGATCCTGGAGGCAGACCCGATAGAAATCAAAGGATGAGGACTTAAGTTCCCGGCCCGAGGGGAAACCGCCGTACTTGGCCACCATGGCCAGGGCGTGGGGGGAGACTTCCTCATCCCTGAGGTGGGCCAGGGTGGAGATGTCATAGCGGGCCGCCAGCCAGTGGCGGTTGGTGAGCTGATAATAGTCCGAGGTCATCTCCTCGGCCACCACCAGCGCCTCCCGCAAGGGCTCCCGATGCTGTTCCCGGAAAAACTGAAGGTCCATAAGCTTAACCTATAAAATTACCATCAATTCTTGTCTTGTCAACCTTTCTCTCAGGGGGTTTGCGGTTTTCAGTCATTGCCCTCCGGCAGGGAATTTGCCAAAGAGATATTTTCCTAAACTATCTTTGAAAAAAGCAAATTTTTTGGGGTTCAAGCGGCAGAATCGACTTCCCCGGGCTTCCCCGGACAGTCAGCCTTTGGCTCTCTCGAAACCAGGAAAATTTAGCGGCAGGCTCCAAGAGCGGTGGAACCATAGGGCGTGCCGTGCACGCCGATGCCGGCAGCCACGGGCCGCCCTAAAAAAAAGTCTTCATCAGGCCTTGGGGGCGCCATGAATTGCGCCCCTACGCGGGTTGGGTCTGTGGGAAGGCTGCAGCGGGGGCAGTTGGGGGCCTTGTGGCCACATTGCTCCATCTGCAGGGAACGTGGTATTATAAAGAAAAATTTAAGAAAAACAGGGGCAATTTTCCCGGATTCGCCCATGACCCATCTTCCTCGACAACTCGAAAGTCTGGGCAAAATGCTCACCTATCTGCTGTGCCACCGGCCGGATGAGTTCGGCCTGGTGCTGGATCCGGAGGGGTTTGTCCCGGTCAAGCAGCTTTTGGCCGCCCTGGCCGCAGAGCCGGGTTGGGGACACGTCAGGCACCACCACCTGGAGCAGTTGGCCGGCCTCATCCACCCGCCCCGCTTCGAGTTGGCGGGGGAGCGGATCAGGGGGCTCGTCCCCGGACCGGCCGACCTCCGGCGCGCCGCCCTGGACCTGCCGGCCCTGCTGTATTTCGCCATTACCCCCAAGGCCCATGAACAGGTCTTCGAGTCGGGTCTCAAGGCGCCGCCGGGGCGGGAGCTGCTCTTGGCCACAACCCGGGAGGCGGCCCTGAAGCTGGGCCGCCGCCGCAGCCCCGAGCCGGTCCTGGTTACGGTGCAGGCCCAGGCCGCGGCCCGCCAGGGGGTGAATTTCCAGCACTATGGGGAGGATTTTTTCCTGGCCCTGGAAATTCCCCGGACCTTTGTGCACCTGGCCCCCCCGCCCCCGAAACCGGAAAAAGCCAAACCGGAAAAGGCGGCGCCGCCCCGACCGCTCCCCGGCACGGTGGTGTTGGACCTCCCCGACTTCCTGCAAAAGCCGGTCCGGGCCAAAAGCAAAGGCAAGAAGGACGAACCGGAGTGGAAGTCCGGCACCCGGGCCCTGCGCCGGGAGCGGCGCAAGAAGTAGCTATAAGCTATAAGCTTTATGATTTTTCAGAGGCTTTGGGCGGGCTGGGCGCCACTGCCTGGTGTATGTGCGGCATCCTGCACATTGTCCTTTGAAGGCAATGTTCTGCCCAAAGAAGAAGAATCCCATCCTTCCCAAAAAAGCTTAAGCTTATGGCTTACAGCTAAAGGCCATGATAGAAAACCTTTCCCTCAACTGCCTCATCGTGCTCGGGGCCCGGATCAACCCGCAGGGCCGGCCGGGGCGCATCGCCCGCATGCGCCTGGAGCACGCCCTGGCCCTCTGGCATCAGGGCGGGGGCACGAGCTGCCTTATCCTGACGGGTGGCTGCTCAAGGATAGGCCTGTCGGTGTCCGAGGCCCGGGCCATGGCCGATTTTGCCCGGGAGCGGGTGGAACATGCGTGGGGGCCGGAGTTCCGGGCACGCCTGGAGGCAAGTCTGGTGCTGGAAGAAGGCAGCCTCAGCACCCGGGAGTCCGCGGCCAACACCCTGCCCCTGATTTTGGACCGGAACTTCGACGCCGTGGGCCTGGTGTCGGACTCCCTCCACCTGCGCCGGGCCCGGTATCTGTTCCGCCGCCATTTTCGGCGCCATGCCGTGGCGCTCCATCCCCTGCCGGTCCCCGGGGTCATCGGGCATTATTGGCGAAACCGGCGTTACTTGTGGCTCAGCAAGATGGCCCTCAGGGAAGCGGTTGCCTGGCTGAAAGTTTTTGCACGGCGCCCCCGGCGTCGCCAATCCGGATAGTCGCGCATAAGCCTTTGTCTCTCTCGATGCCAGGAAAAGCCTGGTGGCACAGGTTTTCAACCTGTGCCGCGACGGGCTGGAATCCCGTCTCAGCGGTTACAGTCGTGCAGGCGGGCACAGCCCGCCGAGAAAAGTAATGGTGGGCGGAGCCCACCCTACGGTTTCCTGCGGGTTCCAGGAGCGTAGGGCGGGAAAGCGAAGCGCCTCCCGCCTTTGGGAAGCCTGGCGGCTTAGGTGTCCTCGCCTGTGCAAGCACAGGTTGCAAACCTGGGCCACCGGTTATTTGACAGGCGGTCTCCACGAAAACCTTTCAGAACCTACGTGCAAATCTCCACCCCTGCCCTACCCTCCCCATTCAGGCGGCGGGAATTCACCAGCAGGGCGGCCGCTGAACCAGTCAGAGGAATTCCTCAAAAGTCGCCGGCGCATTCCCACAAGAACAGGGACCTGGCGCCGAGAATTTTCCCCTGCCATTCAAGGGATAGATTTCTTCCCGGTTTTTTCCAAAAAAAGACTTGACACACAGACGGATTGGGATTAAAAAGCTGGGAATTAAGAAATTTTTCACAATTCCTCGCCACGGATCCACCATGCTGGAGATCAAAACCGTCGAAAGCGCCGAACTGAGTCCCTCGCAGATAACCGACATTCAGGATATCTGCTCCCGTTTCAGCCGCATCAAGGGCGGTCTGCTGCCCGCCCTGCACGCCGTGCAAAGCGTCTGCGGCAACTGGCTCCCCAAGGAAGCCCTCACGCTTGTCTCCCGGGGGTTCGATGTGCCCTTCCCGTACCTCTACGGCGTCCTGAGTTTTTACACCATGTTCGCCACCCAGCCCCGGGGAAGATACATCATCCGCCTGTGCGAGTCGCCGCCCTGCCATGTCATGGGGGCCGAAAGCCTCCAGGAGGTGCTGGAGGCGGAGTTGGGCATCCACGCGGGCGAAACCACCGGCGACGGGGTTTTCACCCTGGAGCACACCGCCTGCCTGGGCGTCTGCGAAATCGCCCCGGCCATGCAGATCAACGAGGTGGTGCACGGCCGCCTGACCGCGGACCGGGTGAAGCAGATCCTGGCCGACTACCGGGCGGGCAAGGCGCCGGATTACAAGACTTTGCGGCGCACCACCAATCCTTTAAGCGACTATCCCGCCAGCCCCGACGAGCTGACCCTGCTCAGGAACGTGGACAAAATCGACCCCATGAGCCTGGACGACTACCTGGCCAACGGCGGCTATGAGGCCCTGAAGAAAGTGGTCACCGGCATGACCGATGAACAGGTGGTGGACGAGGTGAAGGCCTCGGGCCTCCGGGGCCGGGGCGGCGCCGGCTTTCCCACCGGGCTGAAGTGGTCCTTCACCCGGCCGGTGCCGGTTTCCCCCAAATATATCATCTGCAACGCCGACGAAGGCGAGCCGGGCACCATCAAGGACCGCTACCTCATGGAAGGCGATCCCCACCGGGTGCTGGAAGGCATGGCCATCGGGGGCTTCGCGGTGGGCGCCAGCTTCGGCTATATTTACTGCCGGGGTGAATATTACCTCTCCATGCACCGCCTGCAAAGCGCCATCGACCAGGCTGTCGCCAAAAATCTCCTGGGCGACAACATCATGGGCACCGGCTTTTCTTTCCACATCCAGATCCAGACCGGCGGCGGCTCGTATGTCTGCGGCGAGGAAACCGCGCTCATCGAGTCCATTCAGGGCGAACGGGGCAACCCCCGGGTCAAGCCGCCCTTCCCCGGCCAGGTGGGGGTGTGGTACAAACCCACCATCGTCAACAACGTCGAATCCTGGGCCAGCGTGCCGGACATCATCGTCCGGGGCGCCCCGTGGTACGCGGCCAAGGGCACCGAAGACTCCAAGGGCACCAAGATTTTCCAGGTGACCGGACATGTGAATTCCCCCGGCATCGTCGAGGCCAACATGGGGATGCCCCTGTCCACCCTGATCAACCAGATCGGCAAGGGCTGCCGGGAAGGCAAAAAGATCAAGGCCGTGCAGCCCGGCGGGGCCGCCTGCGGCTTCATCACCCCGGAGCATCTGGACACGCCGCTGGAATACGCGGCCATGGCCAAGGTGGAAGGCGCGGTGGGCTCGGGCACCATGCTGGTCATGGACGAGAACACCTGCATCATCGACGTGGTCAAGTGCCTGATGTATTTCTTCCAGCATGAGTCCTGCGGCTTCTGCCTGCCCTGCCGCCGGGGCACCCGGGTGCTCTACGAAATGGTCTGCAAAATTGCCGAAGGCAAAGGCACCGAAGCGGATATGGACCGGATGCTGGCCCTGAGCAAGGCCATGGTGGACAGCGCCAACTGCGCCCTGGGGTGGAGCCCCTATTCCTTCCTCAAGACCACCATGGAGCGCTTCCGGGATGAATGGCTGGCCCACGTGGCGGGCACCTGCCCCCTGGGGATCTGCAATAAGCCCAAGGCCAAGGCCGTGGGGCATTAATATCGGTAGCACGGGCTTCCAGCCCGTGGCGGCAGCACAGGCGAGGACACCTGTGCTACTAATTTTGAGTTTCTTGTTTTTCGACAAAGATTTTGCTTGCATCATGCCAATCTTATTAAGAAATCACTTCAATTTTTTCCGTTTGGTTCCGGCCTTTAGGCCTGGATGTGCCACCAAGTTCTTTTGGTGTAGGGCGCACTGCCCGCCGCAATGAAAGATTTGGAACGTTACCTCATCGCAGTGGAGAAGGCGAACGGCAATTATTCGGCTTGTTGTCCGGACCTGCCCGGTTGCGTGGCCACCGGACACACTCGGAAAAAAGTCCTGCAACGTATGTCGGAAGCCTTAAAAATCCACTTGGAAGGGATGCGGGAAGACAATCTGCCTCAGCCGGAATCCAGGAGCTTTGCTGAATACATTTCAGTTCCTGGTTAGATTTTTGTTTAGGTGAATGACCCTTGGTTTCCAAGACAAACTTTGGAACAAGGATTAAAAACTATAAATAAAGCAACCTTAAACCGCTCACATAGGTTTCTGTATGCTTATCGACTACTTGCCTATCCTGATCTACATGGTCATCGCCATCGGCCTGGTGGGGCTGATTATCGGCATGTCCGAGTTCCTCGGCAAAAAGACCCACACCTACCAGAAAGACCTGGCCTATGAATGCGGCATGGACCCCATCGGTGACGCCCGCCTCCGTTACTCGGTGCGTTTTTACGTCATCGCCATGTTTTTCATCGTGTTCGACATTGAAGCCATCTTTCTCTACCCCTGGGCCGTGGTGTTCAAGCCGCTGGGGTGGTTCGGCTTCTGGGAGATGCTGATCTTCATCGGCATCCTGACCGTGGGCCTGGCCTACGTCTGGGGCAAAGGCGCCCTGGAGTGGGAGTAGAATAACGGTAAAGGAGTTCCTGACAAATCCCCCCCAGCCCCCCTTTAGAAAAGGGGGGAGCTAAGCACAACGGCATGGCAAGTCCCTCTTTAGTAAAGAGGGATATTAGGGGGATTTTAAGAAGGGACTCAGACATTCGAACCAAACTCCAGACTAGCCTATAGTCAAGGGAGCATATGCATGGGCATTGAAGAAAAACTGGGCTACAACGTCCTCACCACCACCCTTGAGAAACTCGTGGACTGGGGCAGAAAAAACAGCCTCTGGCCCTGCACCTTCGGGCTTGCCTGCTGCGCCATCGAGATGATCGTCACCGCAGCCAACCGCTTTGACATCGCCCGCTTTGGCATGGAAGCCTTCCGGGCCAGCCCCCGCCAGGCCGACCTGATGATCGTGGCCGGCACCGTCTGCAAGAAAATGATGCCCGCCATCGAGCGCATCTACGAGCAGATGACCGAGCCCAAGTGGGTCATCGCCATGGGGGCCTGCGCTTCTTCCGGAGGAATTTTCGATTCTTATGCGGTGGTCCAGGGAATCGATCTTTATTTGCCGGTGGATGTGTACATCCCCGGCTGCCCGCCCCGGCCGGAAGGGCTGCTCTACGGCATCCTGAAGCTCCATGAGAAAATCCTCCAAGATCCCTTTTTGACCCAACAATACCGGGATAAGCTTGCGGCCCGGCGGGAGGCGGCCTGATGCACACGGCGGTGGATCTCCTCAAAAAGCAGTTTGCGTCCGAGATCGTGGAGGTGGTGGACTATCGGGGGGACACCACCGTGGTGGTCAAACCCGGCCGCATCCGGGATATCTGCCGGTTCCTCCGGGATGACCCCACCGTAGCCTTCAAATATCTGTCGGTAATCGCCGGCCTGGATTACTCCCCCAAAAGCCCCCGTTTTGCGGTGGCCTACAACCTGTATTCCCATAAAAACCACGACCGCCTGACCCTGAAGGTCTTTCTGGAAAGCGACACCGCGCCGGTCATCGACTCGGTGACCTCGATCTGGTCCACCGCCGACTGGCACGAACGGGAGGCCTTCGACCTGTTCGGCATCAAGTTCAAGGGCCACCCCGATCTGCGGCGCCTTCTGCTTCCCAAGGACTGGTCGGGCTACCCCTTGCGCAAGGAATACCCCACCCGGGGGAAATAACGCCGCCTGACGCCTAAACCCGGCGGCCCAGGCAAACCCTACGCCAAGAACTTGCAGGAAGTGTACATGGAAACAGTAAAGCCCATTCCCCAGACGGAAACCATGGTCCTGAACGTGGGCCCCCAGCACCCCAGCACCCACGGCGTGCTCCGGGTGGAGGTGGAGCTCGACGGCGAAGTCATCGGCAGGGCCGACCCTGATATCGGCTACCTTCACCGGGGCATTGAAAAGCTCTGCGAGGCCCGCACCTACCACAAATGCCTGCCCCTGATGAACCGGGTGGACTACCTGGCCGGGGAGGTGAACAACTTCGGCTACTGCCTGGCGGTGGAAAAGCTCCTGGGGATAGAGGTGCCCAAGCGGGCCCAGTATATCCGGGTGATCATGGCCGAATTCACCCGCATCGCCTCGCACCTTTTCTGGATGGGCACCCACGGCCACGACCTGGGGGCCATGACCCCGCTGTTTTACGGTTTTCGTGAGCGGGAAAAAATCATGGACCTCTGCGAAATGGTCTCCGGCGGCCGCATGTTCCCCCTGTATTTCCGCATCGGGGGCCTGGCCGCAGACCTGCCCGAGGGCTTTGTGGCCAAGGCCATGGAATTTGTCCGGGAATTCCCCGACAACTGGAAGGATTACGACAATCTCCTCACCCAGAATATCATCTGGAAGGAACGGACCGTGGGCGTCGCCACCCTGACCGCGGAAGAGGCCGTCGATTGGGGCTGGTCCGGGCCCATGGCCCGGGGCTCAGGGGTCGATTGGGACCTGCGCCGGGATAATCCCTATTCCAGCTACGAGGACTTTGACTTTGAAGTGCCCCTGGGCACCAAAGCCGGGGACACCTATTCCCGCTATCTGGTGCGCATGCAGGAAATGCTCCAGAGCAACCGCATCCTGCGCCAGACCCTGGAAAAATTGCCCGAAGGCCCCATCAAAGTGGACGACCCCCGGGTGAGCCTGCCCCCGAAGGACAAGGTTTACACCGACATCGCGGCGCTCATCAACCACTTCAAGCTCATCCAGGAAGGCATCACCCCGCCCGCCGGGGAAATTTACCAGGCCATCGAGGCCCCCAAAGGGGAATTGGGCTTTTATATCGTGTCCGACGGCTCCGGACAGCCCTTCCGGGTGAAAATCCGGACCCCGTCTTTCGTGGTGCTGAACGCCACCAACAAGCTGGCCACCGGGCGGCTGTTCGCCGACCTCATCGCCATCATCGGCACCATGGACATCGTCCTGGCGGACGTGGATAGGTAGGGCGGGCACTGCCCGCCGAAATTTAAAGGTGGGCGTTGCCCACCCTACATAAGACGGAAAGACTTATGGTTAATCTCACCATCGACGGCCGGGCCATCCAGGCGAAGAAAGGCCAAACCATCCTGGAAGTCGCCAAAGAGAACGGCATCTTCATTCCCTACCTCTGTTATCACCCGGCCCTGAAGCCCATCGGCTCCTGCCGCATCTGTGTGGTGGAGGTGAAGCCCGGACCCCCGCGGCCGCTGCCTGCCTGCGCCACCTATGTGGCCGAGGGCCAGGAGGTGGTCACCAATTCCGAGCGGGTGCTGGCCATCCGCCAGGAATTGGGCAAGCTGGTCCTCATCAACCACGCCCTGGACTGCCCCATCTGCGACAAGGGCGGCGAGTGCGAGCTCCAGGACCTGGTCCACGCCCTGGGCGTCGGCACGGTGGACTATGAAGCTGAGCCCATCGCCCCCAACATCGATTATGTTTCCCGGCTCATCGAGCGCCACCCCGACCGCTGCGTCGCCTGCGGCCGCTGCGTGCGCATCTGCCGGGACCACGTGGGGGCCATGGCCATCAACTTCATGCACCGGGGCTATTACACCGAGCTGGGTTCGGGCCTTCTGCCCCTGGACTGCGAATTTTGCGGCTCCTGCGTGGACATCTGCCCGGTGGGGGCGCTGATCAACAAGGTCTTTAAATACAGCGCCCGGGCCTGGGAAGTGGAGAAGACCGAAACCGTGTGCTCCTTCTGCGGCGGCGGCTGCATTTACACCGTGCAGACCAAAAACGGCCAGATCAAGCGGGTGGTGAACGAAGACACCGTGCTGCTCTGCGGCCGGGGGCGCTTCGGCTTCGGGGTGGTGGAAGCCGACGACCGCCTGAAAACCCCGCTGATCAAGGAAAACGGCGCTTTCCGGGAAGCCACCTGGGAGGAGGCCCTGGCGCTCACCGCCCAGCGTCTGCAGGAAATTATCGATGCGGCCGGCGCCGGCGCGGTTTACGGGGTGGGCTCCCCCCGGGCCACCAACGAGGCCAATTATCTGTTCCAGAAATTTTTCCGGGCGGGCCTGGGCACCAACAACATCGACAACCCCGCCCGTCTGCACTATATGAAAGCCATTGCCGCCCTGGCCCAGGTCTTCGGCTGGCCCAAGATTTCCGGGGTCGCCGGCCCGGCCGGCAAAAAGGCGCCCTTCACCTCTCCCTACACGGTGGCGGAGGGGACCAAAGGCCAGGGTTTCAGTTTTGTGTTGGGCACCCTGGACGAACTTCCCCAGGCAGACCTGGCCCTGGTGATAGGCGCGGACCTCACCCCGGAGATGCCGCCGCTGGGTTGGGCGGTCATGAAGGCCCGCCAAAACGAGGCTTTCAAGCTCATCGTGGCCAATCCCCGCCAGACCAAGTTCGACCGCTACGCCGACGTCAGCCTGCGCTGCAAGCCCGGCGCCGAACGCCTGCTGGTGGCCGGGCTGATCAAGGCCCTGCTGGCGGCCAATCCCGAACTGGCCCCGGCCGTCACGGCCAAGGGCTGGGAAGAGTTCCAGGAAATTCCCAAAAAATACGGCCCCAAGGAGTGGGCCAACCGCTGCGGCCTGGAGGACTTCCACGCCTTCGAAGAGGCCGCCCGGCTGCTGCTGGCGGCCAAGGCCCCGGCCATCATCTTCGGCACCGAGCTTTTGGGGCAGGACAAGGGCGAGCAAACCGTCCTGGCCCTGGCCGATCTTTTCCTGCTCATCGGCCACCCCGGCACTCCCGGCAGCAAACTCTATCCCATTGCGGAAAAGGCCAACACCCGGGGCGTCTGCGAACTTGGCGTGCTTCCCGACCGGCTCCCCGGCTATCTGCCGCTGAACGCCGACAATGCCGCGGCCTTCTTCGGGGCCAAGCCCCCGGCGGCCGAGGCCGGCCCCACCCTGGTGGAGATGCTGGACCTTCTGGAAAAGGGCGATGAAGCCGCGCCCCAGGCCCTCTATGCCCTGGGGGGCGATCTGGTGCGCTGGCTGCCCCACCGCTCCCGCACGGAAAAGCTCCTGAAAAAGCTAAAATTTCTGGTGGTGCAGGACGCCTTCCTCACCGACACCGCCAAGCTGGCCGACGTGGTCCTGCCGGTGGCGGTGCACGCCGAACAGGAAGGCACCTATCTCAGCAGCGGCGGCCAGTTGGGCGTTTTGGCCCAGGCCCTGTCGCCCAACGGGGTGCGCCCTGACTGGAAGATCATCTGTGACCTGGCCGGCCGGTTGGGCTTTAAGATGAGCTACCGCAACCCGGCCCACATTTTCCAGGAACTCTCAGGGCTTATGCCCTCCTGGGCGGGACTGGCCCCCAAACTGGCCCTCCCCTGCCCCGCGGTGGCATCTGAAATCAACGGCGAGTTCCAGCCCTTCGATGTGGATATCAGCCTGCCGGGCAGGCGGCCCCTGGCCCTGATTATCGGCAAATCCCTGCAGCATTCCGGCTCCTTCACCACCCATGCCCCGAGCGCCACCCTCCTGGTGACCCCGGGGGCGCAGCTTAGGGTCAGCCCTGATGACGCGGCCGCCCTGGAGTTGGCGGAAGGGGAAGAGGCCAAGGTGATTTCCTCCCACGGCGAGGTTACCGCCACGGTGAAGATAAGCGCGGATCTGCCGCCGGGAGTGGCTTTCCTGCCCGAGCATTTCGGGGAGCCGGCGGCCAACGAGCTGACCCTCAACTCCAATCTGGTTCGGGTAACCATTCAGAAGGCCTAAGATTATGAACCTTCTCCTGCTGATCATTCTCACGGCCCTGAAGATCACGGTCATCCTGGTGATCTTCTTGACGGCGATCGCCTACACCGTGCTCCTGGAGCGCAAAGTCCTGGGGTTCATTCAGCTGCGCTACGGCCCCAACCGGGTGGGACCCTGGGGGCTGCTGCAGCCCCTGGCCGACCTCCTGAAGCTCCTGTTCAAGGAAGACTTTACGCCCCCGGGGGTCAACAAGGTGCTCTTCACCCTGGCCCCCATCATCACCGCGGTGACTGCCTTCCTGCCCTTTGCGGTGATTCCCTTCGCGGGCGACATTCTGCCCCCCACCATCACTATCTACGGCCAGACCATCGACCTGACCGTCGCGGGCCTGAACCAGGGGGTAATCGCCGACATCAACGTGGGGCTGCTGTTCGTCTTCGCCATGGGGTCCCTCGCGGTGTACGGCGCGGTGCTGGGCGGCTGGGCCTCCAACAACAAGTACTCCCTGATGGGTGGCCTCAGGCTCACCGCCCAGATGGTGAGCTATGAACTGGCCCTGGGCCTGTCCGTCATCGGCGTGCTCATGCTGGCCGGGTCTCTCAGCCTGGTCACGATCGTCGAAGCCCAAAAGTCCATGTGGTTCATCGTCTATCAGCCCCTGGGGTTTTTCCTGTTCCTCGTTGCGGCCTTTGCCGAATGCGCCCGCACCCCCTTTGACCTGATCGAATGCGAAAACGAACTGGTGGCCGGCTTCCAGACCGAATACAGCTCCATGAAGTGGGCCCTGTTCATGCTGGGGGAATATTGCCACATCATCGTGGCCAGTGCGCTCATCACCACCCTGTTCCTGGGCGGCTGGCACGGCCCCGTCCTGCCGGGCATAGTGTGGTTCGTCATTAAAACCTTTGCCCTGGTGTTTTTCTTCATCTGGGTTAGGGGCACCTTTCCCCGCTTCCGCTATGACCAGCTTATGAAACTGGGCTGGAAGGTCATGTTGCCCCTGGCCTTGGCGAACATCGTGGTCACCGCCGCGGTCATGTTGATGTTGAAGCTTTGAGCCTTGGGCTTTGAGCTTTGTGCTTTCAGAGGATAATAACTTGAAAACTGATAGCTGAACGCTGACTGCTGACTGCTTCTTTCAAGAGGTTTTACATGATTATTCCGTTGATTAAAGGTCTGGCCACCACCCTGAAATACTGCTTCAGCAAGCCCATCACCATCCAGTACCCGGAGGAAAAGCGGCAGGTGTACCCCCGCTTCCGGGGCCATCCGGAGCTGGTGGTGAACGACGACGGCGACCGCCGCTGCGTGGCCTGCACCCTGTGCAAGGTGGTCTGTCCCAGTAACGCCATCAAAGAGATTGTCCCCGCGGAAGGGGAGTATCACGAGAAATATCCGGTGCAGTTCGTCATCGACCTGACCCGCTGCATCTTTTGCGGCTTCTGCCAGGAGGCCTGCCCCAAGGGGGCCATTAAACTGAATAATCTGTATGAGTTGGCCCAATACGACAAAAGCGTGTTGATTTACGACATCGACAAGCTGACCCAGGCCAAGTCGGAAATGCGGGCCACGGATTGGCTCTAACAGCCATCCGGCGTTGCGGCGACAGCACCGGTCCTGTCGAGGTATAGCGGCTTGAGCGCTCAGCAACACACAGCAAACCAGGAACAGAAAACTCCCCACAGGGAGGCATAAGGAATGGAATTGCTTTTTCTAGGCTTGGCAGCGGTGGCCTTGATCTCCGGGGTGCTGGTGGTCTTTCAGACCCATCCCCTCCGGAGCGCCCTCTGGCTCATCGTCAATTTCTTTGCGGTGGCGGGCATTTATCTTTTGCTCCACGCCGAATTCATCGCCGCCATTCAGATCATTGTGTATGCCGGGGCCATCATGGTCCTCTTCCTGTTCGTCATCATGCTCCTGAATCTCAGGCAACCGGAAGAGCCCGGCAAATACCCCTATTCGGGCCAGAAGGTGGCGGGGGTGGTCCTGTCGGTGGCCGCGGCCTTCTTTTTGTCCTATGGCCTGTCCCGGGTTACTTTTCCCCCCGCGGCTGCGGTCAAGCCCGGTCTGGGGAACACGGAATCCATCGCCAAGCTGCTGTTCACCGACTATCTGCTGCCCTTTGAGGTCACCAGCGTGCTGCTGCTGGTGGCGATTGTGGGCGCGGTGGTGTTGTCCAAGAGCAAGTTGAAGTAAAGGCGTTAAGCTTTAAGCTTTAGGCTTTTAAAAAAAGGCTAAGATTGAGTTTCTCTAAGGAAAAAAGAACAAACAATCCAATAACAAGGGCTTGGCTTTCACAAACAGCTTATAAGCCCAGGGTTCAAAGATTACCGTATTTAGTTTTTAGCTTATAGCTTATAGCTTATGGCTTACAGCTTCTAGCGCAAACGGAGTTTTCCACATGGTCGTGCCGCTGCCATATGTCCTGGGTCTCAGCGTGGCCCTGTTCGCCCTGGGGGCGATCGGGGTCCTTATCCGGCGGAACATTCTCATCATCCTCATGTGTCTGGAGATGATGCTGAACGCCGTCAACCTGGCCTTCATCGGTTTTGCCGACTTCTTCAAAGCCGTGGACGGCCAGATGTTCGTCTTCTTCGTCATGACCGTGGCCGCCGCCGAAGTAGCGGTGGGCCTGGCCCTGGTGGTGGCCATTTTCCGCCAGCGGGCCACGGTGAACGTGGACGACCTGAATATCCTCAAGTGGTGAGGCAATCCCCATGATCGAGTATGCCTGGCTAATCCCGGTCTTCCCCCTGGTGGGCTTTTTCATCAACGGCCTCAACGGGCATCGCATGCCCAAAAACCTGGTGGGAACCATCGGCGCCGCCATGGTGGGGCTGAGTTTCGCACTCACGGTGGCCATCTTCCTTGAGTACCTGAAGCTCCCGGTCAATGCCCGCCCGGTGGAGATCAAGGTCTATTCCTGGATTGTCTCCGGCGCCTTCGAGGCCACCGTGTCCTTCCTGGTGGACCCCCTGTCGTTGATCATGCTGTTTGTGGTCTCAGGGGTCAGCTTTGTGATCCACATTTATTCCATCGGCTACATGCATGACGACCCCGGCTTCCCCCGGTTTTTCGCCTACCTCAACCTGTTCGTGTTTTTCATGCTGGTTCTGGTGGGGGCCAACAATTTCCTGATGATGTTCGTCGGCTGGGAAGGCGTGGGGTTGTGCTCCTATCTGTTGATCGGCTTCTGGTTTCAAAAGCAGTCCGCCAGCGACGCCGGCAAAAAGGCCTTTGTGGTCAACCGGATCGGCGACTTCGGGTTTCTCCTGGGCATTTTCCTCATCTTCTGGACCTTCGGCAGCATCAATTTCCGGGAAGTCTTCGCCCTGGCCGCCAAATACCCGGTGGGCAGCGGCGTCATCACCGCCATCACCCTGTTCCTGTTTCTGGGGGCCACCGGCAAATCGGCCCAGATTCCCTTATACACCTGGCTGCCGGACGCCATGGAAGGCCCCACCCCGGTCAGCGCCTTGATCCATGCCGCCACCATGGTCACCGCCGGGGTTTACATGGTAGCCCGCTGCAGCGCCCTCTTCACCCTGGCCCCCGTCTCCATGATGGTGGTGGCCTTGGTGGGCGCGGCTACGGCCATTTTCGCCGCGTCCATGGGCATGGCCCAATTCGACATCAAAAGGGTACTGGCCTACTCCACCGTCAGCCAGCTGGGCTACATGTTTCTGGCCTGCGGCGTGGGAGCCTTCACTGCCGGCATTTTCCACCTCATGACCCACGCCTTTTTCAAGGCCCTCCTCTTTTTGGGGGCCGGCTCCATCAGCCATGCCGTCTCCGGCGAGTTGGACATGCGCAAGATGGGGGACATGCGCAAGCACATCCCCAGAACCTATTGGACTTTCATGATCGCCACCCTGGCGCTCTGCGGCATCTTCCCCTTTGCCGGCTTCTTCAGCAAGGATGAAATCCTGTTCCACTCCCTGGTGGACGGCCATATCCTGTATTGGGGCATCGCCACCGTGGCGGCCTTCATTACCGCGTTCTACATGTTCCGGGCGGTGTTCATGGTGTTCTACGGCGAATCCCGGGTCGATCCCGAGGTAGCCCATCACATGCACGAATCGCCCCCGGTCATGACCATTCCGCTCATGATCCTGGCGGTGGGCTCCGCGGTGGGCGGCCTGGTGGGCATCCCCATCATCAAGGGCGGCCATGCCTTCAAGGACTTCCTGGCCCCTTCCATAATTTACTCCGCCGGACACCATGAGGCGCATTACGCCATCTCCTTTGAAGTAGGCATGATGCTGTTTTCCATGCTGGTGGCCCTGGCCGGCATTTACACCGCCTACCGCATGTATATCCGCCGGCCCGAACTGCCTACGGTGCTGGCGCAAAAATACCGAATCGCCTACGAACTCATCTACAATAAGTATTTCGTGGATGAGATCTATGACATGGCGGTGGTGGAGCCCATCAAGGACAGCTCCCAGTTCCTCTGGAAGGGAGTGGATGAAAAAGTGGTGGACGGTGCGGTGAACGGCTCCGCCGGCGTTGTCGCTTACTTGAGCGCCCACATCCGCAAACTCGAAACCGGCTTCCTCCAGAACTACGCCCTGGCCATCGTTCTGGGAGTCGCGGTCATTGTCGGCTATCTCGTCGGGCTGTAACCTTAGGAGTTGCCCATGCAGCTACCCATTGTTTCGGTGTTGATCTTCCTCCCCCTGGTGGGGATTGTGCCCCTGCTGTTTCTGGACCAGAAAAACGACAAGGTCCTCAAAGGCTACACCCTGGCCTTGTCCCTGGTGATTTTCGTCCTGTCCCTGCGCCTCTGGTTCGGGTTCAACGACGGCTACGGCGGCATGCAGTTCGTGGAGCGCCATGACTGGCTGCCCCAATACGGCGTCAGTTATTATGTGGGGCTGGACGGTTTCTCCATCCTGCTGGTCATGCTGACCACCTTCCTCACCCCGCTGTGCGTGCTGGCCACCTGGGATGACGTGCAGTTCAGGGTGAAGGAATTCATGATCTGTCTCTTGTTCATGATGAGCGGCATGATCGGCGTTTTCGCCTCCCTGGACATCTTCCTTTTCTATGTGTTTTGGGAACTGCAGCTGATCCCCATGTATCTGCTCATCGGGGTCTGGGGCAATCCGGCCCGCCGGGTGTACGCCGCGGTCAAGTTCTTCCTGTTCACCATGTTCGGCTCCCTGCTCATGCTGGTTGCCATTTTGGTGCTGTATTTTTATGCCGGCAAGGCCACCGGCACCTACACCTTTGATCTCCTGAAACTATACGGCCTGAACGTCCCCTTCCACATGCAGTTCTGGATGTTCCTGGCCTTTGCCCTGGCCTTTGCCATTAAAGTGCCCATGTTCCCCTTCCACACCTGGCTGCCGGACGCCCACACCGAGGCGCCCACCGTGGGCTCGGTCATCCTGGCCGCGGTGCTCCTGAAAATGGGGACCTACGGCTTCCTGCGCTTCAACATGCCCCTGTTCCCCGAGGCGGCCCACTATTTCGTGCCCCTGTTCAGCATCCTGGCCGTCATCGGCATCGTTTACGGGGCCCTGGTGTCCATGGTGCAAACCGACTTGAAGCGCCTCATCGCCTTCTCCTCGGTCTCCCATCTGGGCTTTGTCATGCTGGGGCTGTTCGCCTTCAACACCCAGGGGGTCCAGGGCGGCATCATCCAGATGATCAACCACGGGCTGTCCACCGGCGCCTTGTTTTTGATCGTCGGCTGCATTTATGAGCGCCGCCACACCCGCATGATCGCCGAATTCGGCGGCCTGTCCACCCCCATGCCCATCTACGCCGCCATCTTCATGATCGTGGCCCTGTCGTCCATCGGCCTGCCGGGCTTGAACGGCTTTGTGGGTGAGTTCCTCATCCTACTGGGGGCCTTTAAGGTCAACAAGCTCTATGCCGCCATCGCCGCCACCGGCGTGATCTTCGCGGCCTGCTACATGCTGTGGATGTTCCAGCGGGTGATGTTCGGCCAGGTTACCAATGAAAAGAACAAGGACCTCAAGGACCTGTCCTGGCGGGAAATCGCCTATTTTGCGCCGCTGCTGCTGTTTATCGTCTGGATCGGGGTGTACCCCAGCACCTTTTTGAATAAGACCAAGGCCACCACTGCCCAGTTCGTCGCCCAGATGGAAAAGGCCAAGGGCGGCGCCCAACTCACCTTATCCCACCTCTTTAAGGGGGAGGCGAGATGACCATCACCGCACCCAGTTTCAACCTGTCGAGCATCGGCCCCTGGCTCACCCTGACCATCGCGGCCATCATCATCCTTTTGGCTGACGCCTTTTCACCCAAAGGAAGCAGCCGCAAAGGGCTGTTCCCCATCGTGGCGCTTCTGGCCCTGGCCGTGGCCGCCTGGCAGACCTACTGCCTCTGGGGCAAGGCGGGCGTGGATTTCTCCCGCATGGTGTATCTCGACAACTTCGCCTTTTACTTTTATATGATCATCATCCTGGGCGCTGCGCTCACCATACTGCTCTCCCCCACCTATCTGGAGGAGTTCAACAAAAATCTCGGTGAATATTACGCCCTGGTGCTGTTCGCCACCACCGGCATGCTGCTGATGGCGGCCAGCGCCCATTTCATCATGATTTTTTTGGGCCTGGAAATCATGTCCATCGCGGTCTATGTGCTGGCCGGCCTCTTCCGGGAAGACCCCCGGAGCAATGAGGCGGCGTTGAAATATCTGGTCCTGGGCGCCTTTGCCAGCGGCTTTCTGCTCTTCGGCATGGCCATGCTCTACGGCGCCGCCGGGGGCACCCTGTACCTGACCGAACTGGCCGCCAAGCTCGGCTCCTATGCCGAAATCACCAGGCCCTTGACGCTGTTGGGCCTGGCCCTGATCATCGTGGGCTTCGGCTTCAAGGTGGCCTCGGTCCCCTTCCACATGTGGACCCCGGACGTCTATGAGGGCGCGCCCACCAACGTCACCGCCTTCATGGCCGTGGGGGTCAAAGCCGCCGCCTTCGCCGCCTTCGCCCGGGTCATGTTTGTGGTCTTCCCGGAATTTACCGTGCAGTGGAACATGGTCCTGTGGGTGCTGGCCGTGGCCACCATGACGCTCGGCAACGTCGTGGCCATCGCCCAGACCAACATCAAACGCATGTTGGCCTACTCCAGCATCGCCCATGCCGGCTACCTCATGGTGGCCCTGGTGGCCGCCAACCAGCTCGGCGCGGTGAGCCTGCTCTATTACCTCCTGGCCTATACCATCATGAATATCGGGGCCTTCGGGGTAGTCATCCTGGTGGGGCGCAAAAAAGACAGCTACCTGAATATTTACGACTATTCCGGGTTGGGCTTCCAGTATCCGGGGCTGGCGGCCATTATGGCCATCTTCATGTTCGCCCTGGCCGGGGTGCCGCCCACCGCCGGCTTTGTGGGAAAATTTTACATTTTCTCTGCGGCCATCAAGGCGGGCTACATCTGGCTGGCCATCCTCGGCGTGATGAATTCGCTCGTGTCCGTGTATTATTATCTGCGCATCACCGTGCTCATGTACATGCGCCCGGCTGAGGCCGACCTGGGGCCCATCCCCTTCACTTACGGGCTGACCTTCGCGGTGGTCCTGACCGCGGTGGCCACCCTGGCCATCGGCATCTTCCCCGGCTTCTTCTACGACGCCGCGGTCAACTCCGTCAAGATCTTCCCCGGCCTCACGGGGTAGATTTTCGATATACCTCTACATATACGCAACAAAAGAAGGGGGTAAAGGTCCCGGGCCTTTACCCCCTTCGGTTTTTTTCAGCCGAAACTGGTGGCCTGATTAGATGAACCCTATACTTCCATTCTCCATCCTCTCAGCATAACCCTCATTAATCAGAATAGAACAGACATAGGATGATATGGCTGTCTGCGTAATATTGTTTTGTAGCCATTCCCCAACACTGCCTGGGGGTGGATTAGTTCTCAAAGTTCCGGTAGGGACAGTTTTACCTTGGAAGTGATTAAGCAAAGCGTTGTATTGTTGGCTAGAAATAAATATCGTATGGCCTTGCCCGTATGTAATTGTAGTTCCATCTTACACAGACCCATGATAATTAAAAGTACTTCTTCCGCCCCATGTTGGTAAAGTCGGCATATTAATCTCACTTAAAATTTTCTGGACAGACTATAGCAGATTCTTAAATTCATCCAAACTCATACCGGCATCCTTTACGATTCCGGCCATGGTAAAAGCATTGATGGGGTCTTTTCGAGGAATTGTAAGGAAGCGAATGCCATCAGACATAACCACATGCTTTTTCCCTTGACGAACTATATGAAAACCCGCCTTTTCAAATGCTCTTATTGCCTGGAGGTGGTTAATGCCGGGCAGCCTCGGCATATTATACCGCCACCTCGATTTCCCTTATATCCTCACCCTTCAGGGAGTCGGCCACCGCGGCCAGATATTCCTGGATAGCATCCTGAATATTTACCATGGCTTCTTCTTCCGTCTCCCCTTGGGACCAGCAGCCGGGAAGGCCCGGACAGAAGACACTGTAACCCTCGTCAGTGCGTTTTAAGACCACAAAATATTTCATGAACACACCCCGCAATAAAGGAAGACCCCGGGAGCACAGGCATCTTGTCTGTGAGGCACAGGCTGGAAGTCTGTGCCCCCGATTTAAGGGGTTGGGGGAGGGGGTGTGGGGGAAGGGGCAGGGGTCCACTGACCCCTGGCCTCCTCCCCCACAAAAAACCTTTCAGGACAGAGTGGGCTCCGCCCGCCGCCATAACCTTGAACCTTGAACCTTTCAGGATAGAAAACCCTCAGGCCGCCTTGCGGGTGCGCTTCTTGAGGCGGTTCATGCGGCGGCGCAGGACATTGATTTTCTTGTTGGATTCCCCGGCTTCATAGGCCTCGGCTTTCATGGTCCGGAGTTCCTTGACCTTTTGTTTGAGCTCCCGCATATTCACGGTTTTCACGGCTTTTTTGCCTTCCTCGACGATGCCCTTCACCTTTTTGATGGCGGCCAACAGCTCCTCTTTGTTCATGCCGTGCACGCCGCTTATTTCCCCCAGCTCCAGGGCGTATTTGCGCAATTCCGTGGCCGTCATTTTATCCAGGGGTTTTTCCTTTTTGTCCTTTTTTTCCTTTTTAGCCATGACGATTCTTTCTCCTTATAGGCTGTAAGCCATAAGCTTTAAGCTTTTTTTTGGCTTTTACTAACTGCTAACTGCCGACTGCTAACTGCTACTTCTTCTCCCCTTCCTCCATTTTCTCATACATCTTCATAAAAGGCCTGAACAAGTCAATGGGGATGGGGAACAGGGTGGTGGAGTTGTTCTCCGCGGCGATTTCCCGCAAAGTCTGGAGATATCGGAGCTGGAGGGAAATGGGCTCGGTGGCCAGCACGTGCGCGGCTTCGGCCATCTTGGCGGCCGCCTGGTATTCGCCCTCGGCGTTGATGACCTTGGCCCGCCGTTCCCGCTCGGCCTCGGCCTGCTTGGCCATGGCCCGCTGCATCTCGAGGGGCAGGTCGATGGCCTTGAGCTCCACCAGGGTCACCTTGATGCCCCAGGGATCGGTGTGCTTGTCCAGAATTTCCGCAATGTGGGCGTTGATTTTTTCCCGCTCCGAGAGGAGATCATCCAGGTCGGACTGGCCGCAGACGCTGCGCAGGGTGGTTTGGGCCAGAAGCTGGGTAGCCGAATAGAAATCCCGCACCTCGATAATCGCCTTCATGGAGTCGACGACCCGGAAATAGACCACCGCGTTGACCTTTACCGTGACATTGTCCCGGGTGATGATGTCCTGGCTGGGGACGTCGTAGGTGACGAGCTGGAGATTGACCTTCACCATGCGGTCGAGGACCGGAATGAGGATGATGAGGCCCGGCCCCTTGGCCCGATCCAGGGCCCGGCCGAGCCGAAAGATGACGCCCCGTTCATATTCGCTCAGGATTTTAACGGCGCTCACCAGGAAAAAAACCGCCAGAATTATTAACCAGAAATACCAACCGAACAATTGGGACATGGAAGCCTCCTAACGCCCTTATTTTGGGGGTCGTACGAAAAGTTTCAGGCCAACCACCCTCACCACTTCCACCTTATCGCCGGCGGCCACCGGCTCTTCGCTGACCGCCTGCCAGTACTCGCCATGGATGAAGATCTGGCCCTCGGGTTTCAAATCGGTATAGGCCACTCCCTGTTCCCCCAGCATACCGGCGTCACCGCTCACCGAGCGGCGCATCTGGCTTTTCACCACCAGGCCCGCCACCACGATGAAGAACAGGGAAATGATGAACACCGCCGGGATCAGGACGGACCAGGCGATATCCATCCCGGCCTCTCCTTTCTGGTAGAGCATCAATGAGCCCAGCAACAGGGAAATGACGCCCCCCACCGACAGGAGGCCGAAGCTGGTGACGTAAATTTCCAGAATAAACAGGATAAAAGCCAAAACCAGAAGAAGCAGGCCGATAAAATTGACCGGCAGGGTCTGAAAGGCATAAAAAGCCAACAAGATACTCAGGGCCCCCACCACTCCCGGCAGGACCGCGCCGGGATGGGCCAATTCGAAGTACAGCCCCGCCAGACCGATAATCATCAGGATATAGGCGATGTTGGGGTCGGCAATGTGTTTGAGGATGCGGGTGCGCAGGCTTTCGCTGACGGTCTTGACCGGGGTCTCCAGGGTTTTCAGGGTGACCTTGTCCTTGCCGACCATGACCTCCCGGCCGTTGACCTGCTTGAGCAAATCATCCAGGTCCTCGGCCACCAGGTCCACCACCTTAAGTTTCTGGGCCTGCTTGGCATCGATGGACACGCTCTGGCGCACCGCCTTTTCGGCCCAGTCGGCGTTGCGGCCCCGCTCCAGGGCCAACGACCGGGCATAGGCCACCATGTCGTTGACCACCTTTTCCCCCATGACCTTGTCCATCTTGCCCAGGCCCACCGAAACCGGGTGGGCCGCGCCGATATTGGTGCCCGGGGACATGGCGGCGACATGGGCCGCCATGGTGATGAACACGCCGGCGGACGCGGCCCGGGCCCCTTTGGGGAAGACGTACACGATGACCGGCACCTTGGCGTTGATTATGGCCTGGTTGATGGCCCGCATGGAACTGTCCAGGCCGCCGGGGGTGTCCAACTGGATGATCAGGGCCGCGGCCTTTTCCTTCTCCGCGGTGCGGATGCCCTCGATGATAAAATCCGCCAACCCCGGGTTGATGGAGCCCACCGCGGGCAGGACCTGGACCGACCGGGGGGCGCCCCCCGCCTGGTCGCCGGCCGCCCCGCCCAGGCACAGCCAGAGCCACGCCCCCAGGAACACAACCAGATACCACACTTTTTTGGAGTTGAGACCCGCGATCCACATAATAATTTGATTCTTCTATTTATTGTTTACCGAAAACCGAAAACTGGAAACCGAAAACCGCACTAATCCCCTTCCTGGGCAGCCAGATACCCCATGACCTGCTGCATGTCCTCCCAGGTCTTGATCCGCTCCCGGGGGAAACGGTCCAGATACGAAGGGTGAAAAGTGGGCATGACCTTGATATTTTTATATTTTTGCCAATTGCCCCTGATTTTCGTGATGGGCGCCTCGGTCTTCAGGAGATTTTGGGTGGCCGGCCGGCCCAGGGTGACGATCACCAGGGGTCGGAGGCTGTCTATCTGCTTGAGCAAAAACGGCAGACAGGCCGCAATTTCGTCCGCCTCCGGGTCCCGGTTGCCCGGCGGACGGCATTTCACCAGGTTGGCGATATAGACCTCTTCCCTCCTGAGCCCCAGCTTGGCCAGCAGATTGTTGAGGATTTGCCCCGCCGAACCCACAAACGGCCGGCCCTGGAGGTCTTCTTCCCTCCCCGGCCCTTCCCCGATGAACATCAGGCGGGCCTGGGGCGCGCCTTCGCCGAAAACGATCTGGGTGCGGCCCTGCGCCAGCTTGCAGCGCCGGCAATCCCCCAGTTCCTTCCGGATTTCCGCCAGGGTGAGCCTCTCAGGGGAGATGGCCGGGCGGACAGGCGGCGACGGCTCCTCCGGGCGAGGTGCGCCCCTGGCCCCCAGGCGGCGCTGAAACCTGAGCCAGGCCTTCAGGCCGACCGACAGCTTAAGTAGCTCCTGCCGGGGATTCTCAGACAAACACGCTTCCTTGTTTCACCCCGTTCAACCTGGCCGCCACCCAGTCCAGGATTCTCTCGGCCACTTCTTCCTTGGTGAGCAGCGGCAGTTTCAGGGGCGCTTCCCCCCGGGCCACCAGGGTGACTTCGTTGGTGTCCACCGCAAAGCCGCTGTCCGGGGCGCTGACGTCGTTGGCCACAATCAGGTCCAGATTTTTTTTCTTTAACTTGCGGCTGGCCTCGGCCACCAGATTGCCGGTTTCCGCGGCGAAACCCACCACCACCTGATGCTTTTTCAGAGATCCGACTGATTGTAAAATGTCGGGGTTTTGCACCAGATTGAACTGTTGAACCTGGCCCGCGCGTTTAATTTTCTGATCCGCCAGGCTCTCCGGCCGGTAGTCGCTCACTGCCGCGGCCATGAGCAGGGCCTCGCTGGCGGGAAAGCGCCCGGTGACCGCCTGGAGCATTTCCGCCGCGGACCGCACCCGCACCATCTCGACGCCGTAAGGGTCGGGCAGC
>JBGSLA010000199.1:0-11175 GCA_041740935.1 Desulfobaccales bacterium | reverse complement strand
AACTTTTCAATACCGGGTATCGAGACCGGGAACCGGCAGCCAAAACCGAACCCCGAAACCCCGCTTTTAGACTTTGCGGATGAGGGCGCCATTCTTGATTTCGCTGAAGATCATGCGGCCGGCTGCGGTCTGCAGGACGCTGGTGACCGAGGCCTCCACTTCCTTGCCGATGAAGCGCCGGGCGTTTTCGATGACCACCATGGTGCCGTCATCCAGATATCCCACACCCTGGCCGTAGGATTTGCCCTCCCGCAGGATCTGGACCCGCAGGATTTCCCCGGGGAGCACCGCCAGCCGCAGGGCGTTGGCCAACTGATTGATGTTCAGCACCTCGACGCCCTGGAGTTCCGCCACCTTGTGGAGGTTGAAGTCATTGGTGAGGATTTTGGCCCCGAGTTTGCGGGCCAGGGTCACGAGCTTGGAGTCCGCCCCGGTCTTGGGGAGGTCGTCTTCCACGGTGTCGATGCGCAGGTTGTTGTACTGCTGCAGGCGCTTCAGGATGTCCAGCCCCCGGCGCCCCCGGGAGCGGCGCATGTCGTCGGCCGAGTCGGCGATGTACTGCAGTTCCTCCAGGATAAACTTGGGAACCACGATGGTGCCGTCGATGAAGCCGGTTTCCACGATGTCGGCGATGCGGCCGTCGATGATGACGCTGGTGTCGAGGAGGATGGGGACCTTGGAAGGGGCTTTGCTGGGCTCTAAAAATGAGGGGGCCCAAACCTCCGACACCTTCCTCCCGCCCAACACCAGGCCGATATAGCCGAAAATAACCGAGAACATGATGTAAAGCGGGATTTGCAGATAAGGTTGGGCCAAAAATTGATCAAAGGGATAGCTGGCCAACTTGGCGATGCCCAAGCCGATGAACAGCCCCAGGGTGCTGCCCAGGATGGTTTTTAAGGGGATGCGCCGGATGAGGTATTCGAGGCCGAGAGTGAGAAAGGCGACGGCCAGGCCGCCGGCCGCGCCCCCCCAGCCGGCCCACCAGTATTGCTGCAATTGGGGGATGTTCTGGCCGACGAGGTAGCCGCTGACCGCGCAGACGATGGCCAAAGAGGCCCCGGTGGCTACTTTCTTCAGCAACTCTGACCTACCCCCTTTCCGGATCGTCCGGGATCGGTAGGGAACCAGGTCGCCGGGGAAAAATCTTAAACCCCACGGACCCTGGGAGGAACCCCCGGTCCGTTATGCCGCCTGGCCCGATGCTGACGTTGCCAGAAATCTTTTGTTTCAGGAGACTTGGACCCTCTCCTCCAACCCCAGCATTTCCTGGAGCTGAGCTTCGATTTCATCCTCCTTTTTATTATTCACTAAAGAGAGCTCTTTCACCAAAAGATTTTTTGCGGTGTCCAGCATTTTTCGCTCGCCGAAGGACAGCTCTTTTTCCGATTTCAGCAGGGTCAGATCGCGCAACACCTCCGCCACCCGAAACAGGGAGCCGGTTTTAATCTTCTCCATGTAGTCCCGATAGCGGCGGTTCCAGGTTTGGTGGTTCAGCCGGGTCGGTCGCTCTTTCAGAATATCAAAGATTTCGTTGACCGCCTGGCAGTCGATGACGGTGCGCAAACCGATGTTTTGGGCATTGCGGGTCGGAATCATGATGATCATGTCCGTGTCCAGGAGTCGCATGATGTAGAATTTTTGATGAAATCCGGCCACCTCCCGGTCCTGAATCGATTCAATGATCCCCACCCCATGAGCGGGATACACGGCCAAGGCGCCTATTTGAAACATCACTACCCACCTCCAACAGACCTTATGTGCATTTTATCACAATAGTACAACAGATGCAAGTCCGATTCAGTTTTGGAAGCGGAACAGCAGAATTTCCCCATCCTGGACCACATGGTCCCGGCCTTCCAAGGCCAGGAGACCCGCTTCCTTGATTTTGGCCACGGAGCCCAGGCGGGCCAGGTCGGCAAAATGCATGACCTCGGCCCGGATAAAGCCTTTTTCCATATCAGAATGAACGGTTCCGGCGGCCTTGGGGGCCGTGGTGCTGGAGGGCACGGTCCAGGCCCGGACTTCGGGGCCCACGATGGTATAAAAGGTCACCAACCCCAAAATCCGATAGCTCTCCTGGATAAGGCGGTTGATACCCGGCTCCGCCAGCCCGAGGCTGTGCAAAAATTCCCCCTGCTCTTCCGGGGACAGGTCCAGAAGTTCGGCCTCCAGGTCGCCTAAGATGGGGATGACCGGGACCCGGCGCCTGCCCCCCAGGTCCTCCAGGGCCTGGAAGCAGGGGTCCTGGTGAAATTTTTCCTCGCTGACGTTGGCCACGAACAGATAGGGCTTCAGGGTGAGGAGTGCCACTTCCGCCAGGTCGGCCTGCTCAGCCGGGCTAAGACGGAGATCCCGGACCCAACGGCCCTGGTTGAGCCCGTCCTCCAGTTTAGCAAGGGTTTTAAGCGCCGCATCCGCCTGTTTGTCGCCGGCCTTCCTGCGTTTTTCCAGTTTGACCCGGTGCCGCTCGAGGATCTCCAGGTCGGCGAGCAGGAGTTCGGTTTCCACCACCTCCACGTCCCGGACCGGGTCCAGGCCTCCCAGGGGATGGGGGCAGCGCCCGTCGGCAAAGCAGCGCACTACGTGGATGATAAGGTCGGTTTCCCGGATCTGCCCCAGGAACTGGTTGCCCAGGCCTTCTCCTTTGGAGGCCCCGGCGATGAGGCCGGCCACGTCCACGAAGGTGATGGCGGTGGGGGTGAGGCGCTCGGGTTTTAACAGTTTCCCCAACTGCGCCAAGCGGGGATCGGGGACCGGCGCCACCCCGGAGTTGGGCGTAATGGTGCAGAAGGGGTACACCGCCACCTCGGCCCGGGCCGCGGCGAGGGCGTTAAAAATGGTGGTCTTCCCCGCGTTGGGGAGACCGACGATGCCGCAACGCCATCCCATGGGTTAGGTTCTGGGTTCTGGGTTTTCGGTTCTGGGTTTTGGGTTAATGGTATAAGTTATTCTGAGAAGAACATCCTGAAAGATAAAACACCAAGATTCAACTAGTTAATTAAAACAACCATGTGGTATTCGGCCGGTTCCCATTGATTCCGACTAAATTATATGAAGCTAATATTGGTAGAATATAATTTATGCAACGAACATTATTATTTACTTGGCGTGATATACGACACAAAGGCCCGGCCATCTCTGGATTATCAGACGACCTAATTTCACATAAATTTTGTTCATTATGGCCATTATTATTCAGATAATGCAAAGCATGTAAAAAAGCATCCTTTGATATTCTTACGATGCTACCATTTCTTGTCCTTATTTTCAAAAGATCATTATCAATATAACTAATAGAAAAATTAGCTCCTTTTGAGAAATCTGGTGTTCTAAAAATCTGGCCAGGTGCCAACCTCGGCCATATCCTTTCAATTTCCTGGTTACAAGATTCGCACATTGTTACCTTCTATCATGAGGTTGACCAAAAACCTTGGACCCAAAACCCAAAACCTGAAACCCAGAACCCAGAACCTAAGCCGCCCGCGGGGCTTTCCAGATGCCGGGAATTTTAGCGCCGCAGTGGCCGCAATTGCCGTCTTTCATGGTGACTTCGCCGATGTGATACCCCCGCCGGGAGATGATCATTTTGCCGCAGGCATGACAGAAGGTGCTTTCCGCAACGTTGCCCGGCAGATTGCCGATATAGACGTATTTCAGCCCGGCCTCCAGCGCGATTTCCCGGGCTTTGGTCAGGGTGCTGGCCGGGGTGGGGTTGAGGTTGAGCATCTTGTGCATGGGATAGAAGCGGGAGAAGTGGAGAGGGGTGAGGGGGCCCAGGTTGTCCTTGATCCAGTGGCACATGGCGGCGATTTCCTCGGGACGGTCATTGTGCTGGGGGACGATGAGATTGACGATCTCCACATGCACGCTCCGGCGCCGCAGGATTTTGAGGGCCTTGAGCACCGGTTCCAGCTCCCCGTCCACCAACTCCCGGTAAAACTGGTTGTTGAAGGCTTTTAAGTCGATGCAGGCGGCATCCAGGACGTCGGCCAGCTTTCCCAGGGGCTCGGGGTTGACATAGCCGGCGCTGTGGCAGACGTTGAGGATGCCCGACTTTTTGGCCAGTTTGCCCACGGCCAGCATATATTCATAAAAAATCACCGGCTCCACGTAGGTGTGGGCGATGGAGGCACAGCGGCTGTGGCGGGCCTCGGCCACCACCTTTTCCGGGGGCAGGTCGAAATTGTAGGTATCCTCCGGCAAAGCCTGGGAAATTTCCCAGTTCTGGCAAAATTTGCAGTGCAGGTTGCACCCGGCGGTGGCGATGGAGTAGGAAAAACTGCCGGGGAGAACGTGAAACAAAGGCTTTTTTTCCACGGGGTCCACGTGCACCGCGCAGGGGTTGCCGTACACCAGGGTGACGTAGTTGCCGCCCCGGTTTTCCCGGACGCCGCACTCCCCCCGGTCGCCGTCCGCGACCTCGCAGGCCCTGGGACACAGCAGGCACTTGACCTTTTTGTTGGGCAAGGCCTGGGCGAAGAGCGCCGGATGCGGTTTGAGATATCCCTGCTTGAGGTCCGGACCCGGAGAGGCGCGGCCGGGGCAGGGGAGGGTGAAGAGGGCCAAGGCGCTGAGACTCCCCTGAACAAAGGCGCGCCGACTCAGGGGGCGGGACCCCGGTTCCCGAGGGTCGAACTGCATGGGCAATCCTGTTGCCGACGGGACTCCACCGCCTCGGGGAAGACAGAAAGGCTTCGCCGACCGTGAACGCAGCTAGAGTGATGCCGTCGGGTGTGAATCTGATGGCCAGGCCGGCCTGGGTGTGGTTTAATAGGTGCGGCTGCCGTTGATGCGGTGGCGCAGCACTCCGGACGTTTTAAAAACCACAACCTTGCGAGCCCGCAGGATGAGATTTTCTTTGGTTTGGGGGTTCCTTCCCCGCCGGGCGTTTTTCTGCCGGACCGAGAATTTCCCGAAACCGCTGACAAGCAGGTCCTCACCTCTGGCCAAGGTGTCTTTGAGGATGTCCAGAACGCGTTCCACCACCGCCCGGGACTCCTGCTTGCTTAAACCTACCTGCACTTGTAAGCGACTGATGAGCTTCTCTTTGGTGAGGGCCATAGCCTAGCTTTTACCATCGGCTGAGGTTGGTGAAAATCTATAACTTATAATAAATAGACTGAAATTCCGTGTCAAGAGTTTTTTCGGGATTTACCCGGGAAGCGGCTTCCGGGGCGGGGCTTCCACCACCACATGTTTGCGGGGCGCCGGCGTCTGGCGGCGCAGGCCGATGTTTAAGGCCCCGAAGCGGCAGGCGTCCACACATTTCAGGCAGAGGATGCAATCCCGGGAGTCCCGCTCCTCATAGGGGCGGACCCCGGTGGGGCAGGCGGGCACGCAGGCCAGACAGTGGACGCAGTTGCCTTCGAGGAAGTCGAGCTTTACCAGGCTGTTGCGGCTGAACAGGCTGTAAAAGGCCCCCAGAGGACAGAGGAGTCGGCAGAAAAACCGGCTGATGAGCACCGCGCCCAGCACAATGAGGACCAGCCAGACCATTTTGTTCCAGAACCAAAAGCCCAGATTCTGCCAGAGCGCGGGCTTGATGAGCAGCAGGGGAAAGGCCCCGAGCAAGGTCCCGGAAGGGCACAGGAGTTTGCAGAACCACGGTTCGCCCAGACCGAACTGGTCCACCCAGAAAAGCGGCAACAGAATCACCAGTAGCGCCAGCACGCCGTATTTGACCCAGCGCAGGGGGCGCCACAGGGAAAATTTGGGGGTGGGGATTTTATGGAGCAGGTCCTGAATTAAGCCGAAGGGGCACAGCCAGCCGCAGGGGAGACGCCCCACCAGGACGCCGATGAACCCGACGTAACCGATGACGATGCCTCCGACTTTGGGGACCGCGCCGCCCGAGGCCCTGAGGGTCCCCAGGAAGTTCTGCACCGCCCCCACCGGACAGGACAGGAGGGCCGCCGGGCAGGCGTAGCAGTTGAGGCCCGGGTGGCAGATGGCCTTGAGGGGGCCTTTATAAATATCCAGGGTAAAGGGGAACAGCAGATAGCCGTTGGTGCCCAGGGCCACCAGGGTCTGGATCAGACGCCGGAACAGGTTCATTCAGCCGACCCCGATGCAGCTCAGACAGATGGTTTTCCCCAGTTCCAAAAGAAAGTCGAGTTCGCCGATGTTAACCCCGATGAGAAAAAGCATGGAAAATAAGATGATGAGGCTAACCGCCCAGGGATTATACATGGCGACCCTCCTGGAAAGGCTGAGTTGAAGACTCGGGAATTTTTCTTCGCCAATATTATAAACTGCTGCGGGGGCGAGGGGGGTTTTTTTTCGATTTTTTTTCCGGGGCCGGCAGCCGAAAAAGCCATCAAAGTTTGATGCTGCAGGGACCTGCGGGCTTTCAGGTTTCCTGAATTATTGGGCTTGGACCTTGCAAAAACCTTCAAAGGTAATATTTTTAACTCAAGTTTCGCACCTGAACCGCAAAAAAGTATCTTGGTTGGTGGGGCTGAAATTCTTTGCCGCCTGAGGCGGCCCAGGATGACAGATCTTCAGGGTAGCGAAGTCATAATGCCAAACGAGGAGAAATTGCCGTGAGTCCAACAAAAGAGAAAGCCTGTTTCATCTGTTCCCGGGACACCCTGGACGGGGCCTATCCGGCCCTCATCCTGGGGATCAACGCCGCCCGTCTGGGAATGGAGACCAAAGTGTTCTATACTTTTATGGGCGTCAATCTGGTGCGTAAGGGCGGCATCGACAAGGCCAAGTTCATCCCCCCGGGGGTCATGGGCGCGGTGCCCGGCATGTCCAGCCTGGCCACGGCCATGATGAAAAAAAAGGCCGAAAAGGCGCACATCCCGTCGCTCCCCGACCTCATGGAGATGGCCCAGATCGAAGGGGTGGAGCTCATCGCCTGCCGCATGACCATCGACATGATGGAAATCAAGGAAGAGGAGATGATCGAAGGCGTGCCCATCTGGACCGCAGAAACCTTTCTGAAGTACGCCCGGGACGCTAATATCTGCCTGTTTACCTGAAAAGGGAGGGAGGCCGGCGGCATGGGGAGCAGTCGGCAGTCAGCAGTCAGCAGTTAGAACTCCAGGTTAGGCGCCGCCAAGCCGGATATCGGCTCCTGGGGCTTCCCAGGTCATTGGCGCCGGAGCCCCTGGCCCTCTCAAATCCAGGAGAAATTCGCTGGGGCGGGCCTTACGTGCCCGCCGGAAGCCTGGGCGGCCAGGGACGGCCGCCCCACCGGCTATAGCCTCTGGAGGCCCTTTTCCCAGGAGGTCCTCATGGTCCGGCGGCCCACCCGCAAAGCAGGAAAAGCCTTTTCTGTTGCAGGGACAGCCGCCCCCGGCTGTCCATTGCGGGCAGGCGAGGGCGCCTGCCCCTACACGCTGCACACTTTTCAGGACAGAAAACAGAAAACCTATAAGCCATGACCAAAACAGCCTTGATCGTCACGGACCTGGTGAATGATTTTCTGGACCCCCGGGGGGCCTTGTACGTGGGGCCGGCGGGACGGGAAATTATTCCCTTTGTAGCCCGGACCATCGAGGCAACCAGGGCCGGGGGAGGGGTGGTGGTCTTCGTGTGCGACGCCCATGACCCGGACGACCGGGAATTTTCCCAGTTCGCCCCCCACGCGGTAAAAGGCTCCTGGGGCTCCGAGATCATCCCCGAACTGCCCTGCGGGGCCGGTGACTACCGGGTGGATAAAACCCGCTACAGCGCGCTGCACCATACGAGGCTCGAAGAGGTCCTGGTCCGGGAGGAGGTGTCCCGGGCGGAACTGGTGGGGGTGTGCACCTCCATCTGCATCATGTTCACGGCCATAAGTCTTTTGGACCGGGAATTTCCCTGCCGGGTGTACCGGGACGGGGTGGCGGATTTTGACCCCGAGGCCCACTCTTTCGCGCTCAGGCACCTGCAGAAATTAGGGGTCGAGGTGGTGTGAGGACTGCCTTATGGCGTTGAACTGTTCAGGGCGATTGCTCATATCCCGCTCCTTCCGGTGCAGCGATTTTTCAGGCAATACCCCTTGAGTCCCTGCCTCCCTGTGATATGCTGAATGTGCGCAGAATCTCGCCCACGCCGTTTTTCAATCCCTTGAAGAAACATAAGGAGCGCCAGTCATGAAGATCGTTGCGGTGCTGGGAAGCCCCCGGCCCCAGGGTAACAGCGCCCTGATGGCCGAGGCTTTTCTGGAAGTCGCCCGGGAACTGGGGGCGGATACCGGGGTGTACCTGCTCAATCAGATGAATATCAAGGGCTGTCAGGGCTGCGGCCAATGCAAGTCCGGCAGCGAGGTCTGTGTGGTGGAGGACGACCTGACGCCGGTGTATGACGCCATCCGGGGGGCCGACCTTCTGGTCATGGCCTCGCCGGTGTATTTCGGTGACTTGTCGGCCCAGCTCAAGTGTTTTTGGGACCGGACCTTCGCCTTGGTCAACGCCGACTTCAGCAGCCGCCTGGCCCCGGGGAAGAAATCGGTCATGTTCCTGGCCCAGGGGGCGCCGGGGGAGGACATGTTCAACGACATCCACCCCCGCTACGAGCGCTGGCTGAAGATGTTCGGGTTCGAGGACAATTATCTGGTCCGGGCGTTGGGGGTCCAGGCCGCGGGGGAGGTCAAGGACAGGCCGGAGCCCCTGGAACAGGCCCGGGAGCTGGCCCGGAAACTGGTGGGTTAGGTTCGATGGAATAAGCGGTGGGTAGTGCCCGCCCCGCATATCTGTAATGAGAGGTCCAAAGTCCAAGGTCCAAGGTCCAAGGTCCAAAGTTTAATCTGGTTCCCAAACTCCCGCCGGGGAAGCGGATTTTCCGCCAAGCTCTGCTTGGCTCCGCCTCCGGCACGTTGAGACGGCGGGCGGGACGCCCACCCTACAGCTCAACAGATCTTTTCAGGTCTTGCGGGTGGGCCGCGGGCCCAGGAGAAACTGCCGGGGAAATTTGATGAGGGCGCCCAGCCTTAAAACGGGCAACTGCCTGATTTGTTTTGGGTGTAGGTCCCGTCTGTGGTATCATTAACTGTTAGCAAAAGTTCCGAATTCCGGAAAATGGCATGGACATCTGGATATTGGCCGGGGTGCCCGTCACCTCGTTTGTGGTGGCCCTCTCCGGCGCCCTGATGCCGGGGCCGCTCTTAACCATCACCGTGGGAGAGGCCGCCCGCCGGGGCTTCTGGGCCGGGCCCCTGATCATCCTGGGACACGGCATCCTGGAACTGACTCTGGTGGTTCTCCTCCTGGTGGGTCTGGGGACCATTTTGAACACCCCCCTGATCCTGGGGGCCGTGGGCCTGGTGGGCGGCGGGGTGCTGGCCTGGATGGGGCTGGGGCTGCTGCGGGCCTCCCGAACCGGGAGCCTTCAGCTGGAAACTGACACAACCAGCAGCCTGCATCCGGTATGGTCGGGAATTTTTTTAAGCCTGGCCAACCCCTACTGGCTCATCTGGTGGCTCACCATCGGCCTGGGATATGTCATTTTCGCGGCCAAGTTCGGCCTGGTGGGGGTTTTCCTGTTCTTTGCCGGGCACATCCTGGCGGATCTGGCCTGGTACACCCTGGTGTCGGCCGCGGTGGCCTATGGCCGGAACTTTTTCACCGACGGCCTCTACCGCGGCTTTCTGGCCGGCTGCGGCTGCTTTCTGTTCCTGTTCAGCGGCTATTTCGGTTTTCAGGGAGTGAAATTTCTCCTGAATACGTAAGAGTTCAAGGTTCAAGGTTCATGGTTCAAAGTTTTCCTGGTCTCGTTCCCAAGCACTGCTTGGGAACGGTGAATAAATGTAGCCGCAGGCTTCAGCCTGCGTAATAACGTTTTCCGGTCGTTCAGCTTTCAGCGCAGCCTGAATGCTGCGGCTACAGAAAATTGCCCTTTGGTTTTCTTAGGTGCATAAAGCAGTCTCAAAGAATAATGGGTGGAGCCACCCCTGCATTTCTTTATCAGGTTGGATAAGAAAGGAAGTATGTATTCATGATTCAAAAAGGTTTGATGGTGGGACTCCTGGAGGTCAACTGTTACATCATCGGGGACGAAGAGACCCAGGAAGCGGTGGTCATCGACCCCGGGGGAGACGAAGACGAGATTCTGGAGGCCCTGAATCACCATAATTTAAAGCTGAAATACATCATTGACACCCACGGCCACTTTGACCACGTGGACGCCAATCAACCCCTGAAAGACGCCACCGGGGCCCAGATTGTCATCCACTCGCTGGACGCCGCCATGCTCCAGCGGGACAATGAGGCCATGTTTTTCACCGGCAAACGCATGCGTCCCTCCAAGGCCGACGTTTTGGTGCAGGAAGGGGACGTCATCAGCTTCGGGAACATCAAACTCAACGTCCTCCACACCCCGGGGCACACACCGGGGGGCATTTCCCTGGTGAATGCCGACAGTCCTTTGGTGTACGTGGGCGACACCCTGTTCGCCGGCTCCATCGGCCGCACCGACTTCCCCGGCGGCGACTATGACGCCCTGATCAACGGCGTCCGGGAAAAATTGTTCACCCTGGGCGACCACTTTGTGGTGTACCCCGGCCACGGCCCGGTCACCACCATCGGCCACGAACGGAAATACAACCCGTTTTTTTAGTTTCGAGTTTCTGAAAGAAAACCATGTCCTTCAAAGACAAACGCATTCTGTTGGGGGTGAGCGGCTGCATCGCCGCGTATAAAGGGGCCGAATTGGCCCGGCGGCTGGCCGCCCTCGGGGCCCAGGTGAAGGTGGTGATGACCCAAAGCGCCATGGAGTTCGTGGCGCCGCTGACCTTCGGGGCCCTCACCGGCCAGCCCGTGTCCGGCAGCCTCTGGGGCGACAAGGTCAATCCCCTGGAGCACATCTTTCTGGGGCAGCAGGTGGACGCTATCGTCATCGCGCCGGCCACCGCCAATATCATCGGCAAGCTGGCCGGGGGCATCGGCGACGATCTGCTCACCACCATCCTGTTGGCCGTCACCCGGCCGACGCTCATCTGCCCGGCCATGAATTGCGAGATGTGGGCCAACCCAGTGGTGCAGGAGAACGTGGCCCGGCTGGCCGGCCGGGGTTTCGAAATCATGCCCCCGGATTGCGGGGAACTGGCCTGCGGCGCTCTCGGGTTCGGGCGGCTGCCGGATCCCGAGGTCATCGTGGAGGCCCTGGCGCGGCTGGTCTGCCGGCAGGACCTGGCGGGACAGCGGGTGCTGGTCACGGCCGGCCCCACCCACGAGGACCTGGACC
>JBGSLA010000198.1:0-10315 GCA_041740935.1 Desulfobaccales bacterium | reverse complement strand
CGAGGGGATCACCCCACGGGGTCTTGCGTTAAACAAGAACCGCTGAAATCAGCGGATTGAATTTTGGCTCCCCGGGACGGACTCGAACCGCCGACCAAGTGGTTAACAGCCACCCGCTCTACCTGCTGAGCTACCGGGGAGTATCTTTTGGCTGGGGGACCAGGATTCGAACCTGGATAGGCAGATCCAGAGTCTGCTGTCCTGCCGTTGGACGATCCCCCACTGCACCTTATTTTTATACGCAGGCCCAAAGGCTTTGTCAATAGTCAGGCCGCCACAAATGATCTGCGGCGTTTTAAGGAAAACCCGTAATTGTGGTCCTACAGGCCACATCCTCCTTCATATCCCTGGCGGGAACCAAGGCCGACAAGAAAATTGACACCACCCCCGAGTTCCGATACAACTTGGCCAGGGATATGGGGGCAGGGGTTCGGCGGTTGACTGCTGCAGGGTTTCAAGGGGCCTGCCGTTCCCGGGGCCGGGCCCTGGCCCCGGCGCATTCCTGGAATCCGTCAAACTCATTGAGCCTGGGCTTGAGCCAGGCGGTTGCCCTGCACCCAGGATTTTGGTCAAATCTTCTCAATGCAGGAGATTCCATCAGAAGATAACTTGTCGACAAACTTGATGAATAAAGGGTCTAAAGAAACTTTTACCACAACTCCCAACGGAGCGGCAGGGGTCCAGACCCCGCTCTTCATTCCGACCAGTTTCCCCTTTTTTGATCTATGTGCTTAGCACTTTTTTTACCTCCGGATCGTCACCCCCCGAAAAAATCTTGAGGACGAACAGACATGCCCCCCGATAATTTCTTGCCTTTGCTGGGAGCCTGCGCGGCCGGCCTGATCCTCGGCCTGGGGCTCATGTGGCTCATCCATCGGGCCCGGCGGGCGCGGCTGCAAACGGAAGTTCTGCGCCTGCCCCTGTTGGAAGAGGAGATCAAGACCCTCCAGGACGAAAAGATCAGGCTTCATGAGGAGATCGCCTCCCTCAAGGCCTTTCGCCAGGCTGATGAAGGCAGACTGAACTGGCTGGACCGGGCCCAGGAAACCATGCGGGAGGCCTTTACCGCGCTGGCCGGCCAATCCCTCCGGTCCAACTCCGAGGATATCCTCAAGGCCCACAAGGAACAATTGCACAATCTGGTGCAGCCCCTGGACAAGGCCTTGCAGGAAATGCAGCGAAATCTTCAGGAGCTGGAAGGCAAACGGGAAGGGGCCTATGGCGAGCTCAAGCAAAACCTGGGGTCCCTGGCCCAGCTCGGTATGCAGTTGCGGGACGAAACCGGCAGGCTCAGCCATGCCCTGAAGTCCGGGGCCCAGCAGCGGGGCCGCTGGGCCGAAGTGCAGCTGCAGCGGCTGGCGGAGCTGGCGGGCATGAAGGAGCGGGTGGATTTTGACCTGCAAAAGGGGGTGGGGGACGGCCGCCCCGACATGATCGTCTGGCTTCCCCGGGGGGGCTGCATCGTGGTGGACGCCAAGGCCCCCATGCAACACTATTTGGAGGCCCTGGAGTGCACCGGCGAGGACGGCCGCACCAAAAATCTGGGAGAGCACGCCCGCCGGGTCAAGCAGCACGTGGACAGCCTGGGCGGCAAAGACTACACCCGCCACCTGCCGGAGGGCTCGCAGTTCGTGGTCATGTACCTGCCCAGCGACGCCTGTTTGATGGCCGCGCTGGACACGGACCACCAGCTGCTGGACTACGCCTTTCAAAAACACATCATTTTGGCCACCCCCACCACCATTTTCGCGTTGCTCAAGACCGTGGCCACAGGATGGCAGCAATACCTCATCGACGAAAACGCCCGGCGCATCCTGACCCAGGGGCAGGAGTTGTTCAAGCGGCTGAAAATTTTTCTGGAACACTTCACGGGGATCGGCAAAGGGCTCAGGACCGCGGTGGATAAGTTCAATGAGGCGGTGGGTTCCTATGACAGCCGGCTTCTCCCCGAAGTGCGGCGTTTTCAGGAGCTGCGCGGGGCCGAGGCCGAAGACCTGCCCCGGGTAAAGGGGGTGGACAGCCAGCCGCGGGGCTCCGAGCTTCTGGGCTCCCCGGACGAAACCACCCCGGAGTGAACGGGGGACGGTCATGTGGTGAGCAGGCGCCCATGGGTCCGGGGGGGGGGGAGGGCTGGGGGAACGGCAGCTCCCCCACCCTCCCTCCAGGCCCCCCTCCCAGCCCCCAGGTACCTGGAGCACAGGCATCTTGCCTGTGAACCACAGGCTGGAAGCCTGTGCTCCCGAGTTAAGGAGTTGGGGGAGGGGGAAGGGGTCTGCGGCCCTGGCACGGGCTTCTATCCCGTGGGAACCACCCTCTCCCACAAAAAACTTTTTTAGGGATGAAAAAATCCCGGTAGGGCGGGCCTCCGTGCCCGCCAGCACCATGGGCGGCCAGGGACGGCCGCCCTACCGGGATACGGCTTTTGGAAGAGCTTTTCAAAACGGTTCCTTCTGGGCCGACCGGCCCACCCGCAAAGCCTGAAAAGGATACCCCCCTCACCCCAACCCTTCCCCCCGCCAGCTGGGGGAGAGGGGGATGAGGAGAAACTTTTCAGCACAGCCTCTTAAAAAAAACCGGGCGGCCTTGCCGGGGCGCGGGGAAAAAAGCCAAATCGCCGATAAACATTAACGGGAAGGTATTGGGAAAGGTCGAAGGTGCAGACGACCCCGAATCTTCAAAGAATTTTTCCCTTAAGATGAGCAAATTTCCGGCGAGGACAATCTGTGGCCGATAAACACCTGGCCGCGGCGATCGCGGCCCTGAGTCGCTGGTGCGGCATCACTCCGGAGTATTGGGACAATTTCGGGGTGCGCCGCCGCACGTCCCGGGCCACCCAGGAGGCCCTGCTGGCGGCCATGGGCATTCCCCGGGGCTCGCCGGCGGAAATCCGGGCCTTCCTGGAAGAATGCCGGAGACAACAGACGGAACGCCTCCTGCCGCCCCTGACCATCATCACCATGGGGCGGGGCCGGGTCCTGAGGCTCAATCTGAAGGAAACGGGGCGGCCGGCCCCCTCCCGGCTGGAAGTGGAAGGGGAATTTCTCGACGAAAACGACGAAAAACGTGCCTGGCGGCCTCAACCCGGCCAACTCCTCGTCCAGGAGATGGGGGAGATGGATGCCGGAACCCATCTCCGGCTTTCCCTGCCCGTGCCCCGGAATTTGCCTGAGGGCTACCATCAGCTTAGCGTGCGGGTCAAAGGCGCCGGGGGGGAGCAGGCAGGCAACGCCCTGGTGGCGGTGTGCCCCCGGCAGGCCTGGATGCCGGAGGCTTTAGAGGGGGACGGACGTTTGTGGGGCCTGAACCTCCCCCTGTATGCGCTCAGGAGCCGCGGCAACTGGGGCATCGGGGATTTTGCCGATCTTCGGGCCGCCACCCTCTGGGCCGGGGAGCTGGGCGCCGCGTTTGTGGGCGTCAATCCTCTGCACGCCCCGCAGGCCGGGGACCATGCCGACCCGAGCCCCTATTCCCCCACCAGCCGGCTGTTCCTGAATTTTTTATATGTCAATCTGGAGGACATTCCGGAAATGCGGGTGTCCCCGGAGGCCCAGGATTTATGGGGCAGCCCGGATTTTAAGGCCAGCCTTGCCCGCCTCCGGAACGCCCCCCTGGTGGCCTACCCGGAAATCCGCCGCCTGAAGCGAAAATTTCTCGAGATCCTGTTTGGGGCTTTTCTCCAGGAGCATGGTGCGCCGGAGGCTCCCCTCACCGCCCGGGGCCGGGACTTCGCCCGGTTTGTGGCCCAGGGCGGCCAGTCCCTGGAAAGATTCAGCCTGTATCAAGCCCTAAGCGATCATCAGAGAACCAAGGATTGGCGCCGTTGGCCCCAAACTTTGCAGCGTCCCGATACCCCGGATGTGGCGGCCTTCGCGCCGGCACACCGGCGAGAGGTGAGCTTTCACTCCTATGTCCAGTGGCTGGCCGCCGGACAACGCCAGGAAGTCTGGGAGGCCGCGGGCCGGGCCGGGCTGCCCTTCACCCTCTATCAGGACCTGGCCCTGGGGGCCGCGGCCGGCGGCTTTGAAACCTGGGGATATCCGGGCCTGTTCGCCAGGGGCGCGGCCATGGGTGCGCCTCCGGACGCCTTCAACCTCAAAGGGCAAAACTGGGACCTGCCGCCGCTCATTCCCCGGATGCTGGAAGAATCCGGCTATGGGCTTTTTCTGGACACCCTCCGGGCCAACCTGCCTCCCGGGGGCATCATCCGGCTGGACCATGTCATGGGGCTGTTTCGCCTCTTTTGGATTCCCGAAGGCAGGGAGCCCCGGGAGGGGGCCTATGTGCGCTATCCGGCCCGGGAGCTCCTGGGCCTCCTGAAGCTCGAGAGCCGGCGCCGGCGCACCCTGATCATCGGCGAGGACCTGGGCACCGTGGCCCCGGCCATCCGCCGGGACCTGGCGAGGGCCCGGATTTTTTCCTACCGGGTGTTTTATTTCGAACGCACCTGGGAGAATCGCTTCAAAGCCCCGGAGGACTACCCCCACCAGGCCATTGCCTGCGCCACCACCCACGACCTGCCCACCCTGGCGGGCTACTGGGAGGGCCGGGACCTGGAGTTCCGCAGGCGCTTGCATCTGTATCCCACCCCCCAGTCGGCCGAGCAGGATGCGGCCGCCCGGCAGGAGGACCGGCTCATCCTGGTTAAGGCCCTGGTGCAGGCGGGCCTCCTGCCGCCGGACTACTCCCCTTCGCCCCCGGTCTGCCCGGAGGAGTTGCGCCGGGCGGTGCTGGCCTACCTGGGCCAGAGCCGGGCCGCGCTGGTGGAGGTCCGGCTGGAGGATATCCTGGGTCTCACCGGGCAGCAGAATTTTCCGGGGACCACCGACCAGCATCCCAATTGGCGGCAAAAGATTTTCCAAACCCTGGAGGAGCTGCGCCGGGACCCGGAAGTCCTCAAAATGGCGGCAACCCTGCGTCAGGCCCGGGCCGCGGGCAGCCCGGGGGTTTGAGATTTTTCCTTTCCGGTTGCCCTCCCCGCCGCGGTCCTGATATATCTAGAATAGTTTCGGTTTTCTGTTTTTGGCAAAAATAATTTAAACAAATCAATTTGTTAGCTTTTTGAGAGGTTTAATCTCAAAGAGAAATTGGTATAAATCAGGACAATTGCGCCGATTAGTCGCTCCGGAGCCCTGGGCTCACCCCAAACTTTTACCGTGAAAATCCCCAGACTTTAGGGGCGGGCTTGAAACCCGCCCCCACAAGAGATTTTCACTCCCGGGGGTGGCCATTGTGGCCAAGAAGATCTCAAGACAGAAGAAAACCATCACCCAAGGATTGCACGCCATGCCCTCAGCCACGTTGATCTACAACCTTTTTCCGCCCCTGTTCGGCCCCATGCCCCGCTGGGAAGAGCATCTGGACCGCATCGCCGCCATGGGCTTCACCTGGATCTATCTCAATCCCATCACCACCCCCGGCATCTCCGGGAGCCTGTATGCGGTCAAGGATTACTTCGGCTTCAATCCTCTGTTGCAGCCGGAGTCAGGGGAAAATCCGGAGCAGGCCCTGAAGCATTTCCTGGCCGCGGCCGGGCGCCGCAACCTCAGGGTCATGCTGGACCTGGTCATCAACCACACCGCGGTGGATTCGCCCCTGACCTTTGATCACCCGGAGTGGTACGCCAAAGACGAAGACGGCCGCATTAGAAATCCGTCCTGCATCGACCCCGCCGACGCCACCCAGATCACCGTGTGGGGGGATTTGGCCGAACTGGCCTACTGGCCGCCGCCGGACCCGGAGGGTTTGCTGCACTATTGGGATCAGGTGGTGTCTTATTACCTGCGCCTGGGGTTTACCGGCTTCCGGGCCGACGCGGCCTATAAAATCCCGGGCGATTTCTGGGCCCGGCTCATCAAGGAAGCCCGGGCCCTGACCCCGGAGGCGCAGTTTTTCGCCGAAACCCTGGGCTGCCGCTTAAAAGAACTGGACCAACTGTCGTCGGCGGGATTCGACTTCATCTACAACAGTTCCAAGTGGTGGGACTTTAAAGAGGACTGGTGCCTGAAGCAATACAACCGCTACCGGCGCCTGGCCCCCTCCATCAGCTTCCCGGAGACCCACGACACCGAGCGGCTGGCCCGGCAAAGCGGCGGGGTCGTGGAAGTGGCCCGGCAGCGCTATCTGTTCGCGGCCTTCTTCTCCACCGGCCTGATGATGCCGGCAGGCTTCGAGTTCGGCTTTCAAAAGAAGCCGCATGTGGTCAAAACCCGGCCCAGTGACTGGGAAAATCCCACCTATGACCTGACCACCTATATCACCCAGGTGAACCGGCTGAAGAAAAAGTGCCCGGTTCTTTTGGAGGAGGGGCCCATGATGCGGGTGGATGCTGCCGGGCCGGGGCCGGCGGCGCTCCTCCTCAAATCCCGGGAGGAGCGGCCGGGGCGGGTCCTGGCGGTGATCAACCCCACGGACGCGGAGCAGCAGGTGGAAATCGCCGATCTGTCGGCTCTTTTGGGAAAACCGGTCGAGGCCATAGAGGACCTGACCCCGGATATGATCCCCCTGCCCCTCAAGTCCTCCCTGGATTTTTCCCTGGCGCCCTTTCGGATGCGGCTGTTGTATAATGCCAAAGCCAAGCCCCTGGCGGTGGAGGCTGAACCTGAGGAAGGGGGCGCTGATGCCTGATGTGGGTGACAAATTGAGGAGGGCCCTGTGACCCAAGCGGTGGCGGCCTTTGACGACCACGGCCTGGTGCTGGCCACTGACAGCCGGGCCACCCGGTTGGCGGACCGCGGCCAGGCAGAATTTTTTTCGGTGGACAAACTCTTCCCCCTGGGGAAGTCGGCCGCCATCCTGAGCGGCGGCGCCGGGGTGAGCGTCCCCCTGACCGCGGCCTTGCGTCAGGAGATCGACCGGCGCCGGGGGCTTGATGATCTGGACGAGGTGGCGGACTTCGCCCTGGAATTCCTGGGGAGGGCTTACTCCCATTACACCAGCCGCCACGGCCCCGAACCCGAAGGCTTCCGGCGCCTGTACTTTATCCTGGCGGGTCATGTCCCCGAGCACCCGCCGCCGGGATACAGGCTGTATTTGCTGGGAAGCGAAGAAAACGAGCCCTTAAAGGTCATACCGGTCAGCAATCTGGTGGTCATGCCCCGGAACCTGGGGATGGAAATGCGCCTGGTGAAGGCCCTGGCGGCCGAGGCCTCCCTTGCTGAACTGTTGGCCATGAGCCGGGAATTCCTGGAAAAGCAAGCCGCGGCCAAAGAGGAAGTGGGCCCCCCGTATTACTACGCCACCATCACCCCCGCGGGCTATCAGGCGGTGGAGATGTAGCGCTTTTTCTCCCAGGAAAAATTATTTTTCAGGGGGGGGTGCCCACGGGCTGGAGGCCCAGGCTGCCGGGGCCGGGGGACCCCTGTCCCTTCCCCCAACCCCACGCCCAACAACCGGGAGCACGGGCTTCCAGCCCGTGTGGCACGGGCAAGATGCCCGTGGTCCCGGTTAAAAAATAGCCTCGTGCCCCAGGGGGAGGGTGGGGGAGCCACCTCCCTGAATCCTCTCTCCTAAAAAATTTTTCAGACGGCCCTGTTCCGGTGGGGCAGCCGTCCCTGGCAGCCGATTATTCTGGCGGGCACTTAAGGCCCGCGCCACCAAACAATCCCTGGTTTTGACTTTTCGATTGTTCTTACCGAAAACCAGAAACCGAAAAACCCTGTTACAGCGCCGGCCGGAGATAGAGGGGGGTGAGTTGGGGCGGGGGCACGGTCAGGCCCTGGGCCAGACGCCGGCAGCCCAGGCGGCCCACCCAGGCGGCCCGGGGCAGTCGCATATCCTCGGGCGCCAGGGAAATGCCGGGGGGCAAAACCTGGGCGAGAAGGTCCTCGTGCGCGGTGAGGCCGGGGCCGGTGAGGAGGAGGGGTGGTTGCAGGACTCCGGCCAGGGCTTGGGCGGCCAGGCGTTCAGGCGGCCCCAGGGGCTCGGGAACCTCCCCCCGGCAGTCGAAGCGGCCCAGGTAAACCTCGCCACGCTTGGCGTCCATGAGGGCCGCCACCGGCTGGGGCTGGCCGGCCCAGGGCGCGGCCAAAACCTCCAGGGTGGGGACCGGCGTCAGCAGGCACCCCGTGGCCAGGGCCAGGCCCTGGGCCGTGGCCAACCCCAGGCGCAGCCCGGTAAAATTGCCGGGCCCCTGGCTCACGCAGATGGCCCCGATCTCCGGCAAACCGCGGCCGCTTTGCGCCAAAAGATGGTCCAGGGCCGGGAGCAGATGAACCAAAAACGATCCGGGAGCGTCAAGAAACAGCTCCGAGATGATCTGATCATCCTCGAGCAAGGCCAGGCTGCCTCGGTTAGTGGCGGTGTCCAGGGCCAGGAGCAGCACGGCGGCTACTGTTTCGGCGAGACCAGGCGCATGATGTCATGGTAAAAGACCAGAATCATCAGGGTCAGGATGAGCATCATGCCCACCGCCTGGGCCATTTCCCGGTGCTTTGAGGCCAGGGGTTTGCCCCGCACCGCCTCCAGGAACAGGAAGACCAGATGCCCCCCATCCAGCACGGGGACGGGCAGGAGGTTGAGGAGGGTGAGGTTGACGCTCAACACCGCCATAAAGTGCAGCAGGTGGGAAAAGCCCATTTCCGCCTGCTTGCCCGCCACCTGGGCGATCATGATGGGGCCGCCCAGGGTGTCCATGGAAATTTCCCGGGCCAGCAATTTATAAATGCTTTGCAGGGTGAGGGCCGCAATGCGCAGGGAATAAAACAGTCCCTGCTCCATGGCGGTCAGGCCCCCCACCTTTTCGGTGACCAGCCGTTCGGCGGAGGCCACCCCGATTTGGTAGGCCTCCACTTTTTGGCCGAAGATATTTTCGCTCTCCCGGATTTCCGGGGTCAGGGTGAATTTCAGGTCCCGGCCGTCCCGCTTCACGGCAATGGGCAGCGGCTGCCCGCCGTGCCGGCGGATCTGCTGGGCCAGTTCCTCCCAGCGGCTCACCGGGGTGTCGCCCACTGAGGTGATGACGTCTCCCGCTTGCAGACCGGCCCGGGCCGCGGGGGAGCCGTCGATGACCCGGCCCACCTCGGTGGGCATATAGGGAATGCCCCAGAGGGCAAAGAGCATGAACAGGGCCAGAACCGCAAAGAGAAAGTTGAAGGCCGGCCCGGCCAGGACAATCAGTCCCCGGTGCCACAGCGGCCGGTGCAGAAAGGAATAGGGCAGGTCCTCCGGGGGCACTTCATCGTTGGGGTTTTCCCCCAGGAGTTTGACATAGCCCCCCAAAGGCACCACCGAAATGCGATAGTCCGTGTCGCCGAAGGTTTTGGAGATAAGTTTGGGGGGAAAGCCCAGGGAAAAAACCTGCACCCGGACTTTCAGGAGCTTGGCCACCGAAAAATGGCCGAACTCGTGAACAAACACCAGGACTCCCAGGACCACGATGGTGGCCGCGATGGTCGTCAGATACGGCGATACCCAGGTGAACAGGCTGGACATCTGGACAGGCAGCCCGGCGGCGGCCAAAGGTGTCAACATGGCGGGATGCGGCCTCCTGGGCGCGTGAACGCCCGCATGATATTCGCTGAAAGTTTTGGTAATTTTACCATTTTTTTCGAAAATCGCTCATTTTATCGCAAGTCCAGGGGCTTGGCTTGATCAGGCTGACCACTGGACCAATTCCCGGGCACATTCCCTGGCCCAACGGTTCACTTCCAGGACCTGGGCCAGGCTTTCCAGGGGCGCGGCGGAGTGCGCCGCCATGGTCTCCTCCACCACCCGGGGGATGCCGGGGAAGGACAGGCGGCCCTCCAGGAAGGCGGCCACCGCCACTTCGTTGGCGGCGTTGAGCACTGCGGGCATGGTGCCCCCGATGGCCGCGGCCTCGTAGCCCAGGCGCAGGGCCGGGAAGCGCTCGAAGTCCGGGGGCTCGAAGGTGAGCCGGGCCACTTTTCCCAAATCCAGGGGCTCGGCCTGCAAAGGCAGCCGGCGGGGATAGGTGAGGGCGTAGGCGATGGGCAGGCGCATGTCCGGCCAGCCCAGTTGGGCCAGGACCGAGCCGTCCACAAATTCCACCAGGGAATGGATGATGCTTTGGGGATGGACCATAACCTCCACCCGGGAGGCGGGCAGGCCGAACAGGACGCTGGCCTCGATGACCTCCAGGGCCTTGTTCATCATGGTGGCCGAGTCGATGGTGATCTTGGCCCCCATGGCCCAGTTGGGGTGTTTGAGGGCCTGGGCCGGGGTGGCCGCGGCCAGCTTTTCCGGGGGCCAGGTGCGGAAAGGGCCGCCTGAAGCCGTGAGCCACAGGCGCCGCACCGCGTCCCGGCGCTGTCCCTCCAGGGCCTGAAAGATGGCGGAACGGGCCGATCCCTATTCCCTG
>JBGSLA010000197.1:0-19351 GCA_041740935.1 Desulfobaccales bacterium | reverse complement strand
GCGGCCGTCGGCGCTTCCTGCAAATGGACGCCAACCGGGATGGGTCTATTTCGAAAGAGGAGTTGACCAATTTTTCCGACCAGCAAGCCGGCCAATGATAGTCTCATCAGACCCTAGCCGCAATTTTTCTTCACCATGGGGGCAAGCTATATGGATAGTGCAAGTCCATGGTTCAATAGTGCTGTGAAACTCGTTGCCACATTGAGTTGTCTGCATCAGGTTTAAATCATCAGGGTTTGTATTCCCTCGCGAGGGGAAATAGATTAAGTTTGCAGAAACCCCGAATGAATCTTCATGGATAAGGCCCCTGTCCCCAAAGCCCCGGCTCCCGCTCCGCTCCCGGTCCTGGTGGTGGATGATGAGAAGAACATACGGGTGACGCTGGCCGCCTGTCTGGAAGGGATGGGCTGCCGGGTCATGGCGGTGGCCACGGCGGGAGCGGCCCTGTCCGCGATGGAGAGCCAGGCCTTCGATCTGGCCTTTGTGGATCTGCGCCTGAAAGAAATGAGCGGCCTGGAGCTTCTCCCGAAACTGCTCGCCCTTAACCCGCGCCTCCCCATTGTCATGATTACCGCCTACGCCACCATTGAGACCGCAGTGGAGGCCATCAAACGGGGGGCCCGGGACTATCTCCCCAAACCCTTTACTCCGGCGCAGATCGAGCATCTGGTGAAGGGGTTGTCTGAACGCCTCCATCTGTCCCGCCAGGTGGAGGAGCTGCAAGGGCATCTCCGGGAAGCCGTCCCGGAGGTGGTCTTGGAGACGGAGTCTCCCAGGATGCGGGCCACCCTGGAGATGGCGGCCCGGGTGGCTCCAGCGGAGGCCTCGGTGCTGCTGCTCGGCGAAAACGGCACCGGCAAGGGGGTCCTGGCCCGATGGCTGCACGCCCAAAGCCGGCGCGCCGGCGGCCCCTTCGTGGTCATCAGTTGTCCCACCCTGACCGAGGAGCTTCTGGCCAGCGAGTTGTTCGGCCACGCCAAAGGGGCCTTCACAGGCGCCACCCGGGACCGGGAAGGCAGGTTGGAAGCCGCCCGGGGGGGCACGGTGTTCCTGGATGAAGTGAGCGAAATCTCGCCCGGACTGCAGGCCAAGCTGTTGAGGTTTCTCCAGGAAAAGCAGTTCGAGCGGCTCGGGGAAAACCGCACCCGCCGGGCGGATGTGCGGATAGTGGCGGCCACCAACCGCAACCTGGATGAGGCAGTCAAGGCCGGCCGTTTCCGGGAAGACTTGCTGTTCCGCCTGAACACCGTGCAGATCAGCCTGCCCCCGCTCCGGGAGCGACGGGAAGACATCCCCATGCTGGCCCGGCGCTTTCTAGATTTTTTTGCCCGACAGGCCCGGCGCCCCACCCCGGAGCTGTCGCCTCAGGCCCTGGCCACCCTGCTCTCCTATCCCTGGCCGGGGAATATTCGGGAGTTGCGCAACATTTTGGAACGGGCCCTGATCCTCTGGCCCGCCCCGGTCATCGAACCGGAGGCCTTCCCCGAGCAAATCGCTCCCCAGGGGGCAACCGCGGCGCTGGTTTTGGGCGGGAATCATTCCCTGGAGATCATCGAGCGGGAGCACCTGCTTCGGGTCCTGGCCCGCACCTCAACCCTGGAGGAAGCGGCCCATATCCTGGGCATCGATGCCTCCACTCTCTGGCGCAAGCGGAAAAAATATGAGGAAGAGGATTAAGCGCCAACCTTCATTTACCACCTCATAAAGCCAAGGCCCCTGCATTTTAAAAGCCTCTCTTTGGAAAACCTTGCATTTTGCAATCCCCCCTTTGGTCGCCTGATTTTTAACCAGTTGATAATAAAGTAAAATTTGATTGATTAAGGCTGGCTCAGCCTTTGCATTTCCAGATAGCAGCCTCTTAATACCGGGTTGCGCTCAAAAAGCTATTTTCTGCAGCCGCAGGCTTCAGCCTGCGCTTTTTGAGGCTTAAAATCTTCTGTCGCCGTTTAAGTGCAACTTGGTATAAGACGCTGTGACGGCAGTCAGGCCCGAAGGAACATGATGCCCCTGCTTGATCGTGGGGCGAACGATTCGCGACTTGGCGGCTGAGCGCCCTGGCGAGAGAGGGGAGAATTATGCCGGACCTGCTGATTGGGCTTGGAATCCTGGTCTTCTTCATCCTGTCCTGGGGATATGTGCTGGCCACCGGGAAATGGTAGGAGCAGAACATGACCTGGGAACATGCCATCGGCGGTCTGATTTCCCTGGCCCTTCTGGGATATTTGTTTTATGCCTTGCTGTGGCCGGAGCGCTTTTAAGGATTGGCCATGACTGTATCGGGGTGGCTCCACATTGTCATATACGGGTTGGTGGTGCTGGCCGTCACCAAACCCCTGGGCATCTACCTTTACCGGGTCTTTGAGGACCCAAAGCGGCCCGGGCCTCGGGTGTTCAGGTCGCTGGAAGCTTTGAGCTATCGGCTCGGCGGGGTCAATCCCGAAAAAGAGCAGACCTGGCCGGAATACGCCCTGGCCCTGCTCCTGTTCAGTCTGGCCGGGGTGGCGGCGACGTATGCGCTTTTGCGCCTGCAATACTGCCTGCCGTTCAACCCGCAAAAACTGAACCCGATGCCTCCGGACCTGGCCTTCAACACCGCGGCGAGCTTTGTCACCAACACCAACTGGCAGGCCTACGGCGGCGAGGTCACCCTGAGCTATTTTTCCCAGATGGCGGCCCTGGCCTGGCAGAATTTCGTGTCCGCCGCGGCCGGTCTCGCGGTGGCCCTGGTCCTGGCCCGGGGGCTGACAAGGCGGCCGGTCGCCCCTGCCGGTGAGGGAAAGGCGACCGTAGGGAATTTCTGGGTGGATATGCTGCGGGCCCTGATGTACCTGTTCCTGCCGGTCTGCCTGGCGGTTGCCCTGTTTCTGGTCTCCCAGGGCGTCATCCAGACGCTCTCACCCTATCTGGAAATCACCACCCTGGAGGGGGGAGCCCAGACCCTCCCCCTGGGGCCGGTGGCTTCCCAGGAGGCCATAAAAATCTTCGGTATCAACGGCGGCGGCTTTTTCAACGCCAACAGCGCCCATCCCTTCGAAAACCCCACGCCGCTCACCAACCTCCTGCAAATGGCCTTGATCTTCGCCATTCCCGCGGCCCTGACCTACACCTATGGGCGCCTGGCCGGGGACCAGCGGCAGGGCTGGGTGATCTTCGGGGCCATGGCTTTCATGTTCCTTGTGGGGGCGGCCGTCACCTACTGGGCCGAAGCCCGGGGCAATCCGGCGCTGGCCGGACTTCCCGTAAACCAGCTTCCCGGCAACCTGGAGGGCAAGGAAATCCGCTTCGGGGTGGCGGCCAGCAGCCTTTTTGCCGCCATCACCACCGCGGCTTCCTGCGGCGCGGTCAATGCCATGCACGACAGCTTCACCCCGCTGGGGGGCTTGATGCTCCTGCTGAATATCCAGTTGGGGGAAGTGATTTTCGGCGGCGTGGGCGCGGGGCTTTACGGCATGCTGATCTTTGTGCTCCTGGCCGTGTTCATCGCCGGGCTGATGGTGGGCCGCACTCCGGAATATCTGGGGAAAAAGATCGAAGGCCGGGAAATCAAGCTGGCCATGCTCTACCTTTTGGTCTTCCCCCTGATCATTTTGGGGCTGTCGGCCTGGGCGGCGGCGGCCCCTTACGCCCTGGCCGCGCTCAATAACGCCGGACCCCATGGCCTGAGCGAAATCCTCTATGCCTGCTCCAGCGCCGGCGGCAACAACGGCTCGGCCTTTGCGGGCTTAAATGCCAACACCCCCTGGTGGAATATTTCTCTGGGGATCGCCATGCTTTTCGGTCGCTTCTGGATGATGATTCCGGTATTGGGCATCGCCGGCTCCATGGCCGCCAGGAAGACGGCGCCCCCCAGTCTGGGGACCTTTCCCACCAACGGCTTGCTCTTCATGGTGCTCCTGGTGGGAGTGGTCCTGATCGTGGGGGCGCTGACCTTTTTGCCGGTGCTCTCCCTGGGACCGCTGCTGGAAGAGTTTCTGGCCCGCCAGGGCAGGCTGTTTTAGGGGAAGGCTCAGTCATGACCATCCATCCTCGTCCGGAGATTTCCCTGTTAAATAAGGCCATCCTGCGCCAGGCGGCGGCGGACAGCTTTAATAAACTCGCGCCCCAACGGGTCATGAGAAACCCGGTCATGTTCGTGGTGGAGGTGGGGGCGCTCTTGACCACCCTCCTGTGGCTGCGGGACCTCGTCGCCCCTGCCGCCGGGGCGGAACCGTTATGGTTCACCGGCCAGGTTACCTTGTGGCTCTGGTTCACCGTACTGTTCGCCAATTTTGCCGAGGCGGTGGCGGAGGGCCGGGGCAAGGCCCAGGCTGCCAGCCTCAAGAAAATGCGCCGGGAGATCCCGGCCCGGAAGCTGGTAAACGGTGGTGAAGTCCAGGTCCCGGCCTCCAGCCTGCGCCAGGGGGACACCGTGGTGGTTGAGGCGGGAGACTATATCCCCGGGGATGGGGACGTCATCGAGGGCATCGCTTCGGTGGACGAGTCCGCGGTCACCGGGGAGTCAGCCCCGGTCATCCGGGAAGCCGGGGGCGACCGCTCCGCGGTGACCGGGGGCACCAAGGTTCTGTCCGACCGCATCGTGGTGCGCATCACCGCCGACCCCGGGGATTCCTTCCTGGACAAAATGATCGCCCTGGTGGAGGGCGCGGTGCGGCACAAGACCAAAAACGAAATCGCCCTCCATATTCTCCTGGTGGGCCTGACCATCGTCTTTCTCGTTGCCTGCGTCACCCTGGTGCCGGTGGCGGCTTATTCCCGCATAACCCTGTCGACCACGGTCATCGCCGCGCTCCTGGTCTGTCTCATCCCCACCACCATCGGCGGCCTGCTCTCCGCCATCGGCATTGCCGGCATGGACCGTCTGATCCGCAAGAATGTCCTGGCCATGAGCGGCCGGGCGGTGGAGGCCGCGGGGGATGTGGACAGCCTGTTGCTGGACAAGACCGGCACCATCACCCTGGGAAACCGCCTGGCCTCGGAGTTGCTGCCTGCCGCGGGGGTGACCCTGGGGGAGTTGGCTATGGCCGCAGGGGTCGCGAGCGTCGCCGATGAAACCCCCGAAGGGCGCTCCATCGTGGCATTTGTCACCAAAAACTTTGGCCTTACGGAGCCATCCCTGCATCTGGAGGGGGCGCACTTCATTCCCTTCAGCGCCCACACCCGTCTGAGCGGCTGCGATCTGGAGGGACTGAGCATCAGGAAAGGCGCGGTGGACGCTATCTGCCAGCAGGTGCAGTCCCTGGGCGGCGAGGTCCCCGCTGATCTGGAAGAGGTGGTGCACCGCATCGGCGACGCCGGGGGCACGCCTTTGGCCGTGTCTCAAGGCTCCCGCTTCCTGGGGGTTATTCATCTCAAGGATGTGATCAAGGCCGACATCCGGGAGCGTTTCGTGCGCTTCCGGGCCATGGGCATCAAGACCGTGATGGTCACCGGCGACAATCCCCGCACCGCGGCCACCATCGCCCGGGAGGCCGGGGTGGATGACTTCCTGGCCGAAGCCACCCCGGAGCGCAAAATGCGCCTGATCATGGAGGAGCAGGCCCAAGGCAAGATCGTGGCCATGACCGGCGACGGCACCAATGACGCCCCGGCCCTGGCTCAGGCCGACGTGGGCCTGGCCATGAACACCGGCACCCAGGCCGCCAAGGAAGCGGGCAACATGATCGACCTGGACTCCGACCCCACCAAACTTTTGGAGGTGGTGGAAGTGGGGAAGCAGCTGCTCATGACCCGGGGGGCCCTGACCACTTTTTCCATTGCCAATGACGTGGCCAAGTATTTCGCCATCCTGCCGGCCATGTTCGTGATGGTTTATCCGGAAATCGCGCCCATCAACCTCATGGGATTAACCTCCCCCCGGAGCGCCATCCTGTCTGCGGTCATTTTCAACGCCCTGATCATCGTGCTCCTGATCCCCCTGGCCCTGAAGGGCGTGCGCTATCGGCCCCTGGGCGCCGCGGCCCTGCTTAGGCGTCTGGTGCTGGTCTATGGCCTGGGGGGGCTGGTGGCTCCGTTTGTGGGCATCAAGGCCATTGATCTGCTTCTCCAGGCTCTGACGTAAGGGCGGGTTTCAAACCCGCCCCTACAAAACAACCTGGCGTACATAGGGCTAAACCATGGTCAACACATTAGTGATTGCTCTGCGAGTTACCCTGTTCACCCTGCTCCTCACCGGGGTGGCCTACCCCCTGCTGGTGACCGGCCTGGCCCAGCTCCTGTTTCCCCATCAGGCGGGGGGGAGCCTCTGGCGGGATGAACAGGGGCGTATCATAGGTTCGGAGTTGATCGGCCAGCGGTTCTCCCACCCGGCCTATGTCCAGCCCCGGCCGTCCGCCGCGGGGGAGGCGGGCTATGACCCCCTGGCCTCCGGCGGCTCAAATTTGGGCCCCACTTCCCGGAAGCTCCGGGATCGTGCTATAAGGGAGGTGGAACGTTTGCACCAACAAAACCCCGGGGCCGCTTTTCCCATTCCCGTGGAACTGGTCACCGCCTCGGCCAGCGGCCTGGACCCGCACCTTTCTTTAAAGGGGGCCCTGTGGCAGGCGCCCCGGGTGGCCAGGGCCCGGGGGGTCTCGCCGGAGCGGATTGAGGCCATAATCCAAACCAATTTAGATGGCCGGGACCTGGGCTTTCTGGGCGAGCCCCGGATCAACGTGCTCTTGTTAAACCTGGCCCTGGACCGGCAGTTTGGCAGGCCTAAGAGTGAGCCGTAGCGGCCGTCCCTGCCCGCCATGGTGGTGGGCAGTGCCCACCCTACATCACTCCCAAGCCTCCCAAAGGCGGGATGCGCGGCGCTTTCCCGCGCTAGGCTACCGGCTTTGGACCGGCAGTTTGGGAGGGTGGCGAATTGAGACATCAACAAAAAGCATTTTTGTCATCCTGAGCGCCGCGAAGGATCTCCTGTTTTCAAATAGGAATGAGATTCTTGGTCGCGGAGCTTCCTCAGAATGACAGTTTTAAAAACCTTGTCGTTCCCCGGTCAACTTGGGAACGAGGAAAAAAGTTGAGAACTGGCTGCTGACTGCTAACTGCTGACATGACCACTACCACCCGGGCCCAGGATTTTCTTGATCTGCTGGAGCGCGCCAAGCGCGGCCGGCTGAAGATCTACCTCGGCTTTGCCGCGGGGGTGGGCAAGACCGTGCGCATGCTGAAAGAGGCCCACGCCCTGAAACAGCGCGGCGTGGACGTGGTTCTGGCCTACATCGAACCCCATGGCCGGGCCGAAACCGCGGAGCTCATCGGCGATCTCGAGGTGATTCCCCGCAAGGAGTTCGAATATCGGGGCATCACGGTGGAAGAGATGGATCTCGATGCGGTCCTGGCCCGGCGCCCGGCCATCGCCATGGTGGACGAAGTGGCCCACACCAATGTACCCTTGTGCCGCCACCGGAAACGCTATCAGGACATCCTGGAGATCATCGAGGCGGGCCTCAACGTCATCTGCGCCTTCAATATCCAGCACCTGGAGAGTCTGAACGACCTCATCGAACGGGTGACCGGGGTGGTGGTCCGGGAGACCATCCCCGACACCTTTGTGAAGGAAGCCGACCAGGTGGTCACCGTGGACCTGTCGGTGGATGACTTGATGGAGCGCCTGAAAACTGGCAAAATTTACACCGAGGACAAGATTCCCTGGGCCCTGGACCATTTCTTCAAGATCGCCAATCTATCCACCCTGCGGGAGCTGTCCCTTCTGGAAGTGGCCGAAAGCCTGGGACGACGGCAGCCAGCGGGCCCCGACGACCTGGAACTGCTGGGCCGAACCGCCCCCCGGGCCCTGGGCCGGGTCATGGTCTGCATGGCCTCGGCCTCCCCCCGGGCCAGGACGCTGCTGCGCAAAGGCTCCCGCATGGCCGGACGCCTCAACACCCACTGGTTCGTGGTCTATGTGGAAACCCCGGGGGAGGCCCCCACCCGGATTGACGCCGAAACCCAGCGCCACCTCCTGGAACATTTTCAGAAGGCCCGGGAATTGGGCGCGGAGGTGGTCCGCCTCCAAGCCTCGGACCCGGTGCCGGCGCTTCTCGACTTTGCCCGGTCCCACGGGGTGGGCCACCTGGTCATCGGCCGCTCTCAGCAGCCCTGGTGGCGCAGGCTCCTGGGCCGTTCGGTGACCCACCGCATCATCGAAGAGGCCGCCGGGTTCGACGTGCATGTCATTTCCTTTGAAGAGGAGGAGTAAGGGGAAATGCTTCTCAAAACCAAACTCCTCCTGGCCCAGGTCCCCCTGGCCCTGGCGCTCCTGGTGCTGGGGGTGATTGCCATCACCACCATCGGCCGGTTGGGCGAAAGTTCGGAGAGGATCCTCAAGGATAACTATCGCAGCGTGCTGGCGGCCCAGCGCATGAAGGAAGCCATCGAAAGAATGGACTCGGCGGCGCTTTTTATCGCTCTAGGGAGGCGGCAGGAAGGCGAACAACTGGCCTGGCGCCACCGCGCCATTTTTGAAGAAGCACTGGAAGCCCAGGTTAAAAATATCACGGAAAAGGGGGAACAGGATGCATCCGCAGCCCTGGGGAAACGCTGGCGGGATTATCTGGCGGCCTATGAGAATTTTATCCAGGAGAGCAATCTCGAAGTTTTGAAGAAGCGGTTTTTTGCCGAACTCCTGCCCAAATTTCTGGCTGTCAAGGAAGGGGCGGATCATATTCTGGCCATGAACCAGGACGCCATGGTCAGAAAAAGTGATGAGGTCCGAAAATTTTCCCGGCGTTTGGAGACTTTCATCACCTTGGCCGCGCTGCTGGCGGCCCTGGTGGGCATCATCGCCTCCATGGCTCTGACTACCCGGATTATCCGGCCCCTGTCAGTGCTCACCCAAACCGCCCGCCGGATCAAGGAAGGGGACCTGGAGGTGCGGGCTAAGGTAGAGGGCAGCGATGAAATTGCCCTGCTGGCCCGGGAGTTCAACACCATGACCGACAGCCTGGACCGCTACCGCAAAAGTTCTCTGGGGGAGCTGCTCCAGGCCCAACACGCCTCCCAGGCGGCCATCGACAGCCTGCCTGAGCCGGTAATCTCCACTGACCTCGAGGGGAAGATCATCAACGTCAACCGGGCGGCGCTGGCCCTGTTGGGTCCCGCTTTGTCCGGCCTTCTCGGTGAATCGGTGAGAACCCTGGAAGCGGCGCTGGCCGCGGCCATCGACAAAGCCTGGAAACACGTGCTGGCCGGCAGGGGGGCTTATCTGCCCCTGGACCTGGACGAGGCGGTGAAAATCGGCGCCCCCGAGGGGGAGCGCTACCTGCTGGCCCAGGCTTCACCGGTGTATGACGACACGGGCAGTCTGGGCAGCATCAGTATTGTCCTCCGGGACGTGACCCTGCTCAGCAAGCTGGATGACATGAGCAAGAACCTGGTGGCCACCTTTGCCCACGAATTTCGGACGCCATTGACTTCTCTCCAGCTGGCCGTCCATATTTTGCTGGAGCAACTGGCGGGAACCATGACGGAAAAGCAGCTCGACCTGATTTATGCCGCCCGGGAAGACTGCGAGCGCTTGCGGAACCTGGTGGATGACATTCTGGGCATTGTCCGCGTCCAGTCAGGCAAACTGGAGCTGCGGCGTATCCCGGTTGGAGTCGCCCCTCTCATGGAGCAGGCCGTCAACCAACACCGGCTTCTGGCGGAGGAGCGGGGACTCAGGCTGTCCCACCTCCCGCCGCCCTTCGGTGAGGAAGTCTTTGCCGACCCCGAGCGCCTGGAGCTGGTTTTTGCCAATTTAATCACCAACGCCATCCGGCATACCCCGGCGGGGGGCGCCATCGAAATCCGGGCCGTGCCTGAGGGAGAGTTCGTCAGATTCGAAGTCAGGGATACCGGGGAAGGCATACCCAAAGAATATCAGGCCCAGGTCTTTGGTAAATATTTTCAGGTTCCGGGGAGTGTCAGAAAAGGCACGGGACTGGGTCTGGCCATTGCCAGGAATATCATCGAGGCCCATGGCGGAGAAATAGGCTTGGAGAGCGAACCCGGCCAGGGCAGCACCTTTTGGTTTACCCTCCCCAAAACTGAGAGGCAATCTCATGGTTAACAGCCGGTGGGGAAAGCGCCGTCCTTTTAACCCCACGGCTCGCCAAGTCGTTGTGCAGAAGGAGAATGCTCATGAGCAGTGCGGCCGTATTAATCGTGGATGACGAAAGAAACATTCGCCTCACCCTGTCTTTGGCCCTGGAAGCCCTGAACATTGCGGCGGACACTGCCGGCACCGGGGAAGAGGCGTTGCAGAAGCTTCAGGAAAAGTCATTTAAACTCATGCTCCTGGACCTCAAGCTGCCGGGCATGGATGGGCTGGAAGTCCTGCGGCGGGTCGCGGATAAATACCCCGACCTGATGGTCATCATGATCACCGCGTACGGCTCCATCGAGGTGGCGGTGGAGGCCATGAGAATCGGGGCGGTGGATTTTCTGCAAAAACCCTTTGATCCCACTGCCGTGCGGGACATGGTGAGCCGGGTTTTGCAAGCCGCCCCGGAAGGGCGGCCGGCCCGGAAATATGAATATTATGTCGCTCTGGCCAGACAAAGCATTCAGGCCGGGGAGTTCGAGGTTGCCCGGGTCTATGCCAAAAAGGCCATTTTCATAAAACATAACCGGCCGGAGGCCTATAACATTTTAGGCGGCATCTGCGAGGCCAAAGGTGATCGCCATGACGCGGAGACCAATTACCGGGTGGCTCTGGAGATGGACCCGACGTATGAACCGGCCAGGAAGAATCTGGAGAGGGTGACGAGCCGGCCTTATACCCAACTGGGCATTGTGTGGGATTAACTTTTCCAGAGGAAATTCAGCTGCCGCCTAAGGGCAGGGGTCTTTGTCCCCCCATCCCTTAGATTTCCACCTGGCTCCCCAGCTCCACCACCCGGTCAGGGGGAATGCCGAAGTAAGTGGAGACGTTCCAGGCGTTGCGGGACAGAAAGGTGAACAGGCTTTTGCGCCAGGAGGCCATGTGGGTGTCGCCGCCGGTCAAAAGGGTTTCCCGGCCCAGGTAAAAGGAAGTGGCACGAATATCGAGGTCGAGGCCTTGTCCCCTGGCGATCTCCAGAATTTCCGGAACATGGGGGGTCTGCATAAATCCATAAGAAGCCACCAGGCGGTAGAAACCCTGCCCCAGTTCGTCCAGGCTGATCCGCCTTTTTCTGGGAACATAGGGGGTATCGACGGAGATGATGGAGAGCAGGATGGCTCTTTCGGGCAGGGCTTCGTTATGCTTGAGGTAATTCAGCAGCACCACCGGGACGCCGGTGGGTGAGACCGACAGAAAGGCGGCGGTGCCGGGAGTACGGACCAGATGATAGGTTTCCAGGTCTTGCAAGAGGACTTTAATGGGGCCCCTGGCATACTCAAACCGCCGGGCCAGGGCAGCCCGCCCGTCCCGCCAGGTGATCATCACCATGGCCAGAAGCCCCGCCACCGAGACGGTGAACCAGCCGCCATCAACGAACTTCAGCAGATTCGAGCCAAAATACGCCAGGTCGAAGCAGAGAAAAACCCCCACCGGCAAAAAAACCTTCCATAACGGCCAGTTCCAGTTGTAGCGGGCCACGTAATAATAGAGCAGGGTGGTGATGCCCATGGTGCCGGTAACGGCGATACCGTAGGCCGCAGCCAAGCCGCTCGATTCTTTGAAAGCCACCGCCAGCCCCAGGCAGCCGATCATCATGATCCGGTTTACCCAGGGGAGGTAAATCTGGCCTTTGGTCTCGCCGGAGGTGTGGACGATTTCGAGCCGGGGGCAGTAGCCGATCTGGATGGCCTGTTGGGTCAGGGAAAACACCCCGGAAATCATGGCTTGCGACGCGATAATGGTGGCCAAAGTGGCCAGGACCACCATGGGGTAAAGCAGGACTCGCGGCGCCATTTGATAAAAAGGGTTGCCGGCCGCCTGGGGATTATCCAGGAGCAAAGCGCCCTGCCCGAAATAATTGAGCACCAGAGCCGGGAAGACGATGGCCAGCCAGGAAAGCCGGATGGGGCCGCGGCCGAAATGCCCCAGGTCGGCATACAAGGCCTCGCCGCCGGTGATAACCAGCACCACCGCGCCCAAGACCACCAGGCCATGCAGGCGGTTAACCCTAAAGAAAGCGACGGCGTGACGCGGGTCCAGGGCCGCCAGAACATCGGGGCGTTGCAAAATCTGCAGCAGACCGAGGCCGGCCAGGGAGATGAACCACAAAATCGTGATGAGCCCGAAGACCCGGCCCAGGCGCTCAGTGCCGTGGCGCTGCACCATGAAGAGAGCCACCAGAATAACGCAGGCGAGGGGCAGCACGTAGGGCTCCGCCGCGGTGGTGGCCACATTGAGGCCTTCCACCGCGGAGAGCACCGAGATCACCGGCGTGATCAGGCCGTCGCCGTAAAGCAAGGCGGCGCCGAAAATGGCTAGTAAGACGAGGCGCTTCACGGTCCGTTCGGATACTTCCCTGGCTCCCCGCCCCAGAAAAAGAGCGGCCAAAGCATAGATGCCGCCTTCGCCTTCGTTGTCCGCTTTTAAAATAAAGGTCACGTACTTGATGGTGACCACCATGGTCAGGGACCAGAAAATGAGGGACATGACGCCCAGGATGTTGGCCTGGGTGATGGCGATGGCGTGAAGGCCGTGAAAGCATTCCTTCACCGCATACAAAGGGCTGGTGCCGATGTCGCCATAGACCACTCCCAGGGCGCCGAGGGCCAGAACCAGGGTGCGACGGAAATCTTTCGCTTCAGAATGAGAGTCCAGGGAAATCTCAGAGGAAGGGTTTTCCGACCCAGAGGCAGGCGGGTGTGAGCCGCCCGAGGAAGAAAAATCCGTCATTAAAAAAACCTCCGAACCATTTTACAGGAGGACACAACTCCGGTCAAACGGGCCGGAAGGTTCTCCCCATCGACGCCTACGAGGTTAGCTGACGGGCTCGGACCGATGAGGTTGAGAGAGTTCTCGCTCCCGTGACCCTGGAACTGTCTCTCGCCTAACCGGTCACTCTTTTAACGGGTGATGCAGCCTGATGATCTGGAACCCCTCATGTTTCAGGGTTGACGGGTGGGTGCGCACCTGCTGCCGGTCTTTCTCCTTTTCTTCCCCAGGGAGTTCCTCCCAGGGAACCAGGCAGGGGTGGGTTTTGCTTTCGGGGTCCTTGGATCCGGGGGCAAAGCGCCAGCCGGCCCGGAGCTTATCCGCCACCCAGCGTTCATGTTCCATTTCCGCCAGCTGTTCAACTTCAGCCGGAGAAAAGCGGAACTCCGCGTCCCAGTCCTCCATGAGGATGATGGTGCAGCCGATGGCGGCGAACTTGCGGGCGATGGCGTCCGCGGCCCGCCGGTTGTCCTCCTTCAAGTCCTCCCGCAGCCTGTCCCAGGGGACCAGGGAAGCGTTGGTCTCCGGGGTGTCGCCCTGGGCCTGCTGCTGGCGGCAGTAGTCCTCATGTATGGCCCGGGCCAGGATTTCGTTGGTCCCGCCCAGGACCGGCTCAGGCGTGCAGGTCTCATCCAGCACATTGAAGGCCCGGAGGTTGCTGTAGGCGCCTTCGCCCTCGGCTTGGTGCAGCAGCGCCATAAGTCCTGAATTTTCCATCAGGTTTACCACGAGGGGAATATCTTTGGCGGCAAGGCGCCGGGCCAGGTCCAGGGCCGTTGACAAGGCGGCGTGGTCATCCTCCAGACAGACGATCACCACTTTCTTCTCATTATCATCAGGCGGGGCGAACACCGGGGCGGCGGCCAGGAGGTCGGGGGACGGCGCCTCGAGGGGACAGGTATGAATTTCACAGGCGTCGTTCAAGCGAGGGTATCGCAGTTCCAGGGTTTTTCTTTTATTTTCGGCCGCCTGGTCCACCAGGGTGAGGCGCAGCCGCGGGGAGTGATCCTGCCGATTCAGCCACCAGGTTCTGGCGGCCTGGGCCACCAGGGCTTCCCCCAGACGCCCCAGGCCGATCACCACCAGATGGGGAACTGTGCCGCCGCTCCCGGCCCGACCCGGCTTAAGCAGAGGATAGCGTTGGAAAAAGGCCCGGGCCCCTCTGTCAAAAACATTGAACAGGACCAGCCGCAGGCCCAGGGTTCCCGGGGCCTCGATTTCCAGTTGCCGGAGCAGGCGGAACAGTTCCGGATCGACAATGTGCACCACACCGGTCAAGACCTGGTGGGCAGAAGGTGGGACCAGTTCCCGGGCCGCCAGGGCCACCTCGGCGTTGGTGTCGTCCTGGCCGCAGAAAGACAAAAGGTATTTGGCCCGGGCCACTCTCGCCTTGACCAGCAGATGGGGGTCCCTGGCGTCCCCCGCCAGCACCAGGGCTCCCCTCTCCCGGAATAGGTTTATCTGGGGGTTGTCCGAGTCCATCTCGATGAGCACCAGCCGGTCCCCCCGCTCCAGGAACTCCCGGGCCAGGCGGGCCCCCTTGCGCCCCAGGCCGATGATGATCACATGGTCCCGACAGAACCGCAGCCGCAAGACCTGGACCTGCTCCTGAAAGACAATCATGAGGGCCTGCAACACCGCGTACCCGGCCACCAGGGGGGCCAGCAGCCGGGCGATTTCCAGCGCCGGGTTGCCTTTCACTTCCACCGAGCCCGATTCCAGGACAAAGAGCTGCAGGGTGAGATAGAGGATATCCCAGGCAGAGCGGTCGCCCTCGAAATGCCGACTGAACCCGTAAAATCCCAGAGCGAACGCGGCCAAGCCCAGGAGGCCCACCGCCAGCCAGCGATAATCGGCCCATCCAGCCTTGAAAGTCTTTACCCTTTTGCTCGGCATCACCCTGCGCCCCAGATGAGGTCGAGAAATCTGTCCAGTAATCCCGAGGTTATAAAGACCTCAACCGCGCGCCCGGTTTCGATCTCCCCGGTGGGCCCACTGCCCCACAAGAGCACCTGCCGCTTTTTGTTTTCCAGATCATGTTGGATATGCATGGCTTCAGTGCTGCAAGCATCATGAGGAAGACTGCTTCTCAGGTCGGCGGTGATTTTGTTGGAATTATACCCGCCGATGGCAATCAAAGGGCACTTTAAATACTTTTCTTCTGCCAGCAGGCCGGTGTCCGTCACAATGCTGGCGAATCGCAAAGGATGGGGTCGTCCCCTGCGGTTAATCTCTTCTTTAAGGCGCGCCGCGGGAATGCTGTCTTGAATCTGCGGCAACATCTTGTGCCCGATGACAATCAGGATACTGTCCCGGTAATCCAGGCGGGGTAATTTTAAAAGTCGGGTCGCCTGGAGGTGGTGCGGATCAACTTCCAACACCTGTTGGAGAAGCTGCCGGCCCCGGCGGGCATCCAGTTTGCCCAGATGCCACAGGGCGGACTTAAAAATTTTATCCAGATCAAAGCCGCTCAGGTGCACCTCTTGAAAAGCAATCCTCAAGTCCCATCCCACAACCAAGCCCAAGGCGCCCACTTGAACATCGCCATCGCTTACGCTCTGGGCATGTAAGCCGTTGACCAGAACATGGAGGGAAGAACCTCTACGAATTATTTTTATGATATTCCGGGCATTCCCGGGATTAAGCTGGCGCACCCCTTCCTGGCGGGCCAGTTCAATCCATTCCTGGTTCCAGTGTTTGGCAATCCTTACTGATTGCTGCCCGTTAATTAAAAACTGATAGTAATTTTGGGGCCAGGGCGCCCCGAATTCAACCCCGAACCACTGATCATCCAAACCGGCTGACTTGCTTAGACGAGCCTCCACAACAAATTCGGTGGCGAGCGGCAAGGAGTGCAGCATAGAACCCAGATAAGCACCGGCCTTAGAAGCCATCACGTAGGCGCCATCTTCGATGGTGGTAAAGCCATTTTCACTTTCTCCCACCTGCAGGCCTCCGGTATCCTCGGTAAACCTGGCCTGCCAGGAAAAATTGGCCCGCTTTTGGACCTCAGCTTCGTCCAGGTAGGCCGCCGGATGGCGGTGGCGGTCCACCACCCGCCAGACCGCGTCCGCCAGTCGGGGCAGGGCCGCCTCCAGGGAGGGAGAGGCGCACAGATACTGGTGCAGGGCCAGGCGCAATCCCCAGCCGTTCGGCAACTCCACCTGTTCTGCCAGAAAGATGGGGATGATGTCCTTGTCACGGTCCCGGGCCAGGGAGAATTCGGCTTTGACGTGACGGGAAGAGACGGAATAGGGAGATATCAGGACCACAGAGACCAGGGCGGCCTTGATGGCTCTTTCGATTTCGGCTTCCCATTCCGGGGTGCCGGGGATCAGGTTGACGTCGCACCAGCACTTCAATCCTGTCCCCCGGAGGTGCCTGACGATGGTTTCCGCAGCCCCGGCATCCTCCCGGGCATAGGCGATGAAGACTTCCGGACTCATCTTCCCTTTTCCTCATGAGGCCGGCTGCCGGGGTGAACCCTCTCCCCACAGCCGGGCCTGGTAGTCGGGACCGCGGCCGGTCGGCTCAATCTGACGGCCCCGGCAGATGGGGGCAGGTGAGGCGATGGGGCTCCTCTCCCAGGTGCCGCCGCCACTCCCCTTGGGTGAGATTGCGGTTGGCCCGGCGGCAGGCGCGCTCCTGCCACGAGGCCGGGTCCACATCCCAGTGGATCAGGGCGCCGCTCTCGTCTGTGGCGGTCAGGGTCTTGCCGTCCGGCGCAAAGGCCAACAGATTTATACTCTTGGCATGTCCCTTCAAGGGGGATCCCAGGGGACGGCGGGAGGCCACATCCCAAAGGATAACGGCCTCTTCATCGCTGAGATTCCTGGACCATTCGGAAGCCAGGATTTTGCCATCCGGGCTGAAGGCCAGGAGACTCACAAAGGGGAGGGCTCCTTCCTGCCAGATCAGCGGCGCACCCAAAGGCCGGCGGGTCCCCACGTCCCATAGCCAGATGGCGCCCCCCATCCCGGACGCGGCCAGGGTTTTGCCATCCGGGCTGAACGCAACCTTGGTGATGGGATTGTCATAGCCTGTCAAGGGTGGGCCCAGAGGCAGGCGGCTGGCAATATCCCACAGAATGACCGTTTGATCAGAACTTCCCGAGGCCAGGGTTTTGCCGTCCGGGCTGAAGGCCACGCTGTTCACATTATTGGCGTGTCCTTTCTGGGGAAAGCCCAGGGGGAAGCTCAGGGGCTGGCCGGTTTTGACATCCCAAAGCATGATGTTTTTGGCCTCATCCCCTGAGGCCAGGATGGCCCCGTCCGGGCTGAGGGCCAGGATTTTCACCCTGCCCTTCACCTCGAGGGGTGAGCCCAGGGGCCGGCGCGTCGCCACTTCCCAAAGGGTGATGGTTTTTCCATCGCCCGCCGTGGCCAGGGTTTTGCCGTCCGGGCCCAGGGCCAGGTGTTGGCATTTATGCACCTTGAGGGGCTGGCCGAGGGGACCGCCGGTGGCCCCCTCCCAGAGGCTCACGGTTTCATCATCGCTGATGGCTGCCAGGACCTTGCCGTCGGCGCTGATGGCCGCGCCCTGAAAAGCACCGGTGCACTTTTTCTGAAGCCCTGCCAAGGGGAGGCTGTGCTGCACCTGCCAGAGAAGGAGGTTGCCGTCATAGTCCACCGAAGCCAGGGTTTTGCCGTCCGGGCTGAAGGCCAGGCCAGTAACGGCATTGGTGTGGCCCTTGAGGGGAGGCCCCTGCGGTTGTTGAGTGGCCGCGTCCCAGAGGATGACGCAGTTATCGTCCCCCGCGGTGGCCAAAATCTTCCCGTCCGGGCTGAAGGCCACGCAGGTGTGTCCTTTGAGAAGCTTGCCCACCAGGCGGCGTTGGGCCGCGTCCCACAAAAGAACATTATTTTCCTCGCCGGCCGTGGCCAGGAGCTTCCCGTCCGGGCTGAAAGCCACTCCGGTGATGATATCCGTTTGCCCGTTCAGGAAGTGATACAAGGGCTTGCCCGTGGCGGCATCCCACAATATGATCCGTTGGTCATAGCCGGCCGTGGCCAGGAGCTTCCCATTGGGGCTGAAGGCCACGTACATGGCTTCCCGGTGTTCATCAATCGGCTCTCCCCGCCGCTGCCTGGTGGCCACCTCCCAGAGATTAAGATTATCGCCCCCGAATATGGCGCCGGTGCCGCTGGAGGCCAGGATCTTGCCATCCGGGCTGAAAGTTACACAGGTTACACCAGTTTCCTGCCCTTCCAGGGGCGGCTCCAGGGGCTTCCGGGTCGCCAGGTCCCAAAGCACGATTTCGCCGTCATTGGCCCCCGAGGCCAGGGTTTTGCCGTCCGGACTGAAGGCGACGCTGACCGCCTGGTAGTCGTGGCCTTTCAGGGGTGGGCCTGAGGGCAGCCTGGTTTCCAGATCATATAAGGTGATCCGGCCGTCTTTCCCCCCTGAGGCCAGGGTTTTGCCGTCCGGGCTGAAGGCCACGCTCCGCGCGGTTTTGTTCTGGCCCTGCAGGAAGGCCAATAGCCGGGGTTGGTGCAGCAAGCCCGCCTGCAGGCTGCCTCGGGCCTCCAGGGTGTCGGCCATCCGATACGCTTCCACGGCCAGAAGCAGGCTCAGGTCCAGTTCTCTATCCAAAAGGCCCTGACTCTGCGCGGCCAGTTGGCGGGAAAGGGCGATGCGGCCCCGCTGGCTGGCCACCTGATACTGATAGAAGGCCGCCGCGGCCAACCCGACAGCGACCACCAGGCCCAGGACCACCGCGGCCAGGGTTTTCCGCTGGCGGGCGGTCTCCGCCTGTCGGCTGGCCAGTAAAAACTGCACCTGGAGGGGGGTGGGTTCGGGTTCCCGGTCCCGCCCGGCGGCCAACCACTCCTCTGAGCGCCTGAGCTCGCCGCCCCGGAGAAGCAGGCTCCTTTCCCGGCCGCGGCCTTCCCATTCCAGGGCCTTGAGCAGCAGCCGGGTGTGGGCCCGCACATGGTCCAGGTCCGTGGCCATGGCGGTGAGCAGCGCCTGGATGGCAGCCTTGAAATCGTCCCCTTCCCGGCAGAAAATCCAATGCAGCCGGGCCAGGAGTTCCGGGACGTCTTTGGGATCAACGTCCCGGCGCACCACCGGGATGAGCCGCTTGTGATGCTTGACCGCATGGCTCAACTCCAGCCGGCAGACCTTGGAGCCCAGCACCTCCGGGCTGATAACGAAGACGAAACTGTCGGCTTTTTCGATGGCCGCGTAGATTTCCTGGAGCCACTCCGCGGTGGGCGGGATGTCCTTGGTGTCCAGCCAGGCCTCCCGCTCTTTTTGGGCCAGGGCCTGCTGAAGCCGGCCCACAAACTCCTTGTCTTGGCGGGAATACGAGATGAAAACGTCCGGCATGACACCCTCCTCTGAAAAAGAGGTGGTTTAATCATTCATGAAATTGTCGCAATACCTTATGCAAGGCTTTCAGGGAAAATTTTCGTAAGTGACCTGGCCCTGCTCGTCCCCCAGGGTCGTAGGCTCCTCGGTGCCCGGTTGGCGGTTGCCGGCGTGCACCCAGGCCAGGGGCATTCCCCGCCGGCG
>JBGSLA010000196.1:0-6848 GCA_041740935.1 Desulfobaccales bacterium | reverse complement strand
TTTGGGGGAGGGGGTAAGGGCCCACTGGCCCTTAGCCCCCTCCCCCAAAGAAACATTATCGCCTTCCCCTATCACCCTCCCCCGAATTCCGGGAAAATCACCAGGTTGTCCCGGTGGATGATTTCGTCGTAGTCCTTGTGGCCCAGGGATTGGGCGATTTCCTGGGTCTGTTTGCCCTTGATGCGGTTGATGTCCCGGGAAGAATAATTGCTCAGGCCCACCGCGAAGGTCTGGCCCTCCGGGTCCATGAGACTCACCGGGGCGCCTTTGCGGAAGCCCCCGAAGACCTCGAGGACCCCGGCCGGGAGCAGACTCTTGTGCTGGCGCACCAGGGCCTCCCTGGCGCCGGTGTCCACCAGGATGGCCCCCTTGGGGGAGACGTTGTAGGCCAGCCAGTATTGGCGGCTGGAGAGCCGGGGGGTCTGGGGCAAAAAGAAGGTGCCCACGTCCTCCCCGGCGAAAATTTTGCCCAGGATGCCGGGGGTGAGGCCGTTGGCGATGAGGCTGGGGACGCCCGCGGCCGCGGCCTTTTTCACCGCCTGCAGCTTGCTCACCATGCCCCCCCGGCCCAGGGCGTTGGGGCGGCGGCCGGCCGCGGTTTCGAGGCGCGGGTCGCTGGTTTCCAAAAGACTCAGCAGGGGCGCCTCCGGGTCCTCCCTCGGGTCCCGGGCGTAGAGGCCCTCGGTATTGGTCAGCAGCAGCAGAAGATCGGCCTCCACCAGATTGCAGATCAATGCCGCCAAATTGTCGTTGTCCCCGAATTTGAGCTCATCGGTGGCCACCGTGTCGTTTTCGTTGATGATGGGCACCACGTGCCATTGCAGCAGGGTGAACAGGGTGTTGCGGGCGTTTAAGAAGCGGCTGCGGGCGGCCAGGTCGTCGTGGGTGAGAAGAATCTGGGCCACCTTGAGGCCGTGGGCCGCGAAGGCCTCCTCGTAGGTCTGCATGAGATGGCTCTGCCCGGCTGCGGCCACGGCCTGCATCTGGGGCATGCCGGTGGGACGCAGGCTGATCTCCAGCTTTTTCAGCCCTGCAGCCACGGCCCCGGAGGACACCAGCACCACCTGGCGGTCGGCCTGGCGCAGGGCCCCGATCTCCCCCACCAGGTTCCGGATGAGGGGCAGATTGAGGCCGTCTTCAGCGGTAATGACCGAGCTGCCGAGTTTCAGCACCACCCGCCGGGCTTTGTCGAGATATGGGCTGCGGAGATTCATGTTCAGGTCCAGGTTTGCTCAATCCATTATACCGGATTAACCTGGCTTGATTCCATGAAAATCAGGGTCAGAGGGGGTGAGGTCTGTATTTAGGTCGATAAGGCGCGCCGCCTCCCGGGCGATGGACCGGCGCAAGGCCGGGAGGCCCTCGCCGGTGAGGCCGGAAACCGCCAAAACGGGCCGCCCGAGGGCTTCATGGGCCTTGATCACCGCGGCCAGAGGGAAATCAGGCGGGAGCAGGTCCACTTTGTTGAGGACAATGAGCCGGGGTTTGGCGAGCAGGCTCGGATCCGCGGCCCGGAGTTCTGCCTCCAGTTCCTGCATCGCGGCCAGGGGCCGGTCCGGCTTGATCTGGCCGGCGTCCACCACCTGGACCAGCAGGCGGGTGCGTTTGAGGTGTCTCAGGAACCGATGCCCCAGGCCCCTGCCCAGGTGGGCGTCCCGGATGAGGCCGGGAATCTCGGCCACCACCAGGGGGGGCCGGTCGTCCTCGACGTCCTCGGGGTAGAGCACCCCCAGTTGGGGGCTCAGGGTGGTGAAGGGAAAGTCCCCCACCCGGGCCCGGGAAGCGGTGAGGGCTTTGAGCAGGGTGGTTTTGCCGGCGTTGGGGGGGCCCATCAGGCCCACATCGGCCAGGATGCGCAATTCCAGACGCAGGCGCCGTTCCTGCCCCGGTTCTCCGGGCTGGGAAAAGCGGGGGGAGCGCAGACGGGAGGAGGTGAAATGGGCGTTGCCTTTGCCGCCCCGGCCCCCTCGGGCCGCGACCAGACATTCCCCGTCGGCCAGGAGTTCTTTGACCAGGTCGCCAGACTCGGCGTCATAGACCAGGGTGCCCAGGGGTACGCGGATGACCAGGAGGGCGCCGTTTTTACCGGCGCAGTCCTGGCTTTGGCCGGCGTGGCCGCTGTCGGCCTGGAACAGCCGCCGCCGGTTGAAATAGGCCAGGGTGCGTTCGTGACGGGAGGCCTCGAGGATCACGTCCCCGCCCTGGCCGCCGTTGCCGCCGTTGGGACGGCCCCGGGGCTGATAGCGGGCGCGGCGGAAGCTTACGCAGCCTTTGCCGCCGGCTCCGCCCTGGACGGTGATCTCCGCCTCATCGGGGAAGGATTTCAAGCGACGGGATAAACGCTGACCCTTTTGCGGTCCTTGCCGAAGGCCTCAAAGGCCACCACCCCGTCGATTTTGGCGAACAGGGTGTGGTCCCGGCCCAGACCCACATTTTGGCCCGGATGAATGCGGGTGCCCACCTGGCGCACCAGGATATTGCCGGCCTTGACCACCTGCCCGGCATAGCGCTTGACGCCCCGGCGCTTGCCGGCGCTGTCCCGGCCGTTGCGGGAACTCCCGCCTGCTTTTTTATGTGCCACGGTTCAGTCTCCCACTGCTGTGAAGTGAGGGGCTCGTGCGGAGCTTCATGGGTAACCGGGTACCTCAATCCGGGTTTTCCCCCCTTTTTTCAAGGGGGGCCAGGGGGAATGGGGATTAGCCTTTGCAAATCCCCCTAAATCCCCCTTTAGGAAAGGGGGACTTTGAGGCTGCCCTGGTGCGGATTAAGTTTAAACAATATACCTTAACCATGAATGAAGCCCGACACGCAAAACCGGCCCGGCCCCTACTCAGACGACAATCTCTTTCACCTGCAAAGCGGTGTACAATTGCCGGTGGCCCTGTCTGCGGCGGTATTTTTTGCGGCGCTTTTTCTTAAACACCAGGATTTTCTTGGCCTTGCCCTGCCGCAGAATTTCACCTACCACCCGGGCGCCGGCCACCAGGGGCTGGCCCACCTGGATGGCCTCGCCGTCGGCGACCAGGAGCACCTGGTCGAGGAGCACTTCATCTCCCCGCTCTCCGGGGAGGCGCTCCACCCGGAAGATGTCGCCCGGGGCCACCCGATATTGCTTCCCGCCAGTATGGACGATGGCGAACAAGGGAACCTCCAATTAGAAACTAACCTGTACATGTTATTACATTTAAAAATTTTGTCAACCGCGTTTTCACCGGAAAAGATATCTTAATCAAGTTTTAAGCCCCCGGCGACGAAGAGTGATGTTAGCAGGCTGTTGACAGGGCCGGGGCGCCGGATTAAGATGCCTGTGGCCCGGCAAATCCAGGGCCTCGACCGCTAAAAACAGAAAGAACCGACTTTGGACGCCAAGCTCCTCCCCAGCGCCGAAAAGGCGGCAGGATATGTGGTCATTCACGGCCACTTTTACCAGCCGCCCCGGGAAAATCCCTGGATCGAGCAGATCGAGGAGGAGGTCAGCGCCCGTCCCTATCATGACTGGAACACCCGGATTACCGCGGAATGCTACACCCCCAACGGCTGCGCCCGTATTTACCGGGATCACCACCGCATTCAGGATATTATCAACAATTACGAAAAGATAAGTTTTAATTTCGGCCCCACTTTGCTGGCCTGGCTGGAGGTGCACGCCCCCCTGACCTACCAGCGGCTGCTGGCCGCGGACCGTTTGAGCCTGGCCCGCCTGGGTCACGGCAACGCCATCGCCCAGGCCTACAATCACGTGATTCTGCCGCTGGCCAACCCCCGGGACCGGGAAACCGAGATCCTTTGGGGGCTTATGGACTTCCAACACCGTTTCGGCCGGAAGGCCGAGGCCATGTGGCTGCCGGAGACCGCGGTGGATTATCCCACCCTGGCGGCCCTGGTGGACCACGGGATGCAATATGTCATCCTCTCCCCTTACCAGGCCCGGCGGGTGCGGCCTCTCGAAGGGGGAACCTGGGAGACGGTTCAGGCCGACACCCTGGACACCACCCGGGCCTATCGCTGCTATCTGCCCGGCCCCGCGGGCACCCTGGAGGCCCGCCGGCACATCGACGTCTTCTTTTATAACGGCGGCGTGGCCTCGGATCTGAGCTTCGGAGATCTGCTGGGGGACAGCGAACGGCTGGTGGACCGTCTGGGGCAGGGCTTTCGTCCGGACCTGCCGCGGCGCCAGCTGCTGAATGTGGCCACCGACGGGGAAAATTACGGCCATCACCACAACTTCGGGGAATTGGCCCTGGCCTATGCGGTGGATAAAGTCGTGCCCCGGCAGGGGTTTACCCTGACGAACTACGCCGCGTTTTTGGAGATGGCCCCCCCAAAAATGCGGGTGGAGTTGGAGCTGGGTCCCAAAGGGGAAGGCAGTTCCTGGAGTTGCGCCCATGGGGTGGGGCGTTGGAAAGAGGACTGTGGCTGCTCCACCGGGGGAACCGCCCATTGGAATCAACGGTGGCGCACCCCCCTCAGAGAGGCCTTTGATTTTCTCAATGACCGGTTGGGCCGGATTTTTGAACAGGCAGGCGCGGCCTTTCTTAAAGACCCCTGGGCGGCCCGCAACGATTATCTGGAGATTATTTTGGACCGCCGGGAGGAAACCATCGCCCGGTTCCTTTCCCGCCATGGGGCCAGGGATCTTAAGCCGCAGGAATGGTTTGAGCCGCTGCGGCTCCTGGAGATGCAGCGCCACACCCTGTTGATGTACACCAGTTGCGGCTGGTTTTTTTCAGATCTTTCGGGTCTGGAGACCATCCAGGTGATGAAATACGCCGCCCGGGCCATGCAGCTGGGGCAAAGGCTCACCCGGGAGCCCCTGGAAGAACCGTTTCTCAACATTCTGGAGCGGGCCCAGAGCAACATCGCCGCCCAAGGCAGCGGCCGGGATATTTTCCGGCGCCGGGTCAAGCCCCTGGTGGGGGACTTCCCCAAGGTGGTGAACCAATGGGCCATCTCCTGGCTGAAAAACCGGGAGCGCCTGTGCCCCCACTGGATTTACCACTTTCGGGTCCGGCCCCATGAGCATGAAATCCGCACCCAGGGCACCCTGGAGTTGGCCGCCGGCCGCCTGCACATAACCTCGGGAGTCACCTGGAAGGAAGAGACCCTCAGCTTTTTTACCGTGCATCTGGGCAGTTACCTGTACCGCACCCAGATTTCCCCGAACTCCTCTCCGGAAGCTTATCTGGCCCTCAAAGAAGAACTCTTCCAGGTTTTGGCTCAAACTCCGGAGGACCTGATGCCGTTTCTGGCCACCCGCCTGGGAGAGCGCTATTACTCAGTGCACGACATTTTCCAGGAGGAAAAAGAGCAGCTTTTTCTTGATCTGCTGGAGCAGAACCGGGAAGAGGCCTTGGGGACCCTGGCGCATCATTTCGGCGATGCCACCCCCATCTTGCGGGCCATGGCCTCGGATGGGCTGCTGATCCCCCGCCTGTATCAGGCCCTGGGGGAAATCACCTTAAATCGCCGGCTGGTCCGCATCCTGCGCCACCTGGAACCGGAGCCGGAGTTGCTGTCCATCTCCGAGGACCTGCTGCAGCTTCTGGAAGAGGCGGGACTTTTCGGCTTCAAGCTGGAATCAGGGGAAGGGGCCCAGATCCTGCAGCGGATTTTGCACCACCACCTGGCCGGCCTGGCGGCCGGTTTCCAGGTTAAGGCCGCCCAGGGTTTGTTGAATTTTTTGAAGGTGCAAAAGCGTATTCCCATCACCGTGGACCTGACCGAGGCCCAGAATTTTTTCTTCGCCTTGCTCAAAGAGCATTTCCCCGCCCTGGCGGCTCGCTCCGCCCGGCACCCGGAGGACCGGGAGATGACCGCCATCCTGGTTGACCTGGCCGACGCCCTCAATTTCGACCCTGAGCCCTATCAGCGGCTGCTGGACTGAAAAGTTCAAGGTTCAAGGTTCAAAGTTCAAGGTTATAGCGGCGGGCGCGGCCCGCCCTATACAGGTTGTCATGCTTTGCGGGTGAGCCGCAGGCCCATTGGCAAATGTCCTAAAAAGTGAGCTTCTGGCAAAATTACATATGGCGAGAAGTTGTCATTCTGAGCGAAGCGAAGAATCTCGCATTTTCAAAAGCTTGAGATCCTTCACTTCGTTCAGGATGACAGAAGAGAACACTTTTGCAAGAGCCTCAAGTGTTTGTGTGGAACCGCCGCCCTCGGCGGTTTTTGCGCCGGCGAGGCGCTGACGCCATATTTTTCAGGCTTTACGGGTGGGCCTCCGGCCCATGCGCGACGGTTACGAAAAGTTCAAGGTTATAGCGGCGGGCAGTGCCACATATCTTGGTCACCGCTCACTGGCAACTAATCACTGATTAATGATCACCAGTCACTGGTCACTGGTCACTGATCACCGGCCACTGATCCCTGCCCACCGGCCCGGCTCAAACGACTTGATTTTTTTATAACTTTTCCTATAGTTAAGGTATGCCCTGACCAGATCCCCGGAGGCCGCATGTCTCTGACCGCACGTCTGGCCGAAGCCGTGGCGGAGGCCAATCTTCTCAAGAACCGGATCGTCTCGGAGCAGGCCGAGCAGGTGGCGGCCGCGGCTCGCCTCCTGGCTGACACCCTGCGCCGGGGGGACAAAATTCTCATTTTCGGCAATGGCGGCAGCGCCGCCGACGCCCAGCACCTGGCCGCCGAGTTTGTCAACCGCTTCCAGATCGAGCGCCCTCCCCTGGCGGCCCTGGCCCTCACCACGGACACCTCGCTGCTCACCAGCATCGCCAACGATTATGATTTTCAGGAGGTGTTCGCCAAGCAGGTCCGGGCCCTGGGGCGTCCGGGGGACGCGGCTTTGGGCATCAGCACCAGCGGCCGCTCGGCCAATGTCGCCCTGGGCCTGG
>JBGSLA010000195.1:0-4033 GCA_041740935.1 Desulfobaccales bacterium | reverse complement strand
CGCCGCCAGCGCCGCGGAACCGGCCCCGGCCCGACGCGGCCGCGCCGCCCGGAAGGCCCCCGGGTTCGACAGCCTGCATGACCAATGGCTGCACGCCCTGCAAGGGCCGGATGGCCTGATGACGGGCCACCCCGACGATCTGGCCCAGTTGCAGGAGCAGATTCAGCAGTGGCGTCGTCCCATCTCGGTTACCGCGGCCACGCCCTTCCGCCTCTGCTTCCGCCTGGAGGAGCCCGAGGACACGGATGCGGCCGCCCCGGGGCAGGAACAATGGTTCGTCCGCTACCTGCTCCAGGCCGCGGCTGACCCCAGCCTCCTCATTCCTGTCAAAGAAGCCTGGGAGCCAAAAAAGAGCACCGCGGCCCTGCTCCGCGCCGGCGAATTTCACGCCAGGGAGTACCTGCTGGTGTCCCTGGGCCAAAGCGCCCGCCTGTGCCCTGAGCTCGCGGCCGGCCTCCAGACCTCCCTGCCGGCCGGCCACCGGCTCGATACCCCGGGGGCTTTTGACTTTCTCACGGAAAAGGCTCTGTTGCTGGAGCAGGCCGGCTTCGGGGTGATGCTCCCCGCCTGGTGGAGCGGCCGGGGCGCCAAAATGCGCCTGTCGGCCCGGGCCCAGGTGAAATCCCCCAAAATGACCGGGGGCGGCGGGATAAGTCTGGACCAGATCGTGCGCTTCGACTGGCAGCTGGCCCTGGGCGACGAAGAGCTTACCCTGGCCGAACTCCAGGAACTGGCGCAGCGCAAATCGCCCCTGGTCAGGGTGCGGGGTCAATGGGTGCAGTTGAATGCCGCAGAAATCCAGGCGGCCCTGGACTTTTGGCGGAAAAAGACGGAGGCCGGCATCACCGCCCGGGAGGCCCTGCGCTTGGCCCTGGGCGGCGTGGAAACCCCGGCCGTTCTTCCCTTTGCCGGACTTGCGGCCGAAGGCTGGATCGGCGATCTGCTGGCAAAGCTGCAAGGCGGAGCGGCCCTTGCCGAATTGCCGGTTTCCCATGATTTTCAAGGGATTCTGCGTCCCTACCAGGTGCGCGGCTATTCCTGGCTGGCGTTTCTGAAGCAATGGGGCCTGGGGGCCTGTCTGGCCGACGACATGGGCCTGGGCAAGACCGTGCAGACCCTGGCCCTGATCATCCGGGAGCGGCAAGCCGACCACCAGGAGCCGGTCCTGCTGGTCTGCCCCACCTCCGTGGTGGGCAACTGGCAGAAGGAGGCGGCCCGTTTCACCCCCGGTTTGCCGGTACTGGTGCATCATGGCCTCACCCGCTCCAGGGGCAAGGCTTTCGCCAAACAGGTGAAAAAATACGCCATGGTCATTTCCAGCTATGCCCTGCTGCACCGGGATTTCGAGATATTCAGAGAAATCCCCTGGTCCGGGGTGATCCTGGACGAGGCCCAAAACATCAAGAATCCCGAGACCAAGCAGGCCAGGGCGGCCCGGGCCCTGCCGGGGGGCTTCCGCCTGGCCCTCACCGGCACGCCGGTGGAAAACAACGTGGGCGACCTGTGGTCCATCATGGAGTTTCTCAACCCCGGGTTCCTCGGCTCCCAGACCGCGTTCAAGCGTTCTTTTTTCATTCCCATCCAGGCCAACCGGGACCCGGCCGCGACCCAACGCCTGCAGCACCTCACCGGCCCGTTTATCCTGCGCCGGCTCAAGACCGACCCCAGGGTCATCACCGATCTGCCGGAAAAGAACGAAATGAAGGTCTTTTGCAATCTCACCAAAGAGCAGGCTTCGCTCTATGCCGCGGTGGTGGAAGACGCGGCCCGGGCCCTGGACGGCGCCGACGGCATCCAGCGCAAGGGGGTGATTCTGGGGGTGCTCTCCAAGCTCAAGCAGGTCTGCAATCATCCCGCCCAGTTCCTGGCCGACAATTCCCCGGTCCCGGGCCGCTCCGGGAAGCTGGCCCGCCTGACCGAAATGGTGGAGGAATTGCTCCAGGTGAAAGACCGGGCCCTGATCTTCACCCAGTTTGCCGAGATGGGCAAGATTCTCCAGGGCCACCTCCAGGAAACCTTCGGCCGGGAGGTGCTCTTCCTCCATGGCGGCACCCCCAAGAAGCAGCGGGATGACATGGTGGAGCGCTTCCAGGCCGATGGCAGCCGCCTGCCCCTGTTCATCCTGTCCCTCAAGGCCGGGGGCACCGGCTTGAACCTCACCGGGGCCAACCACGTCTTCCACTTTGACCGCTGGTGGAATCCCGCGGTGGAAAACCAGGCCACCGACCGGGCCTTTCGCATCGGCCAGACTAAAAATGTCCAGGTGCACAAGTTCCTTTGCGTGGGCACCCTGGAGGAAAAGATTGACGAGATGATCGAGCGCAAAAAAGAAGTGGCCGAGCAGGTGGTGGGCACCGGCGAGGGCTGGCTGACTGAGTTGTCCACCGCGGCATTGAAAGACCTGATGGCCCTGCGCCGGGAAGCCCTGGGAGGCTGAGATGGGTTGGTGGCGCTACTACACCCCGAGGCCGGCCCGGGAAGTGAAGGGGGGCATCAAGGCCCAATCCCGGCGCGGCGCCTTTGCCGCCAGTTGGTGGGGGCAGCGCTGGATCAAGGTGCTGGAGGGCTTTGATATCGGCGAGCGCCTGACCCGGGGCCGCACCTACGCCCGCAAGGGCCAGGTCATGGATATCGAGATTGAGAAAGGCGCGGTGCGGGCCACGGTGCAGGGTTCCCGTTCCCATCCCTACGAGGTGGAGATGCGATTCCAGCCCTTGTCCCCGGCCCAATGGGGCCAGGTGGCCAAGGCCTTGGCGAGCCGGTTTATTTCCCTGGCCCGGCTGCTGGCCGGGGAGTTGCCGGAAGATATTGAAAATATTTTCGAGAGCGCCAAATTGTCTCTTTTCCCCCACCAGCTGCGAGACCTGAAGACCGCTTGCTCCTGCCCCGATTGGTCCAACCCCTGCAAGCACACGGCCGCGGTTTTTTACCTGCTGGCCGAGGAATTCGACCGGGACCCCTTTCTGCTTTTTAAACTGCGGGGGCTCGACCGGGAAGAACTCTTTGAACTGCTGGGCTACAGGGCCGCCGCCGCCCCGGAGCTTCCGGAGCCGGACCGAAATAAGGTTTCCGAACCCGTCCCGGAGGAATTGTCTTCAGACCCAGCCGTTTTTTGGGGCGGGGAGGAATTGCCCGGCGATTTGTTCAGCGAGGTCCGCGTTCCAGAGATTGGCGCGGCCCTGCCGAAAAGACTGGGCGGCTTTCCCTTTTGGCGAGGCAAGACCCCGTTTTTGGAGGCCCTGGAGCCGTTCTATCTCAAGGCCTCTCCCCTGGGTCTCGACGTCTTCTCAGGGCTCATCCAGGCGCCGGCTGCGGAGCCTCCGGCTCCGGCTCCGGTTAAAACCATACAGCCGCCCCCCAGGAAAGCCAAAGTTATCCCGATACAATCCCGGCAAGGGAGGCGGCCCTCGAAAATAGCTGTTCTCAAGAAAAAACCCCGTAGAAAACCAAGAAGTAAGTAATCTCGTCATCTCATGTAAGAATCGAAAGCCTTTTTCATCAACCATTTCAAAATCTCGATATTTTCGGCAATATCTTTCTCCTTGAAACGAACACGATATTGTCTCCATTGCAAATCATAAGAAAATACATCGAGGTTTTATACCGTTTTCGGTTTTCGATGAGAAAGAACAAGAAAAATAGGTTCTTAGAAAGTTAGTTTGTTTCATCTCAATCCGAACTCGGTATTACTCATCTAACCGCTTCTGCACCGGTTCTTCCTCGTTTTGTGTTATATATAAAATAACAGCACTTCGCCTCTGCACAAATGAAATAAAGTTTTGCGAAACTTTTTGATTTGCAACTCTTATATAGTGTTTGTTGTACCTAAATTGAGCGGTTCCAATTGAGCAGTTAGACAAACAACGCTTTCATGTTTTCAGCAAGATCATTTTTAGCAGGCTGTTGAAAAACTCTTTTCTTGGTGACGCCTAAATAACGCTGTCCATACTGCCAAAAAGGTGTTATAGTTAACGATAACAATATGTTATCCGGAGGCAGCGATTATGCGGGGCGACGACATCCAGCAGGAGGC
>JBGSLA010000194.1:0-15900 GCA_041740935.1 Desulfobaccales bacterium | reverse complement strand
CGTCATCCGGCCGGCAGCCGGCCGTCAATGGAGGCAGCAGCGCAGAGTTTTCGGAGAATGTGCCCATCATAAGGGTGCCAAAATCGTCCTAAAAGAGGACGACGCAACTTACGTGTAATGGTTTTTCAACAGCCTGTTAGGGGAAAGCCCTCGAAAATGGCCCTTTGAGATTAGGAAGCGGCCAAACGGATATCACCAGGGAGACCCCCTGATGAAAATTGCCAACATTACCCAATGATCAACGCATACTTCTCCCTTGGCTTTTGCCATGAGCACCGGACCCAGGATTAAAATGCCCGGCTTGTTTAACTTCACCAGGCCCTTAGGCCCAAGCGAAGCGGGGCGGCGTGCTGCTCCGGGCCCACAGATCGGCAAACTGCAGCTGCTCCATGGCAGAAGCGGCCACCTTGAGGATGATCTGGCCGGCATGCCGGACAATCTTGGCCGCCACGTCGATCAGCCGCCGCCGCAGGGTGGTGGCATAAGCCGCCACGGGAATCACTTCCCCGCAGACGTCCTCCTTAAAGCACTCAAAGAGAACAAAGGCCACCAGCATGGTGTAATAGAGGGCCGCATTGAGAGCCAACCGCAAAAATGGCAGCTCCTCAAAGCCGAAGTCCTTCAAGCCTCGATGCACCAGTTCATCCGCCCCCCGGCCATGGTAGCCGGCGATGAGGCCCGCCGCGGCCAGATAATGCTGCCGGCCCGCCGCGGCCAGGCGTTGATCAATGACCTGTCCCATCCCCAGGTTGGTATAGAAGATGGACAGCGGCCGCACGTAATCCAGCAGCCCTTGCCGGCCTTCGGTCACCGGCCGGCAGAGCACGGCTCGGCGAAAGGTCTGCCAACTTCTCCGACGGTCCCCCAATTCCAGATAATCCCAGACCTGCTGGTGGTTCCGATATTGCCGCCACTGGCCGGTTTCGGCGTTCTCCGCCAGGGTCTGCAGTTCTTCAAAGACGCGGCCCCCGCAGATATACCCGATCTCCAACTCTTCAAAGCCCTTGAACAGATCCTGATCAAAAAAGCCGGCGTCCAGCCGCAGGATGATGGGCGCTGTGTCGCCGTAGTGTTTGCGGATGAACCTGACGATGTGCTAGACCATTTTGAGGGCGGTGTCCCCGTGGTTGCTGTGTTTGCTGCCGCCCCGGAAAACCGCGTCGATAATCAGGTTTCCCCAAGTCAACTGCAGGGGTTGAAAGCCATTCACCCTTTTATACGTCGGCTCCACCCCATGGCGCTTCTGGGCCTCATCATTATCCATCACCATGGTGTCCATTCCCAGGACCACCACCTGGGGCTTCTGAATCTGCAGCCGCCACCGGAACAGTTGCTTCAGCAGGGTGCGGAACAGCCAGATGCGGTACCAGGAGAAGGCGCCCAAAAATCTTTTGACCGCATGGGAAGAGAGCATCTGTGCAGGCGCGGTCTCAATGGCGGCGGCGTTGTGTTCCTGGCCACCGCCATGATAAGATTCCTCTCGTTGGCCACCTACTGAGGGACTTTAACGGCCTCCTACCATTTTGCCAGTGTGCAGGCGACAGTTAGGAGAAGTTTCGGAGGGCGCTATGAATGAACTGGACCATTCTTTGGCGGGAAAACCGCCGGCCGGGAAGTCGGAGGAAGGCGCTGGGTCCGGAGTCGAAGAACTGATTATCTCCGACTTGCTGGACCTTGACCAGCTAAAGTCATGGCTGGCAGACTTTTGCGATCTCGTGGGGATATCCTAGGCCATCATTGACCTCAAGGGAACGTGCTTGGCTGCGGCGCGTTGGCAGCGGACCTGCAACGATTTTCACCGCGTCTGCGAGATTTTCTGCCAACGCTGCATCGAGAGCGACATCGAATTGGCCTTTAAACTTAAGGAAGGCCACGACTTCACCCTGTACCAGTGCAAGAACGGCATGACCGACGCAGCCTCGCCCATCATCATTGACGGGCAGCATCGAGAAGATATACGAAACATGTTGTGAATCTCACTATCTTTCGGCAGGTGAATATAAATCACAGGAAACCTACCATGAAAACTAGTCCAGCTTCACGCCGCCTGTTGCCCTGGGCCGGCGCCATTCTGCTCTCGGTTACGGTGGCACTCGGCATCATAGAGGCAACGCGCCTCTCTCTTGAACACGATTACAAAGAGGATATGGAAACCGAGGTAACTCGACGCGGCTTAGAAGTAATGGCACAGACGATGAACGGCAATGTGATGGGAGCGGTGTCCGCGTTAGGGCTGGTGGATCAGCTGATCAAGAGAGTCGCACGCGGAGAGATTCCCCTGGATACTCCGGTGGTCATGGAAAGCTTGCAGGAAATCGGCCAGTCCTATAAGGCCAACGGGGTTTATTTAGTGAACCCGGACGGGATAATCAAATCCTCTTGGGACACGGTTGGAGTACCCCTCACCGGGGTGGACATAAAGTTCCGCCCCTATTTCCAGATTGCCATGCAAGGCAAGATGAATATCTATGCGGCCATCGGCACGACAACTGGTCTGCGATCCCTGTACTTTGCCGCCCCCCTGTATGGCGAGGTATCAGCCAATGCTCCAATTATCGGCGCCGTGGTCGCTCGCCTGGGGCTCGAACGGGTCGACTCCGTATTGAGAGCCTGGTCTGGCCCGGCGCTCCTGCTGTCTCCCCAAGATCTTGTTTTTGCCAGCACCCGCAAGGAATGGATCGAGTGTCTGGCCGGGCAATGCACCCCGGAACGGCTCAAGGCAATCCGGACGCTCAAACAGTTCGGCAAGGTTTTCGACAGTGGCACACCCAGGACGTTGCCCTTCGACCTGACGAGCGACATCGTCAGCATTGAAAATCACCGCTATGCCGTTGCCCGGACGCCGTTGCAATGGAACGATCCGAATGGCCCTTGGACGCTAGTGTTGCTGGGCGACCTCGATAAATTAATGCCGGCCTCCCGGCGGACCCTGATTGGCCTGACAAGTGGCGTTTTGATGCTGATCCTGAGTACTGCTTTTCTCACCTGGCGACAGCGCTTGCGGCATGCCAACCAGGAGCGTCAGCGAGCCGAAGAGGCCGTTAGGGAAAGCAAAGAACGCCTTGATCTGACCTTGGGGGCTACGGGCATCGGCATCTGGGAGAGGGATCTGGTCCAGCACACGTCTGTTTGGGATGAAGCCACGCAAGCAATCTTCGGATATAACGCGGCCGCATTATCCGATTACAGCGAGATTTTTCAGCAGCGTATTCATCCTGACGACCTGGAGCGGATAAGAGAGGCAACACGCCAGGCCATCGCCGGAGTTGCTGATTATAACACGGAGTTCCGGGTGATCTGGCCGGATGCGAGTCTGCACGTCCTGGCGGCGCGCGCCACGGTGCTGCGAGATGCCAGCGGCACGCCTAAACGCATAATCGGCACCTGCTGGGATATCACTGACAACAAGCAAAGAGAACAGTTGGCGCACCTGGGCTCGGAAGTGGGTGATGCCTTAACCGCCCTCAAACCCATGCGAGAAAGGCTCCAATTGTGCGCCGAAGCCCTGGTGCATCAGTTGGACGCGGCCCTGGCCCGGATCTGGATAGTCAATGAAGCGGCAGACCTGCTGGAGATGCGAGCCAGTGCCGGGATCCACACCCAAACCGATGGCACCCGCAGCCAGATTCCTATGGGTAAGTACAAAATTGGCCGTATCGCCCAGGAAGCCCGGCCGCGTTTTTCCAATAATGTTGGTGCGGAGCCTGATGTCGATGACAAAGAATGGGTGGAACAAAACGGTCTGGTCGGTTTTGTCGGTCATCCCCTGGTGGTGGAGGACCGGGTAGTGGGCGTCATGGCGTTCTTCTCCCGAACGAAACTGAATCCGGATACGGTGCATACTCTCAGCGGCATTGCCAAGACCATTGCCGTTTCGGTTGACCGAAACCGGGCCGAGAGGGAGTTAAAGCAGGCGCGGGCTGCGGCTGAGGCCGCCACCCAGGCCAAGAGCGATTTTCTGGCCAACATGAGCCATGAGATCCGCACCCCGATGAACGCCATCATCGGTATGAGTTATTTAGCGCTCAAGACTGATTTGACCCCCAAACAACATGACTATATCAGTAAAACCCATACCTCAGCCAATACCCTTTTAGGAATAATTAACGACATCCTGGATTTCTCCAAAATCGAAGCCGGCAAGCTCTCCATGGAGTTGGTGGACTTCAATCTGGATGAAGTGCTGGATAACCTGGCCACGCTGGTCACGGTGAAAGCCCAGGAAAAAGAGCACGTGGAGGTCTTGTTCGGTACGGCTCCGGACGTGCCGCGTTTCCTCGTGGGGGACCCCTTGCGGCTGGGGCAGGTTCTCGTCAATTTAACGAACAATGCCGTCAAATTTACCGAGTCCGGCGAGATCGTGGTTTCCACGGAAGTGGTTTCCCGGGATCAGGATCGGGTAACCCTGAAATTCTCGGTCAGCGATACCGGTATTGGGCTTACTCAGGAGCAAATAAGCAAACTTTTCCAGGCCTTCTCCCAGGCCGACACTTCCACCACCCGGAAATACGGCGGCACCGGCTTGGGTCTGACCATCAGCAGGCGACTGGTGGAACTTATGGGCGGGGAAATCTGGGTAGAGAGTCAACCCGGTCAGGGCAGCACCTTTATCTTTACCGCCAGTTTCGGCCCGGGAAAAGAAAAGGCGAAAAAGGCGTTGGTGCCTTCCCGATCCCTGCGAGGCATGAAGGTGTTGGTGGTGGATGACAATGCCACCTCCAGGCAGATTTTGCAGGAAATTTTGGAATCCTTTACCTTTGAGGTCACCCAGGCTGCTTCAGGAGAGGAGGGGCTGGCCGAGATCGAGAAAGCCGCGCCGGACCACCCCTTTGAGCTAGTGATCATGGATTGGAAGATGCCGGGTATGGACGGCATCGAAGCCTCCAGGATCATTAAAACTCATCCCCGTTTGAGCAAGATCCCCGCCATTATCATGGTTACCAATTACGGCCGGGAAGAGATCATGGGTCAGGCTGAAGACGCCGGACTGGATGGTTTCCTGATCAAGCCGGTGAGCCCTTCGTCGCTCTTTGACGCCATCATGCAGACCTTCGGAGAGGCTGTTTCCGGCCGGGTTCCCACCCCCCAGAGTCAAATCACGTCGGAGGGCGGGGTGCGGCAAACCATCCAGGGAGCCAGAGTGCTGTTGGTCGAGGATAATGAGATCAATCAGCAGGTGGCGATGGAGATTCTGGCAGGGGCAGGGGTCGAGGTCTTCCTGGCCAATAACGGCCGGGAAGCAGTAAAAGCAGTCAGTGAGAACGATTATGATGCGGTGCTCATGGACGTCCAGATGCCGGTCATGGACGGGTACGAGGCCACCCGGGTCATCCGCCTCGACCCCCGCCGCCACGATCTGCCCATCATCGCCATGACCGCCCATGCCATGGCTGGCGATAAGGCCAAATCATTGGCAGCCGGAATGAATGATCATGTTACCAAACCCATCGATCCGGACGAACTGTATCGCACCCTGGGACAATATGTTAGCCGGCCTGCAACCCAGGCGGAAGCGGGACCGGCGGACGAAGAGGCGGCCAGCACCATTATCCCCGAAGAGGCCGAAGAGTTGCCCGAACTGGATGGCATCGATGTGGCCGCCGGTCTCAAGCGGCTCTTAGGCAACCAGAAAACTTATCTGAGAATCCTCCGGCAGTTCGGAAAAGAGTCCCAAGGGGCGGCTGAGACCATCCAGGAGTATGCTTCCCTGGGTAAGGATAAAGAGGCGGCAATGCTGGCCCATACCCTGAAAGGGGCCGCCGGCAATATTGGCGCGGCGGCGCTGCAAGAGGCCGCCGCCGCTCTAGAAGGATGGTTCAAGGGGGGCGGCAAGGGATTGCCGGAGCCCGCCTATGGCGATTTTTCCCGTGCACTCGGGAGAGTGCTGGGATCGCTTCAGGCCTTGCAGGAAGTCGAGCCGCCGGGATTGCCTGCGGGCGGGGATCACCCCGCTTCGTTACCGCCGGAGTTGGCCAGGGAAGTGGCGCCGCGTCTGCGAGACGCCGTTGCCGCTGGCGATGTGACGGAACTGGCCGACCTCGCCGCGGCCTTGACGGCCCGGACTGACAGTGCCGCCGGTTACGGGGAGCAAATTCAGCGATTGACCCAGGAGTTTGACTTCGAAGGCTTGTTGCAGCTGGCCAGCCGGCTGGAAAAGGCTGCCACCAGTTAAAGGGAGAAGAGGCGTATGACTAATGAGTTGACCTCATCGGCCACCAGTCACCTGCAACCGGAACAATTATTGCTTGTCGATGATAATGTCACGAACCTGCAAGTATTGCATCAAACTCTGGATGGCCGGGGATACAAACTGCTCGTGGCCAAGAGCGGCGCCAGCGCCCTGGCCATTGCGGCAAAGGCGAAACCATCCCTCATTCTGCTGGACATTATGATGCCGGAGATGGATGGGTACGAGGTCTGCCAGCATCTGCAAAGCAACCCGGAACTCAAAGATATCCCGATTATTTTCCTTTCCGCCCTCACCGACACCAAGGATAAGGTGAAAGGGCTGGACCTGGGGGCGGTGGATTATATCTCCAAACCGTTTCAACCGGAAGAAGTGATCGCCCGGGTCAACACCCACCTGACCATCAGCAGTTTGAAACGGGACCTGGCAGAGAAAAACCAGGAACTGCAGACCGCCAACGATATCCTGGAAGAACGGGTCAGGAAGCGGACCGCCGAATTGACGTCGCTGAATGCCATCTATGAGCGCTTTGTGCCACGTGAGTTTCTGAGTCTCCTGGGGGAAAAGAGCATCTTGGAAATTAGCTTGGGCGACCAGATCAAGCAGAAAATGACCGTAATGTTCGCCGATGTGCGCGATTGGACCACATTATCCGAAAGTATGTCGCCGCGGGAAAATTTCAATTTTATCAATGCCTATCTCCAATGGGTCAGTCCGGTAATCAAAGAGCACCATGGGTTCATTGATAAGTATTTAGGGGATGGGGTGATGGCGCTGTTCCCCGGGAGTGCGGATGATGCGGTCCAGGCGGCCATTGCCCTGCACACCGCCATCGATAATTTTAATAACCAGCGGGAACAAAAAGGTCTGCAGCCCATTGCCATCGGGGTAGGACTGCATATCGGCGACCTGATGCTCGGGATTATCGGGAACGAAGACCGCCTGCAGGGGACGGTAGTGGCGGATGTGGTGAACGCCGCGGCCCGCCTGGAAGGGTTAACCCGGATATATGGCTCTTCGATTTCAGTCAGCGAATCAATTCTGTCCTCTCTGAAGAAACCGGATAGCTATAACCGCCGATTTGTCGATAAGGTGAGGCTTAAAGGGAAAGACATCCCGGTTATCGTCTATGAGATCTTTGATGGGGATCCACCGGAAATGGTGCGATTAAAGGTTGAGACCAAGGCGAATTTTGAAGAGGGACTTCGCCTTTATTATGACCGAAAATTCGCTGAGGCCAGCGTCCAATTCAACCAGGTTTTGGGAAAGTACCCGGAAGACAAAGCCGCCAGGATTTATCTTACGCGTTGCGCTACCCACATGGTGCATGGTGTCCCTGAGGAATGGACGGGGGTGGAGAATTTGACGGTAAAAGGATGACGGCTTCCCGGGGGCCGCGGGGATAAATTTAAGTGCATAACCTCTGCAGTCGAGAACACCCGGGCATTTTGGGCATCCTGGCCGGGTTGAGAAGCGGAGTTGCCGCTGGAGGTATTCCGCCAGAAGCAACTGCGCATACGCCAGTGCGGTTCGGGCACCAATCTCCATGCTCATCAGGGTGACATAGCTTTAACAGGCTGTTGAAAAACTCTTTTCTTTATGACCCTTAAATAATGCTGGGCATAGTGCTTAAAAATTGATATAGTTAAAGATAACAATATGTTATCCGGAGGCAGCACATATGCGCGGCGATGATCTTCAGCAGGAGGCCATGTTCAGTTACCTGTCCCCGGCGGACCGGGTGCCTCAGGACCATCCCTTAAGGCCCATCCGGCGCATGGTGAATCAAGCCTTAAAAGAGCTGACCGGCGAGTTCCAGGCCATGTACTCCCGGGAGGGGCGCCCCTCCATCCCCCCGGAAAAGCTGCTGCGCGCCCTGGTGCTGCAAATCCTCTACACCATCAGAAGCGTGCGCCTGCTGATGGAGCAACTTGATTACAACCTCCTGTTTCGCTGGTTTGTGGGGCTGTCCATGGACGAAAAGGTTTGGGACCATTCGGTTTTTTCCAAAAACCAGGAGCGCTTCCTCGACTCGGACCTGGCCGACGCCTTTTTCGCCCGTATCCACCAGCAGGCGGCCCGGGCGGGGCTCTTGTCCAGTGAGAACTTCACCGTGGACGGCACCCTGATTGAGGTCTGGACCTCCCTCAAGAGTTTCCGCCCCAAAGACGGCCCGCCCCCCGCCGGCGGCGGCGGCCGCAACCCGGAGGTGGATTTTCATGGGGAGCGGCGCCTGAACCGGACGCACGCCTCCACCACCGACCCGGAGGCCCGGCTGTTCAAGAAGGCCAAAGGCAAGGAGGCCAAGCTCTGTTTCATGGGGCACGTGCTGATGGAGAACCGCCACGGCCTGGTGTTGGCGCCCCGGCTCACCCAGGCCAGCGGCACGGCCGAGCGGGAGGCGGCGGTGGCGCTGGTGGAGGCTATTCCCGGCCGCCACCGGATTACCGTGGGCGGCGACAAGGCCTACGATACCCGGGAGTTGGTCCAGTCGCTCAGGGCCCTCAGAGCCACGCCCCACGTGGCCCAGAACAATAAAAACCGCAGGTCCGCCATTGACGGCCGCACCACCCGCCATCCGGGGTATGCGGTCAGTCAGCGCCTGCGCAAACGGGTGGAGGAGATCTTCGGGTGGATGAAAACTGTGGGCAACCTCCGGAAGACCCGGCACCGAGGCGGGGACCGGGTGGGCTTTGTGTTCACCCTGACCGCCGCGGCCTACAACCTGGTGCGAATGCGGAACTTGCTGGCCGAGGCGTCTTCGTAAGCCCAGACCAAGGCCTGAAAAACCATCATCCAGCCGGCAGCCGGCCGGCAATGGAGGAATCAACCCGGAGTTTTCGGAGAATGTGCCCCTCATAAGGGTGCCGAAACCGTCCTAAAAGAGGACGACGCATCTTACGTGTAATGGTTTTTCAACAGCCTGCTAAATCTCGAACAGATTCGGGACATACCTCTTCCCCTCCCTCCGCTTCCCGAACAAAAGCGCATCGCTGCCATCCTGAATGAGCAGATGGCGGCGGTGGAGGGGGCCCGGGCTGCCGCCGAGGCCCAACTTGAGGCCGCCAGGACCCTCCCCGCCGCCTACCTCCGGGCCGTCTTTAACAGCCCCGAAGCCCAGAAATGGCCCAAAAAACGATTAGGAGATTTATGCTCAGTTCATCCCGGACAACATATACTTGAGGCTGATTACAACTCCAAAGGTTTTGGTGTGTGCTATCTCACAGGTCCTGCCGATTTTGGAGAAAAACGGCCCACCATCACCAAATGGACAGAGATGCCCAAAGCATGGTGTGAACCTGGCGACATATTGATTACTGTCAAAGGGGCGGGGGTAGGAAAACTCAACCTTGCACCTGATTTTCGAGTGGCTATTGGCCGACAGCTGATGGCGCTTCGTCCAAATGGAGATTCTGTAAGGCGAGATTATTTATATTTCTTGTTAATCACTCATTTTTCAAAACTCCAGGCCGATGCTCTGGGCTCAACTGTTCCGGGTTTGAGTCGAGAAAATATCGAGTCCTTAACAATCCCATGTCCTCCACTACCGGAACAAAAGAATGTCGCCTCTATCCTCGATAAAAATGTAACCGAAGCTCGACATGTAGAAAGCATAATTATGAAGCAGATGGGAGCCATTAATCAAATTCCTACTGCCCTGCTGCGCCGGGCCTTCAAAGGAGAGCTATAAACCACCAAGGCGCCAAGACACAAAGAAAATAATCTTGGTGCCTTCGTGCCTTGGTGGTAAAAACCTAACGGCGAACAAACATGAGCCTTGAAGAAACCAAGACGCCAAGAGAGCCGCTGTCGCCGGAAGTGGATGCAGTAGCCCGGCAGATCGTCGATGCCGCCTTTAAGGTGCATTCCACCTTAGGACCCGGCTTGCTGGAAAGCGTTTACGAAGTCTGTTTAGCCTATGAACTTGGCAAGCGGGGCCTCAAAGTGGAAAGGCAGGTTGAATTGCCGGTGCGCTACGACAATATCGCCTTGGACTGCGGTTTGCGCCTCGACCTGATCGTAGGGGAAGCAGTGGTGGTGGAACTCAAGGCCGTGGAAGCGCTGCTGCCCGTGCATCAGGCCCAGGTCCTGACCTATTTGAAACTCTCCGGCCACCGCCTGGGGCTGCTGATCAACTTTAATGTGGCCAGGATTAAAGACGGCATTAAACGTCTTATCCTCTGATTTCTTCGTGTCTCGAGGTCTTGGTGGTATGATTATCGTCACCGCCTACCTGGCCCGCCGTCTGGCTGAAGGAGACATGAGATGGCAACGAAACTGACCTTCAAGTATGACCGGGAGGCCGATATCCTCCATATTGACAAGTGCCCTCCGTATCCGGAACAGGACTCGGAAGAGCTGGGGGATGACATCATCGCCCGGCTCAACCCGGAAACCGGGGCGGTGGAAAACCTGGAGGTGCTGTCCTTCTCCACCCGGCTGCTCCGGCAGGATCTGTTCGAATTGCCGGTGAGCGCGGATTTACGGTTGGCGGGGACACACCCCTAATGGCCCGAACCCGCACCAGAAACAATTTCCGAGCCAGGAACCTCACCACTCAGCAGTCGGTGAACTCTCTGGTCTGGTCCATCTGCGACATCATGCGGCGCTCCAATTGCGCCGGGGCCATGCAGTATGTGCCGGAGCTCACCTGGAATTCTGTTCTTGCGCATCCTGGACGAGCGGGAGACGAAGGAAGCGGAGATGGCCGAGGCGGTGGGGGCCTCCTTCACCCCCTCCCTGGAGCCGCCCTATCGCTGGCAGGACTGGGCCGCCCCCGGCGGCCCCAAGCGCCAGGAGTTGCAGGATGGGGCCCTGGGGGCCTTCTTCGGCTTTGTCCACAATGAACTCTTTCCCTACCTCAAGGGCCTGGGCGAGCGGCCCAACGCCGCCCCCCGGCAGAAGGTCATCAGCCAAATCATGTTCGGGGTGGAGCGGGTGCGCATCGACACCGAGCGCAATATGCTGGACGTGCTGGACAAGGTGCACGCCATCGTTGATGAGGAGATTGACCCCACCCACATCTTCCCCCTCTCCCAGGTCTATGAGGGGCTGCTGTTGAAAATGGGAGAGAAGGGGAACGACGGCGGCCAGTTTTTCACCCCCCGGGTCATCATCCGGGCCATGGTCAAAGTCATCGACCCCAAAATCGGCGAAACGGTTTACGACCCGGGCTGCGGCACCGGGGGCTTTTTGGCTCAATCCTTTGAGCACATGGCCGGCCTCCACCACGAAAATATCACCTCCGGGGGGCAGTTAGAAATTCTCAAGCACCGCACCTTTTTCGGGCGGGAGAAGGACAATACCATCTTCCCCATCGCTCTGTCGAACCTGGTGCTGCACCACATCGACGAGCCCCACATCTGGCACGGGAACACCCTCACCGGCCAGGAAAGCTATGGCGGCTTGTTTGAGAGCGCCCCGCCCCTCTATGACGTGATTCTCCTGAATCCCCCCTTCGGCGGCAAGGAAGGCAAAGAGGCCCAGACCCGCTTCGCCCACAAGACCGGGGCTATTCAGGTGCTCTTCCTGCAACACGTGATTGACAGCATGAAGTCGGGGGGGCGCTGCGGGATTGTGCTGGACGAAGGGGTGCTCTTCCGCACCAATGAAACGGCCTTTGTCCAGACTAAGCGCAAGCTCCTGAACGATTGCGACTTGTGGTGCATCGTCAGCCTGCCGGGCGGCGTGTTCACCGCTGCCGGCGCCGGCGTCAAGACGAACCTCCTGTTTTTCACCAAGGGCGCACCCACCGAGAAGGTCTGGTATTACGACCTCTCAGACATCAAGGTGGGGAAGCGGACTCCTTTCACCCTGGACAGGTTTGAGGACCTTTTCAAGCTACTCCCCGAAAGGGCAGACAGCGAGAGGAGCTGGACGGTGACCCGGGAGGAGATTGAGGCCAAGAATTTCGACCTGAAAGCCGTCAACCCCCACGCCAAGGTCGAAGAGGACACCCGCACCCCGGAAGAGCTCCTGGACCTCATCGAGGCCAAGGGCCGGGAGGTGATGGAGGCGTTGGCAGTTCTGCGGTCTGGATAAAGACTGCCAACGGCAAAGGGCTAGACGTCGCGGTAAAATGATCGGGCGGTCCCTTGCATCCCTCGCCTCAATCCCAAAAGCACACCCGACCGGTGTCCAGCTTTTTCATGTCGCTGCCGCACTTGGGGCAGGGCCGGGATTTGCCCCAGGGGACCACTTGGCGGCTCCGGCAGCGGGGACAGCGCCCCAAGATGTCAATATCACTACCGAGGGAGCCGGGATGGGATTCCCCCACCACCACGTCTACCACCCGTTTACAATCAAGGCAGGCCATGGTCCGGGTGACGACGAGCCAGCCGGCGTCCTGGCCGCCGGAAACCTCGGCCTGATAGCCGCATTCCTCGCATTTGAATTCATATAGCCGGCCCATGGCCTTTTACCCCCCCAAAAGTCCTTACCATGTTATCGGGTCGCTGCAACGGTTATTTAACTCTGGAGATTTTCACCCAACATTCCAAAGCCCTGGTCACCCAAGGTAGATGCCGCTCGGCCTGTTTGGGGGGAGGGTTTCTTGAGTCTGCCGTCAAAACTTGCCCATGATTGCCATTCGGCAAGCGATGCCATCATAATCTCACCCCCTGAAGATTTTGTAAAAAATTTCCGTGGCCATCATATTGACCCGGGGGGACGGGACTCCGGTCCCCCGTTTCCGGGTCCGGGACTCCGGCGCCATCGCGTGGTGGTGCTCCACGTGGGCGCCGGCCGCCGGCGTGGAGCAGTGGCCACCGTGTGTCGTGGTGTGGCGGTGGTGGTGTGGGGGGGCCGGCCGCCAAGCGAGGAACGAGGGGCGGCGGCAGGTTGGCCCTGTTGGGGGTGGGGGTGGCCTACAGGTTTTGCGATTCCTGGCTCGACAATCACTCAGGTGGAAGCGTTTGAACGCCACAGCAAGCGTGTCACGCTTTTTCAGGAGGAGTTCTTGAAGGGGAGGGAAGGCTATGCCCGGCTTCCAGGAGGAAGAAAGGTCAGAGCAAGTCGGCCGGGAACCTCACCCGGTGGATTGATTTTTAAAAATAGCCAGCCTCTGAGATGAAGCTATGGTTGGTATATCAGCACCCACAACGCGGGGTGGCAAGATGCGGAGATAGAGCAGACATTTTGCATTTTGATATTGCTTTGGCGCTCAGCGGCAAGCGAAGCCGGCAGGGTGGAGCTGCATTTTGGCCAACGGTAGCCGGCAGGCCGTTTATCGCCGGTGCAACAACTCCCCCGTCTCAGAGTAGATCTCGACTCTGACATTGTGCTTTGCCCATGGCTGATCGAGCAGCGCGTTAAACGAGAAACCCTCCGCCATCACGGCTTTTTTCCAGTACTCCCCAATGGACTCATATTTGTACTTCAAGGTGCTAAGTTGATCCCGTACGTTATAGGCATTAAACACCCGGATCTCAAGGCGCTTAGCTTCGAGCGACGGCATGGGTGGCAGTTTGGCCCATGGGAGCGAGTTGAGACGCACTTTACGGCGGATGTCGCCAAGATATTGACTCCCGGTTAATGTCTCAGTCACCAGCGCAAGAGAGTTTTTGGGTCTGGTAATCGCCACGTAAAAGAGACGTCGCTCTTCATCCTCGATACGGTCGATGCTGTCGCCAAATACCCGAAGGAAAAACCAGGTTGGATGAATCAGTGGATAACTCCTCTGAACTGCATCAAGCACTATGACTGCGGACTCTTCGAGCCCCTTGTACCTGTGCGTGGTTGAGACTCGGACGCGCTTACGCTCTTCTTCGGGCAAGAAAGAGCAAACATGCTCATGGAAGCGCCCGAGTGCATCAGGCAATACTTCGGTGGCTTTTTTGTAGTTGACGTACCATGGCACGCCATTTCGCCGAGACAACATAACCACGTCCAGTCCCCTATCCAGGAATCTCCTGACCAACCTGAGAACTGCAGGCGTAATCTCGTCTCCGCTATGCAGTGCTTCTTCGGGTGCGGAAGGCTTGAACTCATCAAGCTTGCACAGCCAGACATGACCAGAATCCCCGCGTTCAGGCTCCGCTGCCGGACCTCGTCCATCCATGAGGGCGTTCCCGACTTCGACCAGCAACTTTGGGGAACGGTAATTCCTGCGGATGTAACGCTGAGAAATGTTCCGGAAGTACCGGGCGAAATCTGTGAAGAAGCGAAGATCGGACCCGGCGAATGCGTTAATGGCTTGCCAGTCATCCCCTACACAGAAGAACTGCACGCCTGGATTAACCGAACGAATTGCGTCCACAAGCTCGAAGAACATATCAGAGAAATCCTGGAACTCATCAATCATTACAAACTTAATTTGGGCGACATCGCCCTGTTCCCTGCCTTTATCTCTTGCGAAGCGAGTCTGACCTTCGCGGACTAACGCCACGGAGCGCCACATGAGCCCGTCGAAGTCTTCCTTGTTCCCCGAAGCGAGACGCTGTAGGTAGCCTCGGTAGACCGAAACGCCGACTTTCAAGAATAGACTTTCAGCTTTTGAACACGCCCTGCGCCCAGCAACCATCGACTCAAGATTTTCAGGGCCCAAATTTCGTTTCCTGCAGCGACCGACAAAGGTCCTCATAGCGGCAGTGAAGCCATCCAGGGCTCGCCTTCTTACAAGCTCCCAAATCTCCTCTTCGGAAAGGCGCTGATAGGAGACGCCTGCCTTCTGGATCTTACGCAGCAAAGTATCGACGAAGGCGTCTACGCCGTTCTGTGCCAAGTCTATCGGGGAGAACTCAAGGAAGGTCCAGTCATCACGCTCCGCCCAGAACTTCCGCTTCTTCTGAGTCATTTGTTCGTAGTCGGCGTCGTTCTTGAGTCCAAAATACTCGATAACCACACCACCTCTGGGTCCGATGGGAATTGTGAAGTCAGGCCGGTAGTTGACGCCGTTCCAGCGGAAGTTACGCTCGTACCGATATTCGACGCCGTGTTCGAAGAGCGTGTTGGCGATGACCTTCTCTCCGAACGACTTCACATAGTCACCTTTCAGGCTCTCACGGGGAAGTGAGCGACGGTAAGCAAGGAACTTGTCAATTGTCAGCTGGAACCGGCCATCCACAATGCGCTCCCAGTCATCGCGGAAGTGGGCAAGCATGAGGTCTCGAATAAGGGTCCCATAATCCTGGGACCTCACATGCTCATCGATGACCTCTTGGACTTCACGGCTAAGCCCAAACTGGTCGGCGGAAGCATCATCAAACACGAGTTTTTCTTCGGGATGGACAAGGGCATGAGCGAGTGCATGGAAGGTCATCACATGCGGCAAGTCCTTTCCGAGCGCTTGGGTAAGCCGCCCTTTCATCTCTTCCGCTGCCTTCTTGTTAAAAGTCAACAGTAGAAGAGCGCGCGGGGAAACCCGACAATGTTTCTGCAGGAATATCGCACGAGTCACAAGCGTCCTCGTTTTCCCGCTACCCGCCCGCGCTACGACCTGAATATCACCCTCAGTAGCGGCGACCGAAGCAGCCTGATCAGAGTCGAGCGTTTGATGGAGTTCCCGATTGGCCCATTCGCGCACGAAGCTTTTCTTGAGTTCGTCGTAATCGTTGTCGGTGACCAATACTGCATTAGCAGGCTGTTGAAAAACTCTTTTCTTGGTGACGCCTAAATAACGCTGTCCATACTGCCAAAAAGGTGTTATAGTTAACGATAACAATATGTTATCCGGAGGCAGCGATTATGCGGGGCGACGACATCCAGCAGGAGGC
>JBGSLA010000193.1:0-9077 GCA_041740935.1 Desulfobaccales bacterium | reverse complement strand
TTGGAGGGATACGCCACCCCGCTGGCCAACAATTCCGGCCGGGCCAGGGTCTGCCGGTCCAGGGGGGACGCCAGGGCGGCGGCTTCACTTTTTAGACCCAGGGCCAGCCCCTCGGTGAGCTGAGCGGCTATCCTGGCCAGGGCCCCGGTCAGGTCGCCCCCCGGCGCGGCGGCAAATTGCTTCAGCAACTGCACCACCCGGCGGGTGTGGTCCACGACCAGGGCGCAGTTCAATTGCACCGAGGCCGGACTGAAATAATCCGGTCCATGAAGGCAGGCCTGCATCTGCGCCAAGCTCTCGAAGGCCGCGTTGGCAGCCGCCATGATCTCGGCGTAAAGCTGCATTTTTCTTTGATACAGCTCTTGCCGGCTCAAGGGCCGGGCCGCCCTCTGGGATGATCCCTCTGATTTAAACAGGCGCCGCCACCAGGACACAGGAGTTCTCCAAGGCGAAAAATGAGCTTACCTTAGGATAAGCCGAGGTTTTTTTTATTATACCAAACAACCCGCCCAGGGGGCCAGGGACCTCGCCCTTTCCTGAGATCCCCGGCCCGAGAGGGACACCCCCAACCAGGGGGGGGAAGGACTTGGCTAGACTTCTTTTTTGCTGACCGGCTTGCCCATGCCCAGACCCATCCCGGCGAACAGCTCAAAAATGCCGTAGCCGTACCACAGGGTGTAGACCACATAGAACACCAACATAAAGGTGAGCATGCCGGCGTAGTCCCGCACCCTTTTGGGAACGATGCCGTAGAAGTTGTATCCCGGCTCCAGGGCCCTTCTCTGGATCTCGGAAATCCCCTTGGCCTGCTTAAAGGCCTTCTGTTTGGTCAGGGCTTCCGACGTCTTATTGAGGGCTTCCCACCAGGTTCGCACCACCTCCCGGCCGCTGAAATTATATTGCGCCTGAAGTTTTTCTCCCTGATTATTGAACAGGAGGTCCGCGTCATTGACCGATTTCAGCAGCACCGCGCCGAGATCGCCGCTGATTTTCAACACCGGGCCGGCCGCAGCCACCTGGGCCCCCGCCTGGGTGAACAGAGTCTCGGCTCTTTGCGCTTTTTCGGGTTTCCCAAGGTCGATTTCCACCGCAAAGGAAGTGCCCGCGAAGCTTTGGGACAGCTTCCGCATGTCGTCCATATAGTCGCTGGAGCCTTTGGCCAGGGAGTTGAAAAAGTCATCGGAAAACTCCAGGCCGTTTCTGCCGTCTCCGAATATCGGCATGAAGATGAGAAAGAGAACCACCGCAAACGATACCAGGAGAAAAATCCCCAGAAGAAGCTTTTTGGTATTCATAATTTAATGCGCCCCCCCGCCCACGCCTTCCATGGGGAGTTCCTTCCCCCGTAAGACGTTGAGATTTTTGAAGAACATGGTGAACACCCAAACTCCGAAAACACCGCAGATCAGAAAGAAGATGATTAAGCCCATGAAATCAAGCCCATCGGCAAGCCCCTTCGAAATGCTGATGTATTCCATTTGATTCAGTTTTTTCGGCAGAGCGAAGAGCCGATTGATAAACCCCGCCAGGATGGTGATGGCATAAAACCCCCGGATGGAGACGCCTTTAACCACCTTGGTGGTGAGAGCCCCGACCTGAATGCCCAGGAGAGACCCCAGCAGCATGCCCATGGCCATGGTGTAAAAGATGAACCCGTAAATGGCATACTGGGAAATGGCTGCCAGCCCGGCCGTAAAAATGATCTGGAGGATGTCGGTGCCCACCGTGGTGAAGGAGGACACGCCCAACAGGTAGACGAACATGGGGAAGGTCAGAAAGCCGCCGCCCACCCCCATGATGGCCGCCACCAGGCCCACCACGAAACCGCAGGCCACCACGAACACCGCAGAGATGCGGTTGCCGCCCGGCACCAGGTCCTCATCAAAGGAGATCATGGGGGGCAGATTGACCGATTGCAGTTTCTGGGCCACGCCGGTCATACCGGAGGCGGCAGCAGCGACGGCTTTTTTCTCATCCGGAGCCAAAGTCCGGGTCGCTTTGCCGGCCCGTTGCAGTTTGATAAAATCCGTCATGGAGTAAATTCCCAAAAACCCCAGCAACACCACATACACCATGCTGATAAAAAAGTCGCTCATCACCGGGTTGTACTCATATATGGCCCGGTTGATAGTGCCGCCGACCACCACCCCCACCGCCGAGCCCACCAGAAAGGTGATGGCCAGTTTTACCGAAACGTTGCCCAACTTTTTATGGACCGCGGTCCCCATAATGGCCTTGGCGAAGATGTGGAACAGGTCGGTGCCCACCGCCAGGATGCCTTTGACCCCGGCGCTCATCAAGGCCGGGGTGATGATAAAGCCGCCGCCGGCGCCTATGGCCCCGGTGATCAAACCCGCGGCCAGGCCGATAAAAATGGTGACAATAAAGATGGTGGTGGAATAAAAGGCCGGAGCATAGGCCGTCTTTCCGCCCAACACCTCGCCGGCCGCCCAGGAAAAGCCGATGAACCCCAGGATCGGCAGACAGAGAGCCAGCAGTATCAATAACTTTTTCCGGTTCCGCAAGATATCGTTGGCATTCTCGATCTCCCAGCGTGCGTGGGCCTCGGCGGCCAACTTCAGCATGTGGAACAACTGTTTTCCTTTTCCCATAGCCGCTCACACCTCCATAGAATCCGTTTCTGTCCCCTGCCCAAAAGATCAGCGGACAGTCATTTTGAAGCTGAATTTCTTCCTCAGAAAGCTTGCTGAACGTACTATTCAAACGCTATGCCAAGAGAGGCAGAGGATTATCTTGCTGAAAATATTGGTATATTTATGGGGGACAGGTGGTTGGGGCAGTGGTTTGGGGGCCATGCCCGCCAGGTTTTTTTACAGGGTGTAAAAAGAGCGGCCAGGTCGGGGGGCGGGGGGAGCAGGGGCCTGAGGCCGGCTGCAGCCGCAGGCAACATGGATTGTCAATGATTCTAAAAAGTTATAAGATATCCTCAGTTCGGCTTATTCTTGGCAAGGTAATCGCATAGGACCCTTACGAAAGGTGTGATTATGGACTTTTTCACCTGGATCAGCCAAATTTCCCAGAGTGCGGCGCCCCCGGGGCAGCCCTTCTCCCCCCAGTGGCGGTATGTGGCCATGGCCGTGGTGATCCCGGTCCTGATGGGGTTGGGGTTGGCCGGCATTCTCAGGGTCCTGGAAAAGGCCCTGGGGATGAGGCTCGGAGGCGGGAGCGTTTAGAAAGGCCGGGAACCCTCTATGAACGTAACCCTCCCCACCGCCGGTTATTGGACCACCTTCCTGCATCCGGAGCTGGCGCGCCTGGCCCAGCCTCTGCATGGGTGGTTTTACACCATTTCTCCCCAGGGCGAGCTGTCCATCAGCCTGTGGGCCCTGATCGGCCTCGGATTGCTCCTGGGCCTGCTGGTGGGCTGCTTCGGGGTCGGGAGCGGCTTTTTGATGGCCCCCTTCCTGAATCTGGTGGGGAATGTGCCCTACAATGTGGCGGTGGGCAGCGACCTGACCCAGATGCTGGGCTCCGGGACCATCGCCAACCTTAGGCAGCGGGGCCTGGGATATGTGGACTACAAGTTGGGGCTGCTCCTGTTTGCCGGCAGCGTCTTCGGGGTGGAGTGCGGCGCCCAACTGCTGCAGGTCCTCAAAAACGCCGGCGGCCTCTCCCTGGGGGGCCGCACCCTGGGCTGGCTCGAACTCGGCATGACCGCGGTCTATGCCCTGCTCCTGGGCTGGATCGGCCTGGCCCTGTTCCGGGAGATGCGGGGCCGCAGCCGGGCGGCAGCCAGCGCCGCAGCGGACGAAGGCCCGGTAGTCTTCGGAGGCTCCCGGCTCCGGACTCTCAGCCTGGGGCCCATGGTCTCCCTGCCGGTCTCCGGGGTGGACGCCATTTCCCTGTGGCTGATCCTGGGCGTGGGCTGGGTGTCGGGGCTGCTCACCGGCTTTCTGGGGGTGAGCGGGGCCTTTATCCGCATGCCGGCCCTGATTTACGTGCTGGGAGTGCCCACTGTGGTCTCCATCGGCACCAACCTCTTTGAATTGTTCATCCTGGCCATCTACGGGACCCTGACCCACAGCGTCAAAGGCAACGTGGACCTGGTATTGGTAATGATATTATTGATTACGACCACGGTGGGCAATCAGCTGGGGGTAGTGCTGCAAAGGAAGATTGTGGGACCCCGGTCACTGAAAGTCTACACGCTCATTTTCTTTGTGACCGCGTTGTTGATCATTCTAAAGCTTATAATGTAATAAGATGATCTTCGGATTCGCCTGAAATGCCATAATAAAATGTAGCCGCCGGCTTCAGCCGGCGTTAAAATTTTTTCCGGGTCCTAACTCTTATGCGCAGCCTAAAGGCTGCGGCTACAAAGATTAATTGTCATTCTGAGCGCAGCGAAGAATCTCATATTTTTTAAAGCTTGAGATCCTTCACTTCGTTCAAGATGACAAAATTAATCATTTTTGCAAGAGCCCCAGGATCATTCTATTTCTGAATGACCTCGGCTATCAGCTTTTTCAAAAAACCGATATCCTCCCCTTTTTCCAGACAACCCACCACCCCCGACATCTCGCCATACTTACGGTCATCGTTCAATAACGAGTAAACCACGATGGGCAGGTCCGGATAAAGGCTGTGGAGTAGAGCGAGAAGTTCCGCTTTGGTGGAATAGGACGGCAGGTCGGGATCAAGAATAAGCAAATCCGGCAGGCGGTCGGTCTGCAACAGGTGCAGCAGCTCCCGGTCCTCTGCCGCCAGCCTCACCTGATATCCCTCCCCGGCCAGCTCCCGCTGCAGGAAAGTGCGGACGTGGCGATTCCGATCGGCCAGGAGGATGTTGATTTTTCTGTCCACGCAGTTACCCCAGGCAGTTTCTCACAAGTTCATAAACGCAAGGGCTGTGCCAGCCTGGGAGATGGGCTGGCAATCGATTAACTTATTGAATTTATATGATAAAATGAGACAGCAAGGGGAAAGCCCGGGCGATTTGGGGAATGGTTCTGTCGAGATTTTTTACAACCTGTAAAAAGGGGGCGGAAGGGGGCCGACGGCCCAAGGGCCTGGAACCTACCCGTAAAACATGAAAAATGTGGGGCAGACGCCCTCGCCGGCGGACGAACCGCCGAGGGCGGCGGTTCCACAGAAAAACTTTTCAGTCGTGTATCAGGGCGGGCTCCGCCCGCCGCTATAACCTATAACCTATAACCTATAACCTATAACCTTGAACTTTGAACTTTTCAGGACAGGGGGCCGGAATTCAGGCGTCTTCGCTTTTCACCGAGGTTTCCACCTTCAGGCGGTATTTGTCGATTTTGGCCTGCAGGGTGGGGCGGGACAGGCCCAGGAGGCGGGCGGCCTGGCTGCGGTTGCCCCGGGTGAGGTCCAGGGCCTCCTGGATCATCAGGCTGGCGCAGCGGTCCATAAACGCGTCAAACAGATTGTCCTCGGCTTTGGCCAGCAAGTCCTGGCGAATCCATTGCCGGATGGCGCTGACCGCGTCTTTTTCCGTGGCGACTTTGACGGCGCTCTCGGCGCCGATGGCCTGGGAGATTTCCTCGGCGCGGATGGGATAGCCCCGGCTGAAAATCAGGGCTTTTTGGATAACATTGGCCAACTCCCGGACATTCCCCGGCCAGGGGTGGCTCTGGAGCAGAGCCCGGGCCTCCGGCGTCATCCCCGGGTTGTCCACCTCCAGCCGGCGCGCGAACCGGCCCAGGAAATAATCGGTCAGCAGCGAAATATCATCCTGCCGGTCCCGCAGGGCCGGCAGCCACAGGGTGACCACCTTGAGGCGGTAATAGAGGTCCTCCCGGAAGCGCCCTGCGGCCAGCGCGGCTTCCAGGTCCCGGTTGGTGGCCGCGATGATGCGCACGTCCACCGGAATGGTCTGGCGGCCGCCGAGGCGCTCGATGCTGCGCTCCTGCAGCAGGCGCAGGATCTTGGCCTGAATGCTGAAGGGCATGTCGCCGATTTCGTCCAGCAGCACGGTGCCGCCGTGGGCCTGTTCGATCTTGCCGACCTTGCGGGTGGCGGCCCCGGTGAAGGCCCCCTTTTCATAGCCGAACAGTTCGCTCTCCAGCAGGGTTTCGGGGATGGCCACGCAGTTGATGACCAGGAAAGGTTTTTCGGTGCGCAGACTGTGTTGGTAGATGGCCCGGGCCACCAGCTCCTTGCCGGTGCCGGATTCGCCCCGGAGGAGCACCGTGGCGTCGGTGGGGGCCACCCGGCCGATGGCCTTGTAGACCTCCTGCATGGGTTTGCTTTTGCCGATGATGGCTTCCCCGGCGGCCTCATCCGGGGGCATGTCCAGCACCACCCGGGAGCGCATGAAACGCCCGGCTTCCAGGGCCTTGTCGATCAGGGCCAGAATGTCGGGAATTTCAAAGGGCTTGAGCACATAATCAAAGGCCCCCAGCTTGGTGGTCTCAATCGCGGTATCGGTGGTGCCGAACGCGGTCATGATGATCACCGGCAGCTTGGGCTCGATCTGGTGAATGGCCTGGAAGGTCTCCAGACCGCTTAAGCCGGGCATACGGATGTCCATGATGACCATGTCGGGGCAGTCGGCCCGCACCAGGTTGAGCGCGGTTTCGCCGTCGGCCGCGGTCCGGACCGCGTGGCCTTCCGCGGTCAGCAGCCTTTCGAAGCTCTGACGCAATCTCAAGTCATCATCAACTATCAGGATGGCTCCCATACCTGATCTTCCTGTAGGGCAGATTGATGGTGAAGGTGGTCCCCCGGCCGGCCTGGGACTCGAGGTCCAGCCAGCCGCCATGCTCCCCCAGGATGCGGGCGGCGATGCTGAGGCCCAGACCGGTGCCTTCTTCCTTGGTGGTGAAAAAGGGCTGAAAAATTTTGTCCTGGAGGGCTTCGGGAATGCCGGGGCCGTTGTCGCTGACCTGGATGGCCACCACCTGGCCCACGGACTGCAAAAAGGTTTCCCCTTCCCGGATAATGATGACCCCGCCCTGGGGCATGGCCTCGCAGGCGTTGGTCAACAGATTGACCAGCACTTCCTTGAGTTGGTCCGGGTCGGCCCAGACCTCGGGCAGGGGGCGCAGGCGCTTCAGCTTGACCTCCACATTATAGGATTCCAGCCGGTGGCGCAGCAGCTGCAGGGCCAGATCCACCACCTCCGAGGGGCTGATTTTCTGCATGGCCAGCTTGGGGGGACGTGAAAATTCCAGAAAATTGGCCACGATGGTGTCGATGTGGCGGATTTCCTCGGAGATTACTTCGAAGTCTTCATGCTGGGTGGGGCTCAGCTCCAGGGTGCGCCCCAGGGAGAACAGGCGCATTTTCACCGAAGTCAAGGGGTTGCGGATGCTGTGGGCCACGCCGGCCGCGAGCTTCCCCACCATGGCCATTTTTTCCGATTGCAGCAGATGTTCCTGACTCTGCTCCAGTTGGGTCTGGGCCTGATCGACATTTTCCATCAGGTTATGCACCCGGCGGCTCAGGGCCTGCACCTCGTCGTGCTCCCCGGCCAGGCCGGTGGGCAGACCCGTCTCCCGGGACAGTTGGCGGATGGGCTCCAGGAGTTGGGTGGTCAGGATATACGCCAGAAATAAACCCATGAGGACAACGCCGGGCAGAACGATCATGGCCAGAATCTTAATGAACCTGGCTTTCGCACGGCTGTCGTCCTTGATCTGGGTGATGATCCCCTGATTAATCAACTTGTAGTTTTCAGATAGATTATATATCTCTAAAAATTGATGGCGAATTTCTCCATGGAGTTTGGCGCCTTTTTCCCGTTCCCCTATTCTGTAAAGATTGATTACCTTATCTCGATTAACAATATAATTCTGATACTTAGTGTCAATCTTGTCAAGAATATCTGTCATTACAGGAGAAGAGGCGAGAGTATGGGCTCTTGCCAGCCATTTCAAGAATTCCTGGTGATTCTGCTGCAATTCTTCGAGCCAATCCGGATTGCCGTCTAGAAAGTAATACGTTAAGTAACCTTTTTGTCTCAAAAGGGCGATTTCCAGACCTTCAGCGGCCTGGAACGAGGCCATGTTCTTATCTATCAGGGAGGTGAACAGGGCATCGGTGGCGCCGGTATGCCAGATGGTCGCCAGTCCGCCCACCAGCGCCGTAACCATCAGGGCCCCCAGTAAAGAGAAGATCCGGACCCGCAAGCTGATATATTTCCACACGATATTGGTCAGCGCTCCTTAATTCTTCGTCCTCTCAAGACAATAATCCAGGAATATGCCGCAAATTGGTAACCCATCTATGTCAGGAAAGATTTGGCTTTTTCCGGTCATGGCCATGATATCCAGTACCTTCATTGAAGGAAAGATATTTTTTCCTGGAGCAATGTCAGGCAACAGCCCGAACATGGGAGATGGTTCACAGGAGAGGCGGCCCCTCACGGGGCTAACCTGTTGCAAGTTCTGCCGAAAAATTGGTTTTTTCTCCAATCCTGTGCTATGGTGCCTCTCGTATCGGCTGAATGCTTGCACCAGGCGTTGACCTTACAGGGCAGGGCGGTTCCTAAATCTCTTAGTTCCCGAGGGTTTGGAGGAGGATACATCAGCATGAAAAGACTGTGCCTGACGCTTCTCATGGTTGTGGTCCTGGCGGCGGCCGGCGGCGCCGCGGCCCAGCAGATTCCCCCGGAGGCTGAAACCCATTACCTGGCGGCCCGGGAGGCCCTGTTGGCCAACGAGGTGGACAAGGCCCTGGGGGAAATCAATAAGAGCATTGAACTGGCCCCCCAAAATTTCCTGCCCTATGTGTTGCGGGGGCAGATATACCTGGCTCGCCAGGAGAACGACAAGGCCGAGGCCGACTTCACCAGGGCCATCAGCCTGAAGGCCGACTACCCGGAGGCCTATACCATGCGGGCCAGGGCCCTCCAGGCCCAGGACCGGCTGGACCAGGCCCTGGACGACCTGAACCGGGCCCTGTCCCTGGACGCCAACGATAAGGAGGCGCTGTCCACCCGGGCCTATGTCTATTACCAGATGAAAAAATTCGAAGCGGCCCGGGCGGACGTGGCCAGGGCTGGGAAGCTGGGGGTCAAGTTCCCGGAAGACTTCGTTCAGGCCCTGGAGAAGACCATTAAAGACCGGCCGGTCCCGATACCGGTGAGGGGC
>JBGSLA010000192.1:0-12419 GCA_041740935.1 Desulfobaccales bacterium | reverse complement strand
GCTGGATCCCCCGGGCCACCTCCACCCGGAGCTCGTAGCTGCCGGCGGTGGCGTATCCCTCATTTATTGCCCGGACATAGTAGCTGCCGGTGCTGGTGACGGTGTAATGGCTGATGAAGGCGTCGCTGTCCGGCCCCGAGTTGTTATCCGAAGCCAGGGTCGTCTCGGCGGCGTCCCGCAATTCCACATAGGGATTGACGTCGCTCTGCGGAGTGACCACGCTGATGGACACGATATCCCCGGTCTGGGCCGTAAAACTCCAATAGTCCGGGTCGCTCCAGTTGTTGTACTGAACCGCCGGGTCCTGGTCGCCTGTGCCCCACCCTAAGAGCAGCCCGCTCCCCGCCGGGTCTTCCACCAAGGGCAGCGACACGGCGCCGATGCGGGTATTGTTGTCCGGCTCCTTCTCCGGAGGATCGGACAGGCCCCCGCTCGGCGCCACCGCCGTCGCCAGCGGCGCCTCAGTGCTGGCCATGACGACGGCGGCCCCCGGCGCGGTGGTCTCTTCGGGTGGCGGGGCCAGCACCTCCCCGGCCTGGGGAAGCTGCTGGTCCGGGGGCAGGACCAGGGGATTGAGGATATCTGCGGAAAGGAGGAGCCGGGGCTCCAGGGCCTCAAAAATGACTCGGTTTGGATTTGGGGAGGCCTTGTTCTTTTTCTTGAGGAGTCTCCGCATTTTTCTATTCAGACTCATGGCCGGCGACCTTTCTCCCGCAAATGGGATTGTGCTGCATTACCACCTGGAACTGATAAGGGGTTATGGCTGGTACTTTGGGGGAGACTTCAGCTTTAAAATCCCCCAAATAAAACCTGGTGGAAAGCCTAAGTCATCTTGGGATGTCATTCTGAGGGGAGCGAAAAACCCCGCACTTTTTGGGGCTTGAGATCCTTCACTTCGTTCAGGATGACAAAAAAAGTTTATTCATGACTTCACATCAGCCTAGCGCCAAAAATGAGTGGACTTGCAAAGGGGGAATATCGCCTTTCCCTCCCGGGCAGGCCGCCTGCAGATTTGGGGATAAAAAAAGCTGCCTGAGGTTAATCAAGGTCCTCAGGCAGCCTAGTCCACAGAATTGTCCGCCCGTTTTCAGCGGAGGCGCAGGTTTCCGCCACCCAGTGAGCAACTCTGAATGTGGCACTCATGACAGATATGGTCTGGTATTCCTAATCTGCACTTCTTCTCGGGTTAGCGTTTCAGTGGCGATTGTCTTTTTATCAAAGGGGATGGTTGACATTGGCGCCGGCTTTTGCCGGGCGCAGCCAACCTCCCGCCGCGCCCGTCAATGAGGCGGTCTTCGTCTCAAGCCCCACAGCCCCAACAACCCCGCGCCCAAGAGGAAGAGGGAGGGGGGCAGGGGTACGGCCTGCACCGATTCAACTTGAATGTCACTCAGGGTGACAGTAGCTGAAGCATTCAATCCTTCTCCAAGTACGGCTTCTAATGGAAGGGTTCCGAAATGTAAAACATAGACATTCCCTGTAATCAGGTTAATGGGGTCGATATCGAGCGTTCCGCTTCCAGTTTCATCGAGATATTGAACCGGAATATCTACGCCTCCTTTGTCAAGCAGGCAAACGTTTATGCCCCCATAGGCGGAGTTAAGGTCTCCCGGCGAAGCCGTCAATGATACACTATAGTCATAACTGATCTTGATCTGCGGGAAGGTGGCGGTGAAGGTAAATTCGGCCCACATGCTGGAATAGGCATAGGCGTCAGGAGCAGTGGCCGAAGCCGTGGCGTAGAGATTGGTTAGATTGGTGGAATCGGAAGCCCCGGCCGTGGCCGAGGCATTGGTCACTGAGGCGCTATGATCGATCGTGGTAAAGATTGGAAGACTTTTGTGGGTGACATCATCTGGCTCAGCCTCCTCCGACCCATAGTAAGCAGAAGCAGAGGCAGAATAACTACTGGAGTCGAAAGAAATCGAATCCGCCCGCGCGGCCAGGGCCCCGGTCAGGATCAAAAGGCTGCAGAGCAGCGCCAGGCGTGTCAGTTTTCTGAACATTTCCATACCCTCCTTCGGGACCCGGGGATAATCCCCCGGTGGTACAGGCTTTCCAGCCTTCTTAACGCAGGCTTGATCCGGCGCCGGCATTTTGACCAAGGTTTTTACCTAGAAACTTTATTGTATAGAAATCTCTTTGTTCATAAGGTCTTAAATAAAAAAGGCCCCCCCTGACCAGGAAAGGTCAGAAAGAGCCCCATGCCCAGGCACCGTTCAGCGCCCTGCCGGTCATGTCGCCCCTTTGCCGTAGGGAAATTTACTTGCTCACATCAACCCCAAAAAAAAAAGTTGCGCCCCGGGGTTCGAGGGCCTGCGGTAAGGTTCCTCAAACGGAAATGACATCTATCCAGAAGCGGTTTATGCAATTCTTGTTCCTGGCCTAAACCTGCAGAAATTTATTTCTAACCTGTTCTTAATCTTACGCTAATCTTTTTCTAACAGTTTTGCCGTCCCCACTGCCAACAGCTATGTGTTCACTTGTTGAAACATTTATGTTTAATCATCTGAACCTTTGTCTGGCGGCCCGAAAAGAAAACCTCCCTGCAACCGCCATGTCGGGAGTCTCCCGCCTGCCGCGTAACTTGTTAATATCGCCCAGAAAAATAATCCCCTCAAGCTCTCCCGACAGGCGCCAAACAATTACCTTTGCCACCGGAAATACACCATGCCATGGTTAAAACTTCAATGTCAATGGAAAACTTTTAAAAAATTGTTAAGGAAGGCAGGATGGCCCAGAACGCCGAGCCATTATGGGCGAGGGTCTTTTCCCGGACCTCCCCCAGGCCGGCAGCCGCCCCCGCGGCGGGATCGGCCCGGTTCCAAAGGCGGCATGGGGTGCATCCGGTCCAAGGTTGGCATACCGGTTTTCTCATCCACCGCCAACGCCGGGGCAGTATCCGGCGAGTCCGGGAAAGTCATCCAGAATAGGGGCTTATGGGGCCGCAATCCCCACGTCGGGACTTTTATCGCACCGAGATTCACCCTATATGAAATACGGTTGGAACTTATTTTTAAACCAAAAAGAAAGGGCCGGGAATTTCTCCCAAGCCCTTGAATATTCGTGGTAGCGGGGGCAGGAGGTGAACCTGCGACCTTCGGGTTGGGAAAACTTAAGGGAAGTATTTGCCACCCCAGGCTGTGGCGCTATTATCTATTGCTAATATATAGAAAAAATCAGTTCGGTTTTTCCTCGACCTCCTCGCTCATACCTCTATATTTACCAAGAGGCTAACCAGTTGCCGACCTTAGGGGTTTTTCCTGGCTCGGGGTGGCTGCCGGGACCGGCGCGGCTTTGTGGGTCAGCGCCCGAAAGGACATTTGGGGAAGGAACAGGTCTGGCACTCCAGGCACAGGGCGCCGTGTCCCAGGCTGGCCAAATCCCGACGCCCCACCTCCAGACCCGCCAACAGGCGGGGCAGGATCAGGTCAAAACTCGTCCGTTTGAAATAGAGGGCGCAGGCCGGCACGCCGATGACCCGCACCGCGCCGATCCTGGCCAACAGGGTCATGGCTCCGGGTAATATCGGGGCCCCATACAGCATATCCGTGGCCCCGGCGTCCAGCAGTCCCTGGCGGGTGACGTCATCCGGGTCCACGGACAAGCCGGCAGTGGTCACCAGCAGATCGACGCCGGCGTCCAGCAGTTCCCGGGTGCCTTTGCTGATGGCCCGGCGGTCATCGGGCACAATCAGCGATCCGGCCACCTCGCAGCCGAATTTTTCCACTTTGTTTTGAATAATGGGGACAAACCGGTCCTCCACCAGCCCGAGGAAGACCTCGGTACCGGTGACCAGGACACCCACCCTGGCCGGTTTCAGGGGGAGGACCTGGAAAAGGGGGCCGTCGGCCAGGATGGCCAGGGCTTGGTGAAAGTCGCTCCGGGGAAGAAAGAGGGGGATGGCCCGGGTGCCGGCCAACAACCGCCCCTCGGAGACCGCCGTGTGGCCGTGGCGGCAGGCGCACATAACCCCGGGGACGAGATTGAAGGCCTCCAGACGTTCTTGGTTCACCGTAAAAAGCCCGTGCCGTGCGGCCAAAAGATTGACCTTGCCTTCCCGGGGAAACGTGTCACAAACAACGCCCTCCCCGGCCATGGCCTGGGCAAAGGCCAGGGCCGCCTCATTTTCATGAACCCATTCGGGGCCGACCGGGTTTTCTTCGGCAACATAGAGTTGCTGGCGGCCCATCTGCTGCAAGCGGCACAGATCGCCCACCGTGATCACCTGGTCTTTTTTGAAAACCGGCCCCTTGCTCTGGCCGGGGATGATCTGGGTCATGTCGTGCAGCAGACGCCGCCCCGGGGCCTCACTCAGGGGCACGGGGGACAGGGAAGGGACGCAGGTCGGCAGCGGCGTTTCCAGGGAATCGGGGTCCTGGTAGGGCGCTTCGCCCTGGCAAGCCCGGCAGATGCCGCCGTCCCGGGCCGGGTAAGCCTCCCGGCACAGGGGACAGACGGTCATCCGGCCCCGGTCTTTGCGCCCGAAGAATGGGGGCTTCAGGGTGACGCGCTGCCAGGTGAGGATGCGGGCGCCGGCTTCCCTGATTTGCCTCAGCAGGAGGTCCTTGTCCTGCTCAGGTTTTGGCTGCAGTTTTAAATACCAGGTCTCAATTTCGGGAAAGTCCCTCACCCTGGCCGGGTCCAGAAAAACCCGCACCCCCTCTCCCCCATATTTATCGAACAGTGTGAGGGCGAAGCGGCCCAAATTGACCACTTTGAGCCAGCCGTTGCCGATGGTGCAGGGCGTCAACAGCTGGATGGCATCCGGCAGACAATTCCGGGTCTCACTGATGGCGTCATACAACACCCCCGGCGCCAGCTGCCGTTGGGACAGATCCACCATGACCCCCCCGATGATCATGCCGGGGGCCAGGTGGCCATGGAAGGACTTGACCACCTGGAGATATTCGTCGAACTCATAGGAACCGATTTTCATGAGGCCTTACCGGACAATTCGCCCTGAGGGCAAACCCCCACCCGGCAGGCGGGTGGGGGCGGCCCTGGACATGAGGTTGATTGTCGTTCCGGGGTTCAGGTTTTCTCGATCTGCACCGCGCAGGCCTTGTATTCGGCGGTGAGGCTCACCGGATCGAACACCGGATTGGTCAGCCAGTTGGCGTTGCCCTCCCGGAAATGGAAGGACATCCAGACCATGCCTTGGGGGACCTCCTGGGTAACCCTGGCCTTGACCTTGACCTCGCCGCGCCGCGACCTGACCTTGACGGTCTCGCCGTGATCGATGCCCATCCTGGCTGCATCCACCGGAGAGATGTCCGCGGTTTCTTCGCCCAGGATATCATCCAACCCCAGGCAGCGGCCCGTCTGGGTCCGGGTGTGGTATTGGTACAGCCGCCGGCCGGTGCTGAGCACAAAGGGATATTCCTCATCCGCCACTTCCGCCGGCGGGGTCCAGTCCACCGGGGTGAAGCGCCCCTGACCGCAGGTGAAGCAGCCATCCTGGTGCAGCACACAGGTGCCGGGGTGATCGCAGTCCGGCACCGGCCACTGCAGGCCGTCGCCCTCGATGCGGTAGTACTTGACGCCGGTCAGCTGGGGCGCCAGATGGGAAACCTCGTGGTCCCAGATTTCCTGGGCGTTGTTGGGGCTCCAAACCTGCCCCAGCCGTCGGGCCAGCTCTTTAAATATCCACCAGTTGGGTTTGGACTGCCCCGGCGGCTCGGAGACTTTCCGCACCCGGCTGACCCGGCGCTCACTGTTGGTAAAGGTGCCGTCGTCCTCGCTCCAGGCCGCGGCCGGGAAAATGACGTCGGCAAAGCGCGTGGTTTCGGTGGGGAAGATGTCCTGGCAGACCATAAAGGCCGCCGACGCCAGGCAATGCTCCACGTGCCGGATATCGGGCTCGCTGTTGGCCAGGTTTTCTCCGAACACATAGAAGAACTTGACTTTGCCGTCCACCAGGCCGTCCATCATCTGGGGCATCATCAGGCCGTTTTTCTCCGGGAGTTTGACGCCCCAGGCGGCCTCGAACTTGGCCCGGGCCCCCTTGTCCTCCACCTTTTGATAACCCGGGAAGACGTTGGGCAGCGCCCCCATGTCGCAGGCGCCCTGCACGTTATTCTGGCCCCGCAGGGGATTGACCCCGCCGCATTCAAAGCCGACGTTCCCCAGGACCATCTGGAGATTGGCGCAGCTCAGGACGTTATTGACCCCGCAGGTGTGCTCGGTAATCCCTAGAGTATAGACGAGCATCATGGGTTTGATCGAGGCCAGGCGGCGGGCTACCCCGATTAACATCTCTGCACTGATGCCGGCGATGGGGGCGACCCGCTCCGGCGGATATTCCATGACCTTGGCCTTCAGGGCCTCAAAGCCGGTGCAGCAGGATTCCACGTACTTCTTGTCATAGAGGTTTTCGGTGATCAGCACGTGCATCAGGCCGTTTATGAAGGCGATATCGGAGCCGACCTTGATGGGCACGTGGATATCGGCGAATTCGGCCAGTTTGGTGCGGCGCGGGTCCGCCACGATGAGCTGGGCCCCGTTGAGCAGGGCGTTTTTCAGAAAAGTCGCGGCCACCGGATGGGCCTCGGTCATATTGGAGCCGATTACGAAAAACATCCTGGCCTTGGCAAAATCGGCGAAAGAATTGGTCATCGCCCCGGAACCGAAGGAAGTCGCCAGACCGGCGACGGTGGGGGCGTGTCAGGTTCGGGCGCAGTGATCGATGTTGTTGGTCCCGATCACGGCGCGGAAAAGTTTTTGCATCTGATAAGAATCTTCGTTGATACTTCGGGCGCAGCTTACCCCGGCGATGGCGTCCGGCCCGTGTCGGTCCATGGTTTCCCTGATTTTGCGCGCCACCAGATCCAGGGCCTCGTCCCAGGAGGCCTCCCGCGCCTCCCCGCCCTTTTGGTCACGGATCAGCGGAGTGGTCAAGCGCTCCGGGGAATAGATGAAGTCATACCCGAAGCGGCCTTTGACGCAGAGGCGTCCCTGGTTGGGGGCGGCCCCTGCCGCGCCGGTGACCTTGACGATTCTGCCGTCCTTGACATGGAGCGACAATTGGCAGCCCACGCCGCAATAGGGACAGGTGGTGCGGACTTTCCGGGTTTCCCAGGGCCTGGCCAGGCCGATGGCCTTCAGCTCCACCAGGGCCCCCACCGGACAGGCCTGCACACACTCGCCGCAAAAGACGCAGTCCGAATCGCTGTAGGGGAGGTCCGCCAGGGCGACGATCTTGCTTTCCGCTCCCCGGTAGCCGATGCCGATGGCCCGGTTCACCTGGACCTCGTTGCAGGCCCGCACGCAGCGGCCGCACATGATGCATTTGGAAAAGTCCCGCCGGATCAGGTTCTGGTTATCCTCAAGAGGATAGGGCAGATCAGGCGGGGTGGCGAACAGCGGGGTGGACACCTGGTAGCGGTAGGCCAGGGCCTGCAACTCGCAGTCCCCATTGGCCTCGCAGATCAGGCAGTTGTGGTTGCCGGAGGCCAGCAGCAATTCCAGGACCATCCGACGGGCGGCGTCAATCCTTTCCGACTCGGTGCGGATCACCATCCCGGGGGTCGCCTGGGTGGCGCAGGCCGGCAGCAGGGTGCGGGCGCCTTCGACCTCCACCAGACACATGCGGCAGGCCCCGGTGGCGGTGGTGTCCTTGAGGTAGCACAGGGTGGGGATGCTATCGAGCCCCGCTCCCCGGGCCACCTCCAGGATGGTTTGGCCGGCCTGGAAATCCACCGTCATGCCGTTCATGGTTAAAGTGGGTTTTCCCATCGCTTTTAAACCTCCGTATCATCTCGGGCGCTTGCCTGAGGACTGAAATCTCTATCTTTGGCTATATTTTAGAAAGTATATCGCATAACGAAAAAATTTAGGGCTCTCCTCCCTTGAATTTTTTAGCCATGGTTGGAAATCCGTGGCGCCGGCATTACCTGAAAACATGGCCGCTTACCTGGCAGGATGAAGCGAGGGACATCTGGTGCTGCCCCGTCTTTCCCGGCTCTTGGCTCGTCAACCGCTGATTGGCTAACTGGACGCCGTCAGATTCGAGGCTTTCCGCCAGCCGGGTCTCCGCCCTCGAGGGGACTTGACGCCCAGCTTATCGCTATTTTTTAAAAAAAATATCTAAATGTCACTTTAATTTCAAGATATTTTCCCAACCAAAGAAAAAAACCCGTTCTTCCCCTTCAGTCTTGAAAATGCCTGATCCTTTGAGTCCAGGCCGGCAGACGCCAATTTTTTCTTGTGCTATCTTTCTTAAAGTATATCGTTTAGAAAGCGGTGCCCCGGCATTGTCCGAAAAGGCCGATTTGAACCGGCGCCGCCAAGCTGCCGGCTTCCCTTAAGCCTGCGGCAGGCTGGAAGAGGATTTTCAGCATGAGGGGAATTTTCCCTCCGCAGTGACGGGAGAGAACAACTTGAAGAGCATGGAGGGAAGTATGAAAAAGGTTCTTCCATTCAAACCGATGGTTCTGGGGTTGCTTTTGGCTATGGCCCTGATTTCGGCGCCGTCTGCGGGAGCCGAGCCCAGCGGCCAGGTGATCATTTTTCACGCCGGCAGCTTATCGATGCCCCTTAAAGCCGTGGCCAAAGGCTTTGAGGCCAAGCACCCCAAGGTGCAGGTGTTGCAGGAACCCGCCGGCAGCCAGGCCTGCGCCCGCAAAATCATCGATCTTAAAAAGCCCTGTGACATCATGGCCTCGGCCGACTACTCGGTGATCGACAAGCTCCTCATCCCCCAGTTTGCCGACTGGAACGTGCGCTTCGCCACCAACCAGATGGTTCTGTGCTACGCCGACAAAAGCAAGTCCGCCGCTGAGCTCAAGGCCGACAACTGGTTCGACCTTCTGGCCAAAAAAGGGGTGGTCTGGGGCCATTCCGACCCCAACCTCGATCCCGCCGGCTACCGGGCCCTGATGGTCTTGCAGCTGGCCGAAAAGTATTATAAAAAGCCGGGGCTGTATGACAGGGCCATCGCCAACCGTCCGGAGGCCAACATCCGGCCGAAATCCGTGGAGCTGGTCTCCCTGCTCCAGACCGGCAACATGGACTATGCCTGGGAATACCTCTCGGTGGCGGTCCAGCACGGGCTCAAGTATCTGGTCCTGCCGGATGAAATCAATCTGGGAAATTATAAATTCGACCCCTTTTACAGCCAGGCGGTGGTCAAGATCACTGGCAAAGAGCCGGGCACCTTTATGGAAATGAAGGGCAAATCCATCACCTATGGCGTCACCCTGATAAAGAACGCGCCCAATCGGGAAGCCGCGCTGGCCTTTCTGCAATATTTACTGTCACCGGAAGGAGGCCTCAAGGTGCTGAAGGATATGGGTCAGCCGCCCTTCGTGCCCGCCCGGGTCCCCACCGACAAGATGAAGGACAGCCTGCCCCAGGAACTGCAGGGGCTGGTGGAAGTGAAGAACTAAAGGAAAATCGGGCATGTCAGGGAGTGGGCCGTTTTTTTGGGTTACGGTGTCGTTCAGCGTCATGGGCATGGCCTTTATCGTCATTCCCATGGTGCGCCTGGCCACGGCTCCCTCGCTTGCCGATCTGGCGACCGCAGGCCGCGACCCCGAAGTGCTGCGCGCCATCTGGCTGAGCCTTTACACCTCGGGCGCGGCTGCGCTCATCGCCTTTGTCACCGGCACCCCCCTGGCCTATCTTCTGGCCCGCTACACCTTTCAGGGCAAGCGCCTGGTGGAAAGCATCATCGAGGTGCCCATCGTCATTCCCCATCCGGTGGTGGGCATTGCGCTCTTAAGCGCCCTGGGGAGGGACACTTGGGCGGGCCAGGCCCTGGGCCGCCTGGGCCTGCAGATCATGGGCAGCGTCACCGGGATTATCATAGTCCTCACCTTTGTGGGCCTGCCCTTTTATCTGAAGGCGGCCAAGGAGGGTTTTGAAAGTGTGTCTCCCAGGCTCGAAAAGGTGTCCCGCAACCTCGGGGCCTCGATGTGGGGCACCTTTGTGCGCATCACCTTCCCCATTGCCTGGCGCAGCCTGTTCGTGGGGCTGATCATGTGCATGGCCCGGGCCATCAGCGAATTCGGCGCGGTGGTCATCGTGGCCTACCACCCCATGGTCGCCTCGGTGCTGATTTACGAGCGCTTCGAGGCCTTTGGCCTCAAATATTCCCAACCCGTGGCCGTCTGGCTCGTGGGCGTCTGTCTGCTGCTGTTTTTGATCCTGCGGGTCCTCACCCTGCCCCGAAAGACCGCGGAATGATTGATCTACAAAATCTTTGGGTGGATTGTCGGACCTTCCGGTTGCAGGACCTCACCCTGAAGATCGAAGCCGGTGAATTTTTTGTGCTCATGGGTCCCACCGGGGCCGGGAAAACCGTGCTGCTGGAGGCAGTGGCGGGCCTGATGCCCTCCACCCGGGGGAAAATTATCATCGGGGGCGTGGACCTTACCACAGCGCCGCCCGAAGGCCGGGGGGTGGGGATCGTTTACCAGGATTTCGCCCTGTTTCCCCATCTCACGGTTCTGGATAATATCCGCTATGGCCTGCGCTTTCATAGGACCGACCCGGGGGGGGCCGAAACCCGCTTGCAGTATCTCCTTGAGACCTTGAGAATTTCCGACCTCAAAGCCCGCTATCCCCTGCACCTCAGCGGCGGCGAAAAACAGCGGGTGGCCCTGGCCCGGGCCCTGATCATCAAGCCCAAGGTCCTGCTCCTTGACGAACCCCTGTCCTCGCTCGACCCGGGATTCAGGGAAGAAATCAGGGCTCTGTTGCAGACCCTGCACAAGTCCTCCGAGGTAACCTTCCTCATGGTCACCCACAATTTTGCGGACGCCTTTTCCCTGGCCGACCGGGCCGCAGTGATCAATAACGGCAGAATTGAGCAGGTGGACACGGTGGCCAATATTTTCCAAAAACCCCGCGCCACCTTTGTGGCCCGGTTCATCGGCATGAAAAACCTGTTTGCCGCCCGGTTTCGCTCAAATAAAGCCCACCTCGGCGACCTGGAGATCACCCTGGCGGGCCCGGCCCCAAACGGGGCGGAGCAGGTGGCCATCCGCCCCGAAGACGTTATCCTGCAGAGCCCGGCTGAATCTTCCTCCAAGGAAAATACCTTTGCCGGCGTGGTAAAGGGTGTGGTGGAATACGGCTTTTTTGTCGAGGTGCAGGTGGCCGTGGGCCAGGTGGTCTTCCGGGCGGCGATCAGCCAGAAAAATCTGCTGGAACAAGGAATTCAGGAAGGGGACCCCGTCACCCTGTTTTTCGAGCCCACCGCAGTGCACACTCTTTGACCGTTTCAGTACATTATTCTTCAACAAGAGTAGTACCGGTCAGGCTATGGCAACCGAGCGACAAGAATTTTTTCCTGTCCTGAACCATTCAAAGTTCCAAGTGGAGATCATAATGTGCCGGCGGAACCTGATGAAACCACCGCTAAACTCCCCTCCTTCTCCCCCTATCCCTTTTCGCCTAATTCGCCTGTTTCGCCCCCCAGGTCATAAGCATTGAGGGGGCATTAAGGGGACAATCCGGGCGGATTTCGCTAGTAAGAGTTTGGAAATACGGTTGGAACTTATTTTTAAACCAAAAAGAAAGGGCTTAGAATTTCTTCTAAGCCCTTGAATATTCGTGGTAGCGGGGGCAGGATTTGAACCTGCGACCTTCGGGTTATGAGCCCGACGAGCTTCCAGGCTGCTCCACCCCGCGTCAGAGTAAGTATTTATATCAGGTTAAGGCGCAGCCGTCAACGTCTCCACCGGGAATTTCCCTCCAGCCTGGTGATATTTCAAATAATTAGCGTATATTCAGAAAGTTAGGCAAACCGAAAAATTTCGCCGGCGGCAGGGCCGGGCCGGCCTTCGGCCCCTCAGCCGGACAAGACGCATGGGCCGCCGGGGGTTTTGCCGGTTTTATGGGGACCACGGGCTCATGAACGGCTGGCCGGAAAGCTCCCCTCACATTAGCGCCTTATCCTCCGCCCAGGTAATCAATAGTGTACCAAAAACCTAACCAGGGAACCATTTTTGGGTTATCACGGGGGGCATTTGGGGGCTGTCATCTTCAAGCGCCCCCGGGGGCGGGTCTTTTCCCTGAAATTGTTTTTTAAGGATGTGGTAATATTCCTGGTATAGTCACCCACCTGTGCCAGGGACGGGGAGCTATCGCTTGAACTTTTGCCTGAGTGTCGGGCTTCAAGTCATGCCCGGGGTTTTGCGAATAGCCAGAGAGGGTGAGCCCATGAGCACCCAAAAGAGGACCGCACCATGACCACCGCGGAGTTCAAACGCAAGCTGGCCGCCATTTTTATGGCGGATGTGGTCGGCTACAGCCGCATGATGGGGGAGGATGAGGCCGCCACCCTGAAAATCCTGACCACCTACCAGGGGGTCATGACCGGGCTCATCAAGCAGCATCGGGGCCGGGTGGTGGACGCCCCCGGGGACGCCTTTCTGGCTGAGTTCAGCAGCGTGGTGGACGCGGTGCAATGC
>JBGSLA010000191.1:0-10490 GCA_041740935.1 Desulfobaccales bacterium | reverse complement strand
ACATCGACGAAGGCCTCCAGGCGCAGGCGGGTGCGGGCGTCCAGGGGGGTGGGGCCGTCCCCTTCGATGGTGAGGATGGGGAGGGGCAGGCGCTCCCGCAGGATCTGGTCGAACATCTGGCGGAAGCAGAAACTCTGGGTGTAATGGATAAGGCCGTCCAAGCGGCGCACCATTGCGGCTTCGGCCAGGTCGGCCAGGCGGCCGCTGATGTCGTAAGGGTAAGTGTAGCGCCAGTACTGCTCCACCAGATCGGCGCTTTCATAGGGCATGCTGAATTGGCGGGGCATTTCCTGAAAAACCACCTGGGCCCCCAGGTCCTCCAGGTAGTCCCACAGGTCGGCAAAAACGGGGGGGATGCCGGCCACCCCCAGGCGCACCAGGCCCTGGCGGCCGGGGCGCCGGACCGCGGCCGCCACCAATGCCGCCAATTTTCTTTCATAGGCCACGAGGTCGGAGGCGAAATCGGAGCTCGCGATCAGCCAGGAAAAATTTTCCCGGCCCGTCACCTGGCCGGTCTCCCAGGTGAGGCGGTCCAACTCCCGCAAGAGGCGGCGCACCGGCAAAAGGCGCGCCTGCACCTTAGCCACCGCCGGCCAGTCGGTGCCCAGCCGGGCCATCAGGGCCTCCATTTCTTCCTTGAGGCGCGCCCGGTCCCGGGGATAGGGAAATTGGAAATGGATGACCTCCCGCCCCTGCCGCGCCAGGATTTCCCCGAGGGCCTGGGTGTAGGAGCAGTCCCCCTGGGTGGCCACCACCACCGTCTGGATGTCCGGTTGGTCCAGAAGAGTGGCGTAGATGCCCTTGACCCAGGCGCAGACGGTGCGGGGAAAACCCGCGGCTTCGGCCCGGGCCACCCGCTCCCGGGCGTCGGGCGAGGTGATGAACAGATTGTTCAGGTCCACCGGGGTCAGACCCGCGGCCAGGAGCACCTCCACCGGAATGGTGGTGGTGAGGCCGATCCGGGCGGGGGTGGGGTGGCGGTGCACAGAGGTCATGGTCAGGGTTTTGGGTTTCAGGTTTTGGGATAACAACAAATAACTAGAGGCTCTTGCAAAAGTGTTCTCTTTTGTCATCCTGAACGAAGTGAAGGATCTCAACCTGTTGAAAATACGAGAATCTTCGCTGCGCTCAGAATGACAACTTCTCACCCTACTGAATTCTGCAAGAGGCTTAAAACCGCTAACGGTCTCAGGCAACTTTGCCTTCCTGCCACTCGAGTTCGAGAATATCGGGGATTTCGGCGATATTTTCCACCATACTTTCCCAGGCAACATTGTCCTTGCTTTCCAGATGCAGGCGATAAGCGTTGACGCCGGTGGGGATTTCCCGCCGGAAGGTGGTGAAACTGATGTGAAACCCATGGGCCCGGAGAATTTCCCGGATAATCCCCAGACGGTCGGTTTGACCCTGAAACTTCACGGATAAGATGGTGTGGGTGTCCCGGCGCAGCCAGACCTTGGCCCGCCGCAGGCCATAGAGGATAATCAGGCTGATGACCACGGCGCCCAGGGAGGGGACCAGAAAGCCGGCGCCCACGGCCAGACCGATGCCGGTGACCAGCCACAGGCCGGCCGCGGTGGTCAGTCCCCGCACCGTACCTTTGCCGGTGATGATGGCGCCGGCCCCCAAAAAACCCATGCTGGCGATGGCGTAGGAGGCGATGCGGCCCGGGTCCAGGCGGACCACCGAGGTGGCGGACGCCAGATGGCGGAAAATTTCCTCCAAGTACAAGGAGAGCTGCATCATCAGGCAGGCGCCGACGCACACCAGGATATTGGTCCTGAGCCCCGCAGCCTGGCCGTGGGCCTCCCGTTCAAAGCCGATGGCAGCGCCCAGGCCGGCGGCCAGGGCCAGCTTGCCCAGGGAGAGCAGCAAATCCTGTGTATCCCACATGTTCCCCTCCTGTTTCCGGAGTTCTGGCCGGTTTTGAGGAATGGGGCGACAGTCAGGTGGGCCGCCGCCCGAAGATGGCCGTGCCGATCCTCACCAGGGTGGCCCCTTCGGCCACCGCGGCCTCGAAGTCGCCGGTCATGCCCATGGAGAGCTCGCCCAGGTCGCCCTCCACCAGATGCAGACGCCGCAGCCGGTCCCGGAGCTCCCGCAGGGCCCGGAAATAGGGGCGGGCCTCCTCCGGGTCGGGAAACCAGGGGGGCATGGTCATGAGGCCCAGCACCTTAAGGTTGGGCATCTTGCTGATGTTGCTCAATAAATTCTGAACATCTTCCGGGGCCGCACCAGATTTGCTCGCTTCGCCGGCCAGGTTGACCTGGAGAAGAATATTCTGCACCTTGCCCAGACGGGAGGCGGCCTGGTCCAGGGCCTGGGCCAGGCGCAGGCGGTCCACCGAATGGATGAGATCGAACAAGTCCACCGCGGCCCTGGCCTTGTTGCTCTGGAGATGACCGATGAAATGCCAGGCAAGCCCCGGCCCCAACGCGGCGATTTTGGCCCTGGCCTCCTGGACGTAGTTTTCCCCGAACAGGGTGTGGCCCGCGGCCACGGCTTCCTGTAGCCGATTTAAGCCAACGGTTTTGGTGACCGCCACCAGACGCACTGCGGCCGGGTCGAGGCCGGCGCGCTGCGCCGCCTCATGCAGGCGCTGCTGGATTTCCTGGAGGTTTCGGCTGATCTGGTTCATGGCTGTTCATGAAGGTTAGATAGTTCTCATCCGGAAACTCCCCCTCCCCTGGTGGGAGGGGGTTGGGGGGAGAGGGATCAGTTGACCAACCGGTCTACATCTCTAACTTTTTACACCCCCATTCTAACCCTCCCCCATCAAGGGGGAGGGGAAAAAAGGACTTTCCGGATGAACATTAATTAGAAATTCTTCCTGGTTCCCAATCTCCCGCTGGGGCCCGTTTTTCCCGCCAAGCTCCGCTTGCCCCCAATCAGGCACATCAGGGCCGCGGGCGGTGCCCGCCCTACAGCTCTAATGGACCCAAGGCGGTACGTCTGGGCCATCCGGCCTTTCCGATTTTTCAAAGAACCAAGGGCTCATGAGCGACTGTTGCGAAAACCTGGCAATGGGCCATCCCCTCAAGGTCCTGGATTTCCCGCCATTATAAGGCCCTCGGCGGCGCGGTCCAGGCCGAAGGCCGCCAGGGTGTTTTCCCAGGTCAGGCGGGCCGTCTCCTCCGGGCTGAGGCCGTGGAGTTCGGCCAGGGCCCCGGCGGTGGCCGTGACGTAGGCCGGTTCATTCACCTGGCCCCGCCAGGGTTGGGGCGCCAGATAGGGGGAGTCGGTCTCCACCAGGATGCGGTCCAGGGGCAGCCGCCCGGCCACCCGGCGCAGGGGCTCGGCCTTGGGAAAGGTGAGCACCCCGGAAAAGGACAGGTAAAACCCCAGATCGAGGAAGGCCTGGGCCTCGGACAGGCTCCCCTGGAAGCAGTGCATGACCCCGCCCAGGAGCAGCCGGCGGTTTTCCCGGAGAATTTCCAGGGTGGCGGCGGTGGCTTCCCGGGTGTGGATCACCACGATTTTGCCGAGTTCATGGGCCAGGGCCAGCTGCTCCCGAAACCAGTGCCGCTGGGCGTCTTCCGGGGAGCGGCGGCGGTAAAAATCCAGGCCGATCTCCCCCACGGCCACGCACTTGGGGTGGACGGCCAGGCGGGCCAGGTCGTCCAGATCCTCCCGGGTGACGGCCGCGGCCCCGTGGGGATGCACCCCGACGGCGGCGAAGACCTCCGGGTAGCGGTCGGCGGTGATCAGCACCTGCCGGGAATTCTCCGGGCCGATGCCGACATTGATGATGAGGCCCAGGTTGGCCTGCCGGGCCCGGCTGATCACCGCCTCCTGCCGGTCCCGCAGTTGGGGTTCATCCAGATGGGCGTGCGCGTCGGCCAGTTGCAAGGTCTTCATGAGATGGTTGTGGACAAATTTCCTTCTCATGGTAAAATATCCGATATTTTAGCAACCTGCAAGGAGAGGCAGTGTTTCTCCGCATTCTCGGCGCAGTCCTCCTGGGAGGGCTATGCCTTTTCATGCCCTGGCGGGCGGCGGCCCAGGAATGGTCCCACAGCCTGCCCCAGTGGCGCATACTCAGCCCGGGACTGAGCTTCACCGAGGTTCAGGTCTTTTTGGACCAGAAGCCGGTGGACTCCCTGGCGGTCGTCAAAATCGACCCGGCAGTCAACGCCTTCCGGGTATTCCATCACAAGCCCCAGAGTCTGACCGGCTGGCAGGAGGAGATCAAGGCGCCGGTGGTGTTCAACGCCAGCTATTTCAACCCCAAGGGCCAGCCGGTGGGTCTCATCCTGGCGGATGGCAAACCCCTGGGCCCTGCGGAAAATCGCCAAATGAAGGGCATGTTCGTGGCGGAGCCCCAGGGGATGTCGCCGGATTTGCCCCGGGCCACCATTTTGGACCTGAAGGCCACCCGCCTCGACCTGAAAAAATTTCCCTGGCGGCAGGGGGTGCAGTCCTTTCCGCTGTTGTTCGACTACAAGGGCCAACTCCGGGTCAAGGCCAGCGACAAAAAGGCTTATCGCACGGTAATCACCGCCGACCGCAACGGCAATATTCTGGTATTCAACACGGCCAAAGAGTTTTTTACCCTGCATGACCTGGCCCAATTCCTCAGGGCCAGTTCCTTTAACATCGACAGCGCCCTGAACCTGGATGGCGGCGCCGAGGCCCAATTATATATAAAAACCGAGAACTTCGAATATTTTTCGCCGCCGTCCTGGAAATCCCGTTTGGGCAATATCCTGGACCAGCAGAGGTTTTTGCTGCCCACCGTCATCGGGGTCTTTCCCCGTCAGCCGTGAGTTCATGGCGTCGTATCTCATTTTAGGGGCTGGGACCTTCGGCCGTCTGGCCCTGCGGCGTTTGCCGGGTGAGGACCGGGAAGCCCGGCTCCTGGTGGTCGACCGCCGGGCCGCAGCCCTGGCAGAGGCGCGTCGCCTGGGGGTTCAGGGAGCCGAGATGTTTGAAGCTGACGTCATCGCTTACCTGGCGAAGCATCTGGAAAAGGGGTTTGCCTGGGATTGGCTGATCCCGGCGATCCCGGTGCATGTGGCCTGCGCCTGGCTGCTGGCCGGCCCCCTGGCCGGGGGGGGTTGGGAGCCGGCCGAAGTCCCCGGGAGCCTGGAGCAGTTGGCCCCCCTGGCCATCCGGGGGCGGCAAGGGGAGCTTTACCTCAGCCGGGCTCGCCACCGCTGCCCGGACGACTGCGCCGAACCCCTTATCTGCCCGGTGACCGGAGAGGAGCGGGGCCGCCCCCTTTTTGAGGAAATAGCCGAGGCCTCCCGGCCCGAATTGCCCATCCTGGTGGTGGCCAGCCGGCAGTTGGCCCCGGGGGTGGGCGGCTACTCGCCCCTTAGGCTTCTGGAGTTGGCCGAAACCGTGGCCGCCATGTACGGCCCGCTGCTCGTGGCCACAGCCTGCCGCTGCCATGGGGTGGTGCACGGACTCAGACGCACAGGAGAAAGAACGGCGTGAACCTGGAATTTCCCGGCGTGTTGGGGGTTTCCCCCCGCATGAAGGAGATCGCCCGCCTGCTGGTGCTGGTGGCCCCCTCCGAGGCCACCGTTTTGCTCTTGGGAGAAACCGGCACCGGCAAGGAGTTGGTGGCCCAGGCCATCCATCTCAACAGCCATCGCCGCCAGGGCCCCTTTGTGGTGGTGAATTGCGCCGCCCTGCCGGAGACCCTGCTGGAGAGCGAACTTTTCGGCCACGAAAAAGGGGCCTTCACCGGGGCCACCAACAAAAAAGAGGGCCGCTTTCTGCTGGCCCACCAGGGCACGTTGTTTCTGGACGAAATCGGGGAGCTGCAACCCGCCACCCAGGCAAAAATTTTGCGGGTCCTGCAAAACCGCGAGTTCGAGCCCCTGGGCAGCACCCGCACCCTGAAGGTGGACGTGCGCATCATCGCCGCCACCAACCGCAACTTGGAAAGTATGGTGCAAAAGGGGGCCTTCCGGGATGATTTGTATTATCGGCTGCATGTGTTTCCCCTGAATCTGCCGCCCCTGCGGGAGCGCCTGGAGGATTTGCCCCAACTGACGGAGTTTTTCCTCCAGCGTTTCCAGGACAAGTACCAAACCCCGGTGAGGGCCCTGACCCCGGAGGTCCAGGAGATTTTCCGCCTCTACCCCTGGCCGGGGAACATCCGGGAGTTGGAAAACATTTTGGAGCGGGGCGTCATCCTCTGCCAGGGGGAGACCCTCGGTATTGCCGAACTGCCGCCTCCATTGCAGCGCCTGGGGCGGGAACCGGCAAGCCCCGGCGCCCCCGACGCCGAGTCCGGCCCCCCGGAGTGGGAAAAGGAATTTATCTTTCACACCCTGGAAAAACATGCCTGGAACCGGGAAGAAGCCGCGGCCGCCCTGCAAATCTCCCTGGAGGAACTGGACTACAAAATCAGGGCCTACAGCCTCAAGGCGCACGGTCTCCCCTCGGTTTAAGGTGGTCTTCCCATGATTTATCCACCCCTCATCTTTGTGGTGATTTTGAGGCTATTTTCCTGAGCGGCATCATTGCGGTGCTCCTCAGTCATTGACCATTCTTATAAACTGGGAGGTGTCTGCTATGACGCACAAACCAAACCTCCACGGCAGGATGCTTTGGAGAAACCGGGGATTTTGGGCGGTGGTGGCGATCCTTGCCCTGCCCCTGCTGTTGGGAGCCTGGAAGGGCGCTGCCGGCCAGAGCATTAACCCCAACTATGTGGAGCGCATTCAGGACGGCAAAACCAAAAAACCCGAAATTCTCACCTGGTTCGGGGACCCCCAGGAAGTCAAGCGCACCCCCGAAGGGGTGGTTTATATTTATCAAACCTTCCGGGCCAAACAGGGGGGGCTCCAGAAGGACACCAGGGATATCAAACCAGCTGCGGACACCCCCTTTCAACTGGAAGAAAATTTGAAAATGAAACCCAGGAAGGCAGACCCGACCCAGGAACTGGAAAGCAGCCTCATCATCCGCTTCAAGCCGGACGGGGAGACGGTGCAGAGCCATCAATATCAGAGGTTCTAAGGAGCCCAAGGCCATGACCGCGTTTGCTGATCTGACCCGGGCCCAGACCTGGGTTTTTGATTTACAGAAATACGGCATCAAGTTCGGCCTGTCCTCGACGCTCAACCTCCTGGCCCGTTTGGGCATACCCTATGAAGAGAGCCGCTACCTGCATCTGGCCGGCACCAACGGCAAAGGCTCGGTGGCGGCCATGCTGTCGGCCGTCCTCACCCGGGCCGGCTACCCGGTGGGCCTGTTCACCTCGCCCCATCTGGTGCATTTCGGGGAGCGCTTCCGCCTGGCAGATGAAGATATCAGGCCCGGGGCGCTGTTGGACCTCATCAACCAGGTGCGGCAGGCCATGGATGAAGCCGAGCCCCCCACCTTTTTCGAGTTCGCCGCGGCCATGGCCTTTTTATATTTTCACCAGCAGGGAGCCCGGCCGGTCATTTTGGAAACGGGCATGGGCGGCAGGCTGGACGCCACCAACATCGTCCAGCCCCTGGTGAGCGTCATCACCAATATTTCCCTGGACCACCAGTTTTTTCTGGGAGACACCTTGAGCGCCATCGCCGGGGAAAAGGCCGGCATCATCAAGCCCGGCGCGCCGCTCGTTACCTATGCTCACCAAAAACGGGTGCTCGACCTGTTCCGGCGGCGCTGCCGGGAAGTGGGCGCTCCCCTGTATCTGGGGGGCGTGGATTTTAAGACCAGGGGGCACGGCAACGGGCATTTTTCGTATGAGGGGCTCAAAGGCCGCCTGGATAAGCTGACCGTGAATCTGGGGGGGCGCCATCAGTACAGGAACGCCGCCGTAGCCCTAGCCGTGGTGGAACTCCTCCAGGACCGGGGCTTCCCGGTGCCGGAGCAGGCCATCCGGGAGGGGTTGGCCGCCACCCGCTGGCCGGGGCGGCTGATGCCCGCGCCCCAGGACCCCCGGGTTATCCTGGACGGGGCCCACAACCCGGCCGCGGCCCGCTCCCTGGCCCTGGCCTTAAAGCAGGACCGGCGCCCGGCCCGGCGCCTGCTGGTCATGGGCATCATGGCGGACAAGGATGAGGACGCCATCCTGGGGAGCTTGGTGCCCCTGGCCCACACCGTGATCTTCACCCGCCCCGATTATTTCCGGGCCGCCAAGCCCGAGGACCTGGCCCGCCGGGCGGCGCCCTATGCCAGGGAAGTGCTCCTGGAACCCGTGGTGGCTGAGGCCGTCAGGCGGGCCCGGGAGCTGGCCGGTCCGAATGACCAGGTGGTAGTCACCGGCTCCCTGTACACCGTGGGGGAGGCCCTGGCATATTTTGAACAGGCGGGGCCAGGGGTTGCCCCAAAACCCGTTTGATGCTAATTCTGGTTGGAGAAACTTATGCACATCTTTGTTTCCGGGTCGTTGGCCTACGACCGGATCATGGATTTTCCGGGGCGCTTTGCCGACCACATCCTGCCCGAAAAAATCCACATCCTCAATGTCTGTTTCATGGTGAACGGGCTCACCGAGCGCTTCGGGGGCACGGCCGGCAACATCGCCTATAATCTCACCCTGCTGGGGGAGGCGCCGGTGATCCTGGCCACCGGCGGCCGGGACTTCGGCCTCTACCGGGATTGGCTGACCGAACTCGGCCTGCCGCTCATCGGCATCCGCCTGATTCAGGATGAATTCACCGCCGGGGCCTATATCACCACCGACCTGGCCGACAATCAGATCACCGGCTTTAATCCAGGGGCCATGAAACACGAGTCGGAATACCGCTTCGACGGAGTGACCCCCCAGGGCTCTCTGGCCATCATCGCGCCGGGGAATCTGGGGGATATGCTGGCTTACTCCAGGCACTACCGGTTGATGGGCCTCTCTTATATATTCGATCCCGGGCAATCCATCCCGGCTTGGGGCGGGGCGGAACTGCGGGAGATGGCCACCGGCGCCCTGGCCCTCATCGTCAATGACTATGAGCACGAACTGTTCCTTCAGAAGACCGGCCTGGAGGACCGCGATATCCTGAACCTGACCCAGGCCCTGATCATCACCAAGGGGGAGGAGGGTTCCGAGATTCTGACCCCAAAGGGGCGGGAAGTCATCCCCTCGGCCAAGCCCCGCCGGGTGCAGGATCCCACCGGAGCCGGGGACGCCTACCGGGCCGGCCTCATCAAGGGGCTGACCCTGAAACTCCCCTGGGCCGCGGCTGCGTTTTTGGGGGCCACCCTGGCCAGTTTTGCCGTGGAGCAGCCCGGCACCCAGGAACACCGCCCCACTTTGGACGATATCCGGCGCCGCCACCGGGACAACTTCGGCGACCCGCCGGTGTGAGGCGGGGCGAATAGGTGGTGGGGGAGGGGGAGCCGCCTCCCCTTAGCCCTCCCCCCCAGGATAACGCCATCCTCTTTAAAACCCCCACACATAAATCGCCGCCAAAAAGGGCAGCAGGCTCAAGATCCGGAAAAGTTGGGAGAGGATCATGAGGCGCAGGCCCAGGGCCGGGGTATAGACGCCCAGATAAAAGGGCATCTGGTGGCGCACGGCCCGCATGGGGCTCGACAGAATGGTGCCCAGAACGAGCGTAAACAGGACCGCGGCGGGGCTCAGGGCCTGGCCGGCGAGCAGGGCCCCGGCCGCGGCAAACCCCCCGGTGGCCTCGGCGGCCAGGGAAAAAACCAGGATGCTGACCGCCTCCGAAGGAATGGGGGTGCCTCGCAAGACCGCGGCGAGCCGCTCGTTCAGCCAGTGAAACAGGCCCCCTTCCTGGGCCAGGAAAACCGCCACGAACACCGGGATGGTAATGATGAGGATGGTGTACAGGCGGCTGACAAATTTTCCCCGGGTGGCCTGCCAGATTTCCCCCCAGGCGGGCCGCCGGGAGACCGGCGCCGCCGGCCGGGGTTCATAGGGGGGGAGAGTAAGGCGGCCGTACAGCAGATAAACTGCGGTGCGCAGGATGTCCCCGCCCAGCAGAATCCCCAGATAATAGACCCCCAGCACCCCCACCAGCGGCGTAATAATGAAAAACATGCTGGGCAGATGCGCGAAAAAAGCTGGAAAGGTCAGGATCAGGGCGGAAAGCATCAGTTCCCGCCGGGAGATGACCCCGTCCCGGTGGGCGTTCATCAGGACCGTGCTGGCCGCGACCGCCGAAAAAAAGGCCGACGTGAAGGCCAGGGCGGAGGGTTCCTTCAGGTGCCCGAAGCGCAGCAAGGGCGCAAACCCGCGCCCCAGTCTGGCGGTGAGGTTGGCGTTTTCGATGAAAATCCCCAGGAGCAGCCCCACCCCGATGGCCAGGCTCATGCTCAGGAGGGGTTTCCCCAATCTCGTCAGGATGCGGCTCGGGGAAATCTGGCAGCAATACATGGCCCAGATGAGGACCACGGCCATGAGGGCCGCCATGGCCAGGGCCCGGAGGACTTGCCGGCGGGACATGCGTCAGCGTCCGGAGGGGCCGTTAGCAGGGGTTGGAGTCCTGACGAGCATAGGTTAATCCTGATTCCCAGGCTTCTGTTCTGAGAAGTTTGATGTGGGGGAGGGGGCCAGGGGCCGGTGGGCCCCTGCC
>JBGSLA010000190.1:0-21300 GCA_041740935.1 Desulfobaccales bacterium | reverse complement strand
GCGGGTCAGGTGGGGGTGGACGCCGCCCGGGAGGCGGATTTTGTGCCCCCCTATCCCTCCGCCCGGGCCTTCGGTCCCCGGGAATGGGACTGGGCCTGGCGGCACTGCCGGGGCCGGACGGCCTCGGCCGCAGCCTTGCTGTGGGCCGCCAAAGAGGCCGCAGTCAAAGCCTTGGGGGTGGGGTTTCACACCGGGGACCCCCTGGACCTGGAGGTAGTCCCCGGTGTTCCCGACGGGGAGGGACTCCATCTGGTCGTCCAGGCCTCGGAGCCCATCAGGGCCTGGGCCCGGGCCCTGCCCGACGGCTGGCTGGCGCTGGCCGTTGCCTGACATTGGGCGCGGTCCGGAAAAGTTTGAGGGAGAGGGGCAGGGGTTGTGGAACCCCCGCCGCCGCCTCCCACCCTGCAACTCGGGAGCACAGGCTTCCAGCCGGTGCTGTCCAGGTAAGATGCCGGTGCTCAAGGTTTTTCCCGAACCCAGGCAGGGGGCGTCAGGTATGGCGCCCTCGGGTGGTGATGCAGCAAGCTCCTTGAGGCTCTGGCCAAAGTGGTTTAATTTGTCATGCTGGACGGCGTGAAGGCTCTCAAGCTTTTGAAAATACCAGATGCTTCGCTATTTCCCAGGGGATTTTCACGGCAAAGTTTGCGGCTACAGGATACATTGCCCGTTTGAGCGCAACTTGCTATAAGATACATTATGATGCTTAGACCTGTAGGACGGGCGGCGGCCGTCGCGCTCATGTGCCGGAAGCGGAGCCCGGCAGGGCGTGGCGGGTAAAGCCGGCTCCTGGGAGGAAGCTTGGGGACCAGAAGAAACAGCCGCTTATGCCCCCCGGTTCTTTAAAAACCTGGAAAGGCCTGGTGGTACAGGCGTCCCGCCTGTGCAGGCACAGGTTGAAAACCTGTGCCACCGGCTGAATGAGCACTGAGAGCCCCAAACTTTTCAGGACAGCTCCTCATGGGCCTTCGGCCCACCCGCAAAGCATGAAAAGACCGGCTTTTTTGACTTTGGACCCTGGACCCTGAACTTTGGACTTTTCAGAGCAGTTGCTCATGAGCCGTTGGCTCACCCGTAAAGCATGCAAAGCCGCGTGGGGCGGGCACCACCCGCCGCTTTTTCCTGATTAATTGGTGCGTAAGACGCACCCTACGAAAAACTTTTCAGGGCAAACCATGAAAATCCTCCTTACCGGCGCCGGGGGGCTGCTGGGTCGGGACTGTCTGGAGGTTTTCCAGGAAAATCATGAGGTTGTGGCTTTGGGCCGCGGGGACCTGGACATCGCCGAGCCCGGCCAGGTGGAGACGGCCCTGTCCCGTTGGCGCCCAGACGCGGTGGTGAACTGCGCGGCCTTTACCCAGGTGGACCGGTGCGAAACCGCCCGGGAGGAGGCGGTCCGGGCTAATGTCACCGGCCCCCGGAACCTGGCCCTGGCCGCCGCCCGTCACGGGGTCCTCTTGCTGCACATTTCGTCGGATTACGTGTTTGACGGGCGCAAGCCGCCGCCCACCCCCTATCTGGAGGACGACCCCACGGGGCCCCTGTCCGGGTACGGCCGCACCAAGCTGGAAGGCGAGGAAGCCATCCGGGGCGTCGGCCACCGCCATATCATCGTGCGCACCGCCTGGCTGTATGGGCGGCACGGCCCCAATTTTCTGAAAAAAATCCTGAGCCTGGCGCGGTCCCCCCAGATTCCGGAACTCAAGGTGGTGGATGACCAATTCGGCTGCCCCACCTGGTCCTGCCGTTTGGCCCGGCAACTGGCCCGGCTTATAGAGGCGGACGGCCGGGGCATCTATCACGCCGTGGCCTTGGGCTGCTGCACCTGGTTTGAGCTGGCCCGGGCTTTTTTGGAGAGGATGGGGGTCGACAAACCCATACGGCCCTGCCCCACCAGCGACTACCCCACCCCGGCGGCCCGGCCCCGGAATTCCATTTTGGCGAATGGGCGCTTAAAGGAGGCGGGCCTGAACCTCATGCGCCCCTGGGAAGAGGACCTGGACGAGTTTGTGGGGGCCTTTCGGGAGGACCTGCTGCGGGAGGCGGGGGAGATGTAGGATCGTTATGGGGCTTGGCCGGGTGGAGGGGAGCCGTCCGGTGGGGGAGAAAAACCCGCCGAGCAGCCAGGGTGCCCAGGCGCAGACTTTTCCTTTAAAGGGGAAGCTTTAGCGGTCCAAAGAGGCCTGGGTCTGGACGCCGGTGCAGACAAGCGTTACGGCGCTCAGGCGCACAAGCTTAGGATTCTGTTTCAAAACGCCTTTCCCGCCCGCCAGAACCCGGATTGCAGTTTAAGGAAGTTTCGGGGAGCGGTCACCCTCGGCCGGTTCTTTCTCCCAGGCGAAGCCTTACTCCCTGGTTGGTCAGGTGCTCTTCCTCCAGGAGCTTTTTGATGTTGTCGACGATTTCGAGATCGGTCATGCTATATTCCCGGCGCTGGGAATTCGTGCGGCCGGGCTGCAGGAACTCCCCGAAGGATTTCTCCCAATAGCGCAGGGTTACTTTTTTCACTCCGGTAATCCGGGAAACCTGGTCGATGGTGAGCTTGAGATTGGGTTGGTACAGTTCCATGGGCGCATCTCTCCCTGATATGTATCTGGACTTCCTTGTCCACAATGCTCCGTTCTTGATAAAACTATCGAACGCAAAGGCGAATCCCTTCAATTTTTTTCCACATTTTCCTAATTTTGAGGAAATTATGTCGATGTTCGCCAGGGGCCGCCATCCCCAAGTCAGACGCCAGCATACCAAATTTCCGAAAGGGCCGAGGCGGTGAAGAAGTTTTTTCGCCTCCTGTGGATGGGGCTGAAGTGGCTCATCCTGACGCTCATCGGTGTGGAAATCTTCTGTTTCCTGCTGATTACGGTGACGAACCTGATGATTTTCGGGATTCCCTGGGACGGCTCCCAGGTTGCCTATGACGCCTATGCCCTGTTCCTGCACGTTGAAGGGGTGAAGCCCACCCGGCATAATCCTCCGGAGTCCAATTCCCTGGCGTCTGAGAAATCTCCCCGGCGTATCTGGCTCTTGGGTGGGTCCACCATGCGGGGCGGCTGGGTAAAAGACGGGGAAACCATCCCCAGTTATCTAGCCGAAATTCTGAACCGGCCGGGCAGCCCGGAAAAAGTGGTCCTGAACAATTACGGCGAAAACTCGTTTAATTCCCTCATGGAAACCAAGTACTTACAAAAACTGCTGATAGAGACCGGCAAGCCGCCGGACCTCATAATTTTTTATGACGGCGCCAATGACTGCTCCTATTTCAACCAGTACCGCACCCCCCAGGCCCACTATGGCCAACGGCGGTTGCGGGCCATGATTGAAAACTACCGGGGGAGCATTTTCGGTCTCTTGAAACCCTTGAAGGCCGCGGTTTATTCGTCCTTTAGCAAAGAGGCCTTCGACAAATTCAGGCAGATAAAGGTGCCGGTAAATCCTGAGAATCCCGCCCCCCGGGAGCTGGCGGCGGCCACCGAGAAACGCTATGAGCACGTCCGCCGGCTGGCGGGGGCCTACGGGGCGGACTTTCTCCTGGTGTGGCAGCCGTTTTTGTGGGTGGAAACCGCCGAAGTGGACCCCCTGGTCCGGGCCAAAGAAAAGGACCTCAGCATCATGGGGTCAAATTTTTTTGAAGTGCGACGCAATTTTATGGTGACCTACAACCTGCTGGCGGACCGTCTCAAGGATAAGCCCTATTTTGTGGACTTGCGGAACGCCCTGACCTCCCGGACCGCCCCGGTGTATGAGGCTGACGGGGTGCATCTCAGGGCGCCGGGGAACCGGATGGTGGCCAGGCGTTTGGCCCAGCTCTTAAAAGAGAGGGGATGGCTGAACAAGGGAGAAGGGCCGTAAGGAGAGCTGAAAAAGAGAGCAGATTTGCAACCTTCCCGTCAACCGAGGAGTAATCTGGTGCACCGAGAAAACCAGCCGCGAGGCTTTTCTGCCCGATATCTTGGCGGAATTCTCCTGACCTGGCTGAAGCGGCTTATCCTGGCCCTGCTCTTGCTGGAAATAGGCTGTTTCATCCTGATCACGGTCACGAACCTGATCCTCTTCGGTTCCATCTGGAAAGGGAGCCAGGTGCGGTATGATCCGTATGCCCAGTTTCTCAACTTCAAGGGAGTCATGCCTACGGCCAATAACCCTCCGGCCCAGGAGGAGAAGAAAGCTAAACATATCTGGATGTTGGGCGGCTCGACCACCCGCTGCGAAAAGGTTCCCTACCAGCAGACGATTGCCAGTTTTCTGGCCCAGCAGCTCAACGGGCCGGGAGAGCGCCGATCCGCGGCAATCACCAATTATGGGGAAAACACCTTCAATTCCGTGTTGGAAATCAAGTACCTGCAAAAACTGTTGATGGAGAACCCCCAACCTCCGGACCTGGTCATATTCTACGACGGGGCCAATGATTGCATTTACTTCAACGAGTACCGCAACCCCCATGCCCACTACGGCTATCGCCGACTCCAGGGTCCCGTCGAGAGTTATCGCCACAGCGCTTTCGGGTTGCTTAAACCCCTGGTTGCGGCCCTCTATGCTTCCTTTACCCTGGAGACCTATGACCGGCTGAGTCAGGCAGTGGCGCCTTTGTCCCGGGATGATCCGGCATTAGGGGAAATGGGCCAGGCGATGCAGCGGCGCTATGACCAGGCCCAGCGGCTGGCGGCTGCCTACGGCGCCAGGTTTCTGGTGGTTTGGCAACCGCTCATTTGGATGGAAACCGGGCAAGTGGACTCAGTGGTCAGCAAGCAGGAACAGCAACTTGCCATCATGAACAGCAGGTTTCTCAAATTTAAAAAGAATTTTACCGTGGTCTATCAGACCCTGACGACTGATCTCAAGGATGAGCCCCATTTCCTCGAGTTCCAGAACATTCTCTGCTCCAGGACGGAGCCGGTGTACGAGACGGACGGGATTCACCTGAACGTCGCGGGGAACCGTATGGTAGCCGAGGCCCTGGCCCGGGAGTTGAGGAAGCGAGACTGGTGAACCAAGGCAGGGGAAAAAGGCCGGGGAGGCTGGGGGCCCCTGACTGCTCCCCGGCTTTTCTTAATCCAGTTCGTAATCCTGGCGCCAGTCGCCCTTTTCCTGGAACGCGGGCTGCTCCGGCTTGGCGAACAGGAAGTCTTCCATCACCAGGTAGTCCATTTCGGTGCGCATGAAGCAGCGGTAGGCGTCCTCCGGGGTGCAGACGATGGGTTCGCCCCGGACGTTGAAGCTGGTGTTGACGATGAGGCCGCAGCCGGTGAGGTCCTTAAAGGCCTGGATGAGGCGCCAGTATTTTTCGTTGGTCTCCCGGTGCACCGTCTGAATGCGGGCCGAGTAATCCACGTGGGTGATGGCCGGCACGTCCGAGCGCTGGATGTAGAGGCGGTCGAACATATCCAGGTTCTGATAGTCCGGCGGCAGGGGCCGGCGGCGCTCCGGGTTAACCGGGGCCACCAGGAGCATGTAGGGGGAGGGCCGGTCCAGCTCGAAAAAGGTGGCCGTCTCCTCATGCAGCACCGAGGGCGCGAAGGGACGGAAGCCCTCCCGGTATTTAATCTTCAGGTTCAGGCGCTTCTGCATTTCCGGGTTGCGGGCGTCCCCCAGGATGCTGCGGTTCCCCAGGGCCCGGGGCCCCCATTCCATGCGCCCCTGAAACCAGCCCACCACCTGGCCCTGATCCAAAAGTTGGGCCACGTCCCTTATAAGCTCGTCAAAATCCGGATAGCGCCGAAAAGGGGCGCCATGCCTTCTCACCACCCGCTTGATTTCGTCCGCGCCGAACTCAGGCCCCAGATAGGAGCCCTGCATGGCGTCCATGCCGGTGGGGACTTTCCGTTCCTTGCCCTGCTCGATGTGCCAGGCGGCCAGGGCGGCGCCCACCGCGCCCCCGGCGTCCCCGGCGGCGGGCTGAATATAGATGTCCTTGAAGGTGTTCCGGCGCAGCAGTTTGCCGTTGGCCACGCAGTTTAGGGCCACGCCCCCGGCCATGGTGAGGTAATCGGCGCCAGTGAGCTCCCTGGCGGTGTCGGCCATGCGCAGCACCACTTCTTCGGTGACCTGCTGGATGGCCATGGCCATGTTCATATATTCCTGGGTGAGCACACTCTCCCGGGGCCGGGGCGGGATGCCGAACAGCCGCGCAAAGCGGTCGTCCCGGCACATGGTGAGCCCGGTGGCGTAGTCGAAGTAGTCCATGTTGAGGAGCAGGGAGCCGTCCGGCCGCAGGTCCACCAGTTCATCCAGGATCAGCTGCCGGAACCGCTGAGTCTGCTCCGCGTCCGGGTTGCCGTAGGGGGCCAGGCCCATGAGCTTGTATTCGCCGCTGTTCACCTTGAAGCCGGTGTAGTAGGTGAAGGCCGAATAGAGCAGCCCCAGGGAGTGGGGAAAATCCAGCTCCCGCAGGATGGTGATCTCGCGGCCTTTGCCGAGGCCGATGGTGGAGGTGGCCCATTCCCCCACCCCGTCGATGGTCAGGATGGCGGCTTCCTCAAAGGGGGACGGATAAAAGGCGCTGGCCGCGTGGGACAGGTGATGCTCGGGAAACAAAAGGGGTGGTGAGCCTTCCCCGAATTTGGCCAGCTCATCCGTGAGGAGCTTGCGCATCAGGAGCTTTTCCTTGATCCACACGGGCATGGCCATCAAAAAGCTCCTGAGACCCCGGGGGGCGAAGGCGTGGTAGGTTTCCAGAAGCCGCTCAAACTTGAGGTATGGCTTGTCGTAAAAGGCCACCGCGGCCAGGTCGCCCAAGTCGAGGCCCGACTCCTCCAGGACGTAGGCCAGGGCCTGGGTGGGGAAGGCATAGTCGTGTTTTTTGCGGCTGAAGCGCTCCTGCTGGGCCGCGGCGACAATCTCCCCGTCCACCAAAATGGCCGCGGCGCTGTCGTGATAATAGGCGGACAGACCGACGATGGCTTCCGGCATGGCGAATCCCTTAAAAAATGGTGTAAATAAACGGGGCGATGGCGGAGCCGCTGGTGAACACGATGAGCACCCCGAAGAACAACAAGGTAATGATAATGGGCAGGAGCCAGTACTTCTTGCGCACCCGCATGAAACCCCACAAGTCAGTCAAAAAGTCCATACGCGTATCTCCCCCAAAACATTATTTCCTGGGGGGAGGGCAGGGGTCTTGCGACCCCTGGCCCCCTCCCCCACCATAAATTTTAAATATTAGACTTTAATACGGCGCCTGCAAATCCTGCTTCTGGACCGCGTCGGCCCGCACCGCAAACACCGAGTCCTGGTTTTTCTTCCATTTTTGGAGCTGCAGGGCGTCGGCCCCAAAGACCCGCCGGATGAGGCCGATGGGGGTCACCAGGCCGAAAAACAACACCGTCAGAAGAACGTTGGACATGACGGTGCCCAGCAGGTGGGCCAGGCCGAACCACAAGCCGGCCAGGGCCCGGAAGGCCCGGGGCCACACCATGGTAAGCACCAGCAGGGCCATGGCCAGGGGCACCAGGCGGTAAGCCTGCCAGACGTAAACGATGATAAGGCACAACAGGGTCAGGGCCAGGCCGGTGTCCCGGGCCTGGTCCGGAGTGGCGGACAGGAGCCGGGCAAGCCATCCCTCGTGCTTTTTGACCTTGGACTGGGTGACGATTTCCATCTCATAATAGTATCTTCCCGCCTTGGATTTGTAAAGACGGCCGCGGCCAGGAAAACGGACCCGCCGGCGCACCCCTGGATTCCGATAAGACCCCGGCGTCTTGCCCCGGCGAGGGCAGGTTCTCCCATGCCCTGAGCCTGTTAGAGAAAGTTTGCAAATGTGCGGTCTGCGCCGCGTCAATATTTTTGCCCCAAAGTCTCAGGATGCCCAAGCGGGAAGCCTGCGCCCCGAGGCTTCCCAAAGGCGGGAGACGCTGCGCTTTCCCGCCCTGCAGGGCTTCTGGTGGGACGGCCGTCCCTGGCCGCCCATGGTTCCGGCGGGCGCTTAAGGCCCGCCCCGCCGAATTGCGCCTGGTTTTGGGAGAGCCGCGGGCTCATATTCCCCTGCCCCCGAAAATCTCTGGCAATCGTTTTCTCCTATGGCATAATATAACGTATTTTGCAGCGCCGGGCCTGGTTGTTGGCCCATCCGCCGGCAAGGGCCGGATAAGGCAGTATTTCCCTCCACACCAAGAATACGGGGTTCCCCAATGAGAAGGACCGCACACCCGAAGATTTCCCTGATGATCTGCATACCGCTGCTTCTGGCCCTGGCCTGGGGTCCGGGCTGCCAACCGGCCCAGCCGCCCATAAGTCCCCAGGCGGCCACCTTTGCCAAGGAAATTCAGGCCCTGATCAACCGCCTGGCCCCGCCCCTCATCGAGCCCGTGGCCCAGAAAGATATGAAGTTTATTCAGAAAGAACTCATCAAGGTATTCACCCTCTGTGACAAAGCCTGCGAAGGGGTGTTTTATAATGTTTTCATTCTGGACAAAGACGGGGCGTTGACTGCGGTCTATCCCCCGGCGGAGGTCAAACGCTTCCAGTTTTCCAATTATAAGATGGTTCAAGATGCCTTTGCGGAAAAAAAGCCCAATCAATCGATCCTCTACCAGCCGGACGGCACCGCCACCTATGTGGTCTGCCTGCCCCTTATCCGGGGAAATGAGGTCACCGGCATCCTGGCCCTGGGTTTCGACGGGGAAACCCTGCGGGACAGGCGGGGCGTGAATGACAAAGAATTCCTGGCCATGGAGTTTCAGTCTCCCCGGAAAAACGGTCAAGGGAAAGAATAACCACACCGGCGGCGTTCCCTGAAGACATCAGGTTGAGGGAGAAGCTTAAGGGGTGAGGGCCTGGAGGGACTCTTCACGGGCTTCGCCCTTTTTGTCCCTTTTTACCCCGCGTTATCAGGAGAAGGAAGCATGGTTAGCGAAAACCTGGTGAGAGCGGTCAAAGGTTCCAGACCCTGGTTATTTTCCCTGATCTGCCTGGTGGTCATCCTGGGGGGATGCGGCGGCCAGAGGCCGCCCTTGAGCAACCAGGCGCAGACCTTGAAGAAGGAGCTGCTGGGGGAGATGAAGACGCTGTCCGCGGCCTTGGTGGAGCCGGTGGCCAAACAGGATTGGGAGACGGTGAGCAATATTTTGCAGACCTCTCATGAAGCGCTGGCCAAGAAAGGCAAGCCGGCGCCAGCCCGGATTGCGGTCCTGGACAGGCATGGCATCCTCCAGGTAAGGCATCCCCAGAAAAGAGAAGAACATTTTGATTTTTATCAGTTTGAGCCGGTCAAAATTGTTTATCTTAAAAAGAAAAGAGCGCAAGCCAGACTTTACGCGGGCAAGGATAAATTTTTCATTGTCATCGCCCCTCTCCTGCACCAAGAGCAGGTGGCCGGGGCCGTGGTGCTGGGCTTATCGGCAGAGGACCTCCAACATACCTGGAAAGTATCGGAAAAGGAATTTCTGGACATCGATTTTAACAGCTAAGCAAAACATATGCCCATCTTCCTGAAATCTCCCGGCGCGGCTTAAAGGTCAGCATGAAAAAGGCGGTCCCGGGAGCCAAGACCTACGGCCTGACGGTGGAGGGCCAAACAGGCCAGGCGGTGCGGTTTGCCCTGTCCGGCCGGCTGGCCCTGGACAACTTCTCCCAGGTGCAGGCGGAGTTGGGGGCGCTGCTGCAGCAACTGGCCCCCGCCGACCTGAGCGTCGATCTTTCCCGGATTGAATATCTGGACAGTTCCGGGGCCCTGGCCCTGCGCACCCTGGAAAGGGAGGCCCGCGGGCGCGCTATCCCCCTGGCCCTGGTCAACGCCACGCCCCAAGCCCAGCGGGTCCTGGATCTGGTGGACCCGGAGACCATGGCGGCGCCGCCCCTGCACGTGGAAGAGGAGCTGAATTTCTTTGAACAGGTGGGCCAGGGCGCCTTCGGGGTGGTGGAGGAGGCCCATCAGCTCATCAGTTTTTTTGGGGAACTTCTCATCGCCCTGGGCGGCGCCGCGCTCCGCCCCTTCCAGGTCAGGTGGCGGGAAGTCCTGGTGTATATGCAGCGCACCGGGGTGGAGGCCCTGCCCATCCTGGGCCTGATGAGCCTGCTCATGGGGCTGGTGGTGGCCTTCATGTCCTCCTTCCAGTTAAAGCAGTTCGGCGCGGTCATTTTTGTGGCCGATCTGGTGGGGGTCGGCTTTGTCCGGGAACTGGGGGCCCTGCTCACCGGCATCCTGATCTCCGGCCGCACCGGCTCGGCCTTTGCCGCGGAAATCGGCACCATGAAGGTGAACGAAGAAGTGGACGCCCTGGAGGTCATGGGCTTTGAGCCCATGCGCTTCCTGGCCGTTCCCAAGGTGCTGGCCACCATGTTCGTCATGCCGGCCCTCACGGTGTACTGCATGTTTTTCGGTCTGCTGGGCGGCCTCATCGTGGGGGTGTACATCCTGCAGATCAACACCTTCGCCTATATCAACCAGACCCAGAAGGCCTTAAGCCTCTTCGACTTCTATTACAGCCTGGTCAAGTCGTTGGTCTTTGCGGTGATCATCGCCGGCATCGGCTGCCAGCGGGGCTTTCAGGTGCGGGGCGGGGCCCAGCAGGTGGGCACGGCCACCACCTCCGCGGTGGTCACCTCCCTTTTCCTGATTATTGTGATGAGCTCGATTTTTTCGGTGGTGCAGAATTATCTGAGATAAACTGATCCAATATTCCATGTTATTGCAGGAGAATAACCATTGCCCCGGCCTGACCAGGCGCCCCTCATTCAGGTGGAAAACCTCACGGCCCGCTTCGGCGACCGCACCATTTTCCAGAACGTCAGCTTCACGGTCCGCCGGGGGGAGATCCTGGTCATCCTGGGAGGCAGCGGCTGCGGCAAATCCACCCTGCTCAAACACATGATCGGGCTGTACCAGCCCTATACCGGCCGGGTGCTCATCGACGGCATCGATGTGAACACCGATGACGAGCGCGAATTGAATCAGCTGCGGCGCAAAATCGGGGTGTCTTTCCAGGCCGGGGCCCTGTTCGGCTCCATGAACCTGGGGGAGAACATCGCCCTGCCTTTAAGCGAGTACACCGATCTGTCGACCGGGGCCATCGACTCCCTGGTGAAGCTGAAGCTGGCCATGGTGAACCTGGCCGGCTTTGAAAATCACCTGCCCTCGGAGCTCTCGGGGGGCATGCAAAAACGGGCCGGCGTGGCCCGGGCCATGGCCCTGGACCCCATGGTGCTCTTCTTCGACGAGCCCTCGGCCGGGTTGGACCCCATAACCGGGGTGGAGCTGGACATCATGATCAAACGCCTCAATGCCGGCATGGGCACCACCATGGTGGTGGTCACCCACGAACTGCAGTCCATTTTCAACATCTCCGACCGCATCATCATGCTGGACAAAAGCGCCAAGGGCCTGATCGCCGAAGGCGACCCCAAAAAACTCAAGGACTCCAGCGACCCCCGGGTGTTCAACTTTTTCAACCGCAAGCCCGCCGGTGACGAGAAGGACGTCTGATATGGCCAAAAAATCCCGGAAATATTTTATTGTGGGACTGTTTGTCACGGTGGCCTTCCTGATCTCCGCGGCCACCATCATCTGGATCAATGTTGCCAATTTTTTTGAGATCGGGGACACTTATGTGTCGTATTTTGACGAATCGGTGCAGGGCATCAGCCGGGGCACCGAAGTGCGGTATCAGGGCGTCCGGGTGGGCCGGGTGGAGACAGTGCGCATCGCCCCCGACAATAAAACCGTGGGGGTGTATATGCTCATCAACCTCAGGGACGACCTCACCCGGAAGGTGGTGGCCCAACTGCGCATGACCGGCATCACCGGCCTGATGTTCGTCAATCTGGAGCCCAGAAGGGCCGGGGACCCGGACCTGTCGCCCAAAATCACATTTTTCACGGAGTACCCGGTCATCCCCTCCCGGCCTTCGGAAGTGACCCAGATCCTCACCGGGGTCAGGGATGTGGTGGAAAATATCCGGCAGGCCGACATCGACGGCGCCATCCGGGAAATTAAAGCCGCGGCGGTGGGCATCAGGAACCTGACCAAAGGGGATGACCTGAAAAAGATCCTGTCCAAAGCCGACGAGGCCGCGGGCTATCTGCGGGACAGTCTCCGAAGCATTGATCAATCCCTGGCCCGGGGCAAGCTGGACGGCGTCCTCACGGAAGCCACCCAGGCCTTCAAGGGGGTGAACTCCCTCATGAACGGCGTCAAGACCGAGGTGCGCGACTCCAAGATTCCGGAAACCGTGAAACGGGCGCGGCTCACCCTGGATGAAGCCCGGGAGGTGTTGGCCAACCTGAGGCGGACCTCGGAGACCCTGGATAATGTGCTCGAAAGGCTGTACCAGCGGCCCTCGGATGTGCTCTTCGGCCGGCCCCCCCAGCCCCGCTTCAATGAAAAACCCACCAAAGCCCGGAAAGCTGACAGGTGATCACATGAACTCGCCCATGGTGAATAAAAAAAATAGTCGTTGCCTGCACCTGAGCTTTCCCGGGGGCAAAATCGGCGCCGGCCTCTTAGTCCTGGCAGTGCTGGCCCTGGCCCCGGCCTGCGGCGGCTCGCCGGCCCTCATCAACCGGTTTATCCTGGATTATCCCCCGCCGGCGACGGGCAGGGCCGCCCCCCTGGACGCCGCCTTGCGGGTGGAGCTGTTTGCGGTGGATGAGGTCATCAACCGGCCGGAAATGGTGTATAAGGTGAATCCCTACAAAACCGGGGTCTATCAATACAACCGCTGGCGGACCACGCCGGGGTTTCTGGTGACCGATTTCCTCATCCGCGACCTGCGCCGATCCGGGCGCTTCAAAGCGGTTTTTCCCTACGACCGCGGCGGCCAGGCCCGGTTCCGCCTGGAGGGCGGCGTGGTGGAATTTCAGGAAAACAATCTGCCGGGCCCCTGGGAGGCGGCCCTGACCCTGAATATTACCCTCCTGGACACCGACCAGGAAAACATCGCGGCGCGGGTGATGTTCCAGCGCACCTATCAGACCCAGGAGGCCATGGCCGGCAAAACCCCCCAGGGCCTGGCCGAGGCCATGAGCGCGGCTATGCAGAAGTTGTCAGGTCAGATTATTCAGGACGTTTACCGGGCCGTGCAGCAGCGTCTGGGGAGCGAGCCCGGCTCGGCGGGCTAGGGGGATAATTGCCGGAGCGTCCCCAGGTAGCGGCCTGCTTCTGCTGAAACAAGCATGGACAATTTTGTCCACACCCGAAGATGAGAAAATGTGGAACATACCCATAGGGCGTGCCGCGCACGCCCATGGCGGCCACGGGCCGCCCTATAACTAACTCTCATCAGGATTTCCGCAGGCCGGAGGCGCCCGCCGCTGGCCGGAGGCGCCGGCCTCAAGAAGAGTGCGCCTCTTTGTACGCCTTCAACACTGCGTTGATGCGGGTCTGGTAGCCCTTTCCCTGGGCCTTGTACCACTCCAACACATCCTGGTCAATCCGCAGGGATATTGATTTTTTGGGTTTGGGCATCCATAAGACGGCGTTTTTATAAAAGTTTTCGTCCAGTTCGGGGATATCCGAAGTGTCGATCTCTTCATCCGTCATGGCGTCAATCCTGGCCCAGTCGGTTGCCGATTTCCCGGTCAAATTTTTCCTGCTCATGCTTTTTGGCCTTTCGCAAGGATATGATCCTGATCTTACCGGAAGCGGTTTCGGTGAAAACCACCACCATCAATCGGCCTTTGATAAGACCGAGGCCCCGGAAACGGTCTTCCCGGTAATCTTCCCTGGCGTCCAGTTCAACCCACACCGGACCGGCGAACATGGCCGCGGCGTCCCGAAAATCCACCCCGTGCTTTTTCAGGTTTGCCCGGCGTTTGTCCTCGTGCCAGATGAAGGTCACAACTTCATTATAAGGACAATTTGTATATACTTCAAGGGAGGAAAAGGGGTTTCAGGGGAGTGAGTTAAGTCTCAAGTGAATCTTAACCTGTTTGGGGAGCATCGGCACCAGTCGGCGGGCGCCTCTCTTTCAGAAAGAATAGTCATTAAGCAATAAACTCTCTCACATCCGGAAAAACACAAACGACAGGGCCCCCGCCGCCAGAAAGGGGCCGTAGGGCAGCTGCGCCAGGCGGCCCTGCTTAGCGCGCCGGAGCATCACCAGGCCGGCCAGGCCCCCCAGGACGCCGCCGCTCACCAGCACCCAGGGCAGGGCCTGGACCCCCAAAACGGCCCCGATGAAGGCCAGGAGCTTGACGTCCCCTCCTCCCACCCCCTGGTGCGCCCCTTTGGTGGCCTTTTTATAAAGCCAGCGCACCGCCTGAAAAAAGGCCCCACCCGCCACGGCTCCCCACAGGGCCTGGGGAAAATTCAAGTGGGGGAAAGTTGCGGCCGCGGCCAAGCCGAGGGCCAGGCCGGGCAGGGTGATGAGGTCCGGCAGCCACAGATACTCCAGATCAAGGACGGTCAGGACCAGCAGGGCCGCCACAAAGGGCCCGTAGAGCCACAACAGCGGGCTCCAGGGGAAGCGCAGCCACAAGGCCATGGCCAAAAGGCCGGCGGCCGCGTCCACGGCCGGAAATCTAAGGGACAGGGGCGCGCCGCAGGAGGGGCAGCGGCGCAGGCTGGGGGCCAGGCTAGCCAGGGGAATGAGGGTGTACCAGGACAGGGGCCCGCGGCACCGGGGACAGCGGCAGGGGCCGCGCCACATGCCCCCTTCCTCGGGCAGACGGGTAATGACGAAGTTGAGCAGGCCGCCCACCGCCAGCCCCGCCAGTCCTGCCAGTCCTGCCAGGATGGTTGCCGTCATGCCGGGTTCGGTTATGAAAAGTCCAGAGTCCAGGGTCCAGGGTCCAGAGTCCAAGGTTCTAGCGGCGGGCGGTGCCCGCCCGACAATTTCTCGCTATGAAAAACCGTAACCCAGGGAAGCACAGGTGAGGACACCTGTGCCACCGGGCTTCTCCCGGTCTTGAGAGAACCAGGGGCCCATGAGCGACTGCTCTGTGAAAGGCGCCCTCCAGGAAATTATGAACCTGTTGATAGCCTTACAGAAAACAGCAAACAGGAGACCCAATTACCCATCGGCGCTTTTTGCCAAAATCATGAAGGGCAGGGGCGGATTCACCATGGGGGAAAAAAACGGCTGGCAAGCCGGAGGGTTAAGCGACTTGCCAGCCTTGCTGCGGGTGAGGAGGGGGCTTGCCGGGCCCGGCTATTTCAACAGGACCGGCATGCCCTGGAGGGGCCAGATATACCAGCTGAACACACCGAGTAAAACCATGAGCACGACGCTGGGAATACAGCCATAGATGAAAAATTCGGCAGTGGTGAACTGCTTGCTCTCATAGGCGATGGCGTTGGGCGCGGCGCCGATGAGCAGGTTGAAGGGCATGCCGGCCACCACCAGAGAAGCAAAAAGAATCACGTGGGCCTCCACCCCCAGATACTTGGCGATGACCAGAGACACGGGCAGCGAGATGGCGATGGCCGCCACGTTCATGATGAAGTTGGTCATGACCAGGACGAAAAAGGCGATGCCCAGGATGAACACCAGGGGCGGGGCCTTGAGGAACATGGTGAGCCAGTGCACCGCCAGCCATTGGGCCGCGCCGGTCTTCCACAGGCAAAAGCCGATGGACATGGCGCCGCCGAAGAGCAGGATGATGTTCCAGGGCACGGTCTCCAGGTTTTCCACGGTCAGCACCCGGGTGAGAAAGAAGGCCACGGTGGCGATGAGCATGATGCCGGCCCGGTCCAGGTCCTGGAAGATTTTCCAGGGCGCGAAGGACTTGAGCATGAACAGCGCAATGATGGTCACCATGGCTAAAATGACGAATTTTTCCTGGGGGTTCATGGGGCCCAGTTCTTTGGACAGGGCCTTGGCCTTGATTCGCAGTCCTTCGATGCGCGGCCGCTCGGGCTTGAAGCAGAAAATAATGATGAGCCAGATGATAAAAACCATCAACAGGCCAATAGGGAGCATGTACCAGGTGAGTTCGAAGAAGCCGATATCCTGGCCGGTGAACTCCTTGAACATGCCGGCCGCGGCCACGCCCCGGGCGGCGCCCAGGAAGGTGATGATGGAGCCGGCCCCCGCGGCCCAGGCCATGCCGATGAACAGACCCTTGCCGAAGTTGGTGGGCTGGTCGGAGTCGGTATACAGGGCGTTGATGGCCATGAGCAGGGGAAAGAGGGCGGCGGCCACCGCGGTATGGGCCATGAGCAGGGTCATGGCCGCGGTCACCAAAAAGGTCCCCAGGAGGATGAAGTTGGTGTTTTCCCCCACCAGGTCCAGCATCTTGTAGGCCATGCGTTTGGTCAGCCCCGAGGCGGTAAACGCAGTGCCGATGATCACCGAGCCGAAGATGAACCACACCGAGGGGTCCAGGAAGTCTTTGAGGGCCTCGTTGGCGGTGCGGATATAGAACAGCACCTGGAACAGCCCGATGGCGATGGCGGTGGCCCCGATGGGCATGACTTCGAAGACCCACCAGATGCCGGCCATGAGAAAAAGCCCCAGGGCCATCTTGCCGGCCCAGGGGAGCTTGAACACCTTGCCGCTCGGGTCCGCGGCGTCGGGAAAGTTGGGGATCAGGTAAAACAGCAGAAAGACTCCCAGACCCAACAGAATAAAAAAGATGCGCTTCCAGTCGATGACCTTTTGGGGTGGCGCCAGGAAGATTTCTTCGGGCATTTCCGGGAGGCCGGCGCCTCTGTTGTCCATGTTGTTTACCATGTCGGAGTTCTCCTCAACGTTCCAGCACCTCGGTGGTCAACTCCTTGAAAATATCCACCAGGCGGGCGATGCCCACCACTTTGTGGCCCTCCAGGACCGGGATGATCCAGGTATCGGTCTGGAGCATGGCGAAAGCCGCCTTAACGATGGGGTCGGTGGCCTGAATGGTGGCCTGGATGGGGGCCATGACCTCCTTCACCGGCTTTTTGGCCTCCTCTTTGCTGCGGCGGCTGAAAAGGTCTTTCCAGAGCGTGCCCATGGTCAGATCCACGGCCTCCAGGCCCTGGTAGCGGGGCTTTTCCCTGCTCTTTAAGAAGCGGGGCTCAATGCCCTGGAGCATCTCCCGGATGCCGAGATAGCCCAGCAGTTGGTACTTTTCATCGAAAACCAGGACCAGGTAGGGCGCCACCCTTTTTTCGGGGTCCGCGGCCATGGCCTTGAGCATGGCAATGGCCTCCCTGACGCTGAACCAGTAGGGAATATGAGGATAATCCGTGAGCGGGATTATCAAGTCCTTGACCAGGCGCTCGGTGTGCATGGTTTTGCCCCCTTTGTGCCAGGGTTATCTCATGACCTCACGGTTCTTCAGTTGCGGTTTTCTCCAAGATGGCCTGGGAGAATTCCAGGAAGAGAGATGTCAGCCGCACCAGGCCCGCCACCCGATTGCCGTCGATGACCGGCATCAGGCCGACGTTTTCCCGCACCATGACAAACAGGGCCTTGACCAGGGAGTCGTCCGCCTGGATGGAGGCCTTGATGGGGCTCATGACTTCGCTTACCGGGCGCTCGGCCTGCTTTTTCATGCCCGGCCCGAACAGGTCTCCCATGACGATGGCGAGCGCCGGGTCGGTTTTGATGAGGTCGCTCTCTCTGAGAAAGCCCGGTTCCAGGCCCCTCAGGATGTCCCTCAGGGTGAGCATGCCGACAATCTGATATTTTTCATTGAACACCAGCACGGCCCGGGGCTGTAAGGTGCCGGCATATTTGAGGGCCGACTCCCGCACCATGGCCACGGCCTGGCGCAGGGTGAACCAGTGGGGAATGTGGGGATAATCCTGCAGCGGGATCATCAGTTCCCGCACCTTTTTTTTGTAAGGCATGGGAGGCTCCTCATTTTGCTAAATATTTCACAAAACACTATCTTTTTTAAGTTAGTCTCAGGTAAAAGTCAAGGAAATTTGGTAGGGATATCTTCAAAAAAATCTTTGACAAGGCTGGGAAAAATGTGGAATAATTCACAAGGTTAAAGCCTGGAATCAAAGTTTGCGGCGGCATCCCGCGGAGCGAAGCAGACATGAGGCGCATATTCCGACATCTTACGGTAATCACAGTAATTTTGGCGGTCGCGGTCCTGGGTTCAGCTGCCTTCCTGGGAGCCCAGGCGGCCCCGGCCGCCCAGGGAGACCGCCTCTCCCTGTCCGGCAAATTCAAGAATCCCCAGGGCGGGGGCGTCAAAGAAGTGGAAATCGAGGTCCTGGTCAACGGCCGGGCGCTGAAGCCTATAGGAGAGGAGGAACACCTGGCCACCGGGACCAAAGGCAGCTTCTATGGCGATTTCCTGGTGCCGGCCGGCATTCTTCCCGAGGCCAAGGTGGAAGTCAAGGCCCACAAGCCCAGTTGGCATGACCTGCCCCCCACCCGGGTCGAAATTTTCCCGGCCGGCGTCGATCAAGAAGGCCGCCGGCTGTTCAAGGCTTCCCAGGATTTTCCCATCAAACGCCAGATCACCCCGGCCTTCTGGATAGCCTGCGGCATTCTCCTGCTGGTCTATGTGATCATCGCCCTGGAGTGGATGCACCGGACCCTGGCGGCCCTGCTGGGCGCCGCGCTGGTGCTGTTTATCACCTACACCGCCGGCACCTTCAATGCCAGCTATTTTATCCTGTCTTTTGAAGACGCCATCGGCGCCATGGACATGAACGTCATCTTTCTCCTCATGGGGATGATGATTATCGTGGGGGTCTTGAAAAAGACCGGTTTGTTTCAATGGCTGGCCTATAAGTCCTACGCCATCGCCCGGGGCAACGTTTTTATCCTGTCCTCCATTCTGATGCTGGTCACCGCGGTGGCCTCGGCCTTTCTGGACAACGTCACCACCATGCTGCTGATGATCCCGGTGACCATTCAGATCGCCGTCACCTTGAAAATCAACCCCATCGCCTTCTTGATCCCCGAGGTCTTTGCCAGCAACATCGGCGGCACCGCCACCCTGATCGGCGACCCCCCCAACATCCTGATCGGCTCCTACGCCAAGCTCTCCTTTGTGGATTTTGTGATGAACCTGACCCTGATCGTCGCCATTTGCATGGTGGTGACGATAATTTATTTCGTGTACTGGTATAAAAAGTCCTACCTCAAGGCCGAAGTCAAGGATACGGCTAAGACCATCGAGTATTTGCGCCAGGAATACCGCATCACCAACAAGAAGCTGCTGATGTTTTCCCTGGGTTTTCTGTCGTTCACCATTTTCTTGTTCATCATCCATGGGGTCCTGCACATGGAGCCCTCGGTGGCCGCGCTGACCGGGGCCATGCTGCTGTTGGCCTTCTCCCGGGTGGACATCGTGGAGATGCTGGAGCACGAAGTGGAGTGGCCCACCCTGGTGTTCTTCATGGCCCTGTTCATCGTGGTGGCGGCCGCGGAAGAAACCGGCCTGATCCAGGCCATCGCCGAATGGGTGGCCAGCGTCTCCGGGGGCAATCTGACGGTGGCCATCCTCATGGTCCTGTGGGTGTCGGCCCTGGCCTCGGCGGCCATTGACAATATTCCCTTTACGGCCACCATGCTGCCCATCATCGCCTTTTTGAACACCACCATCCCGGGGGCGGAAAGCGGGGTGCTGTGGTGGGCCCTGGCGCTCGGGGCCTGCTTCGGCGGCAACGGCACCATGATCGGGGCCAGCGCCAACGTGGTCACCGTGGGCCTGGCCGAAAAGGCCGGTTATCACATTTCTTTTATTTATTATATGAAGGCCTGTTTTATCCCCATGATCATTACGGTGATCCTTTGCTCCTTCTATCTGCTGATTTTTTATTAGGGGAGAGGTGGAACCGCGTTTCTTTTGGGTCCCCGGCCCGGCTTGACAGCCCCGGCCGCCGAAATTACAATGAAGTCGGCAGGCTTATGCCTTAAGAAAGGAGAGCAACATGAAAGTCCGGGTGCTCCTGGTGGACGATGAAGAACAATTCGTGGAAACCCTGGCCCAGCGCCTGGAGGCCAGAGACTACGCCGTGGCCACCGCGTTCAACGGGGACCAGGCGCTTAATTATGTGAAGGCCAAAGAGGTGGACGTGGTCATCCTGGACGTGCTCATGCCCGGTCTGACCGGCATCGACACCTTGCGGGCCATTAAAAAAATCCGCCCCTTGACCGAGGTCATCATGCTCACCGGCCACGCCACGGTGGAAACGGCCATTGAGGGGATGAAGCTGGGGGCCTTTGATTACCTGATGAAGCCCACGGAGATTAACGATCTGTTGGCCAAAATCACCCAGGCCCACCGGCGCAAAGCCGAGCAGGAGGATCGCATCCGCCAGGCCACCATCGCCAAGATCGCCCAGACCCGGGGGTTTTAGGAAGGGACGGGGATTTTTTACAGTCTCAGGTTATAGCCCTCGTTGATGAACTCCCGGTAATAATAGTCCACCATGGCGTCCGAGAACATCACCATATCCATTTGCTTGCTGACCATCATCAGCCGGCCGAGGATATCCAGCTTCTCCTCCAGCACTGGCAGGTCATAGCCATCCGCCCGGGCCACCAGGGTATCTTCCTTCAGGTCCACCCGGAAATCCACGTGATCCAGCACCTTGGCCAGGAAGCGCACCCGCCGGGCCCGGCGCGCCAGCGCGGCGCCGCCGCCGTAGAAGGTCAGGCTGACGTAGCTGTCCTCCAGGCTGCTGAGCAGGGACTCGATGGTGGCGAAATGGAAGCCCAGGCGTTTGGCCAGGTTCAGGTAATCCCCGGCGACGATGGCGTAGTTTCTCTCCGCCAGGCGCTGGTGGATATTTTCGCCGGCGCCGGTGCCCAGGACCACGGACATGAGCCCCTTGAAATCCACCGGCTTGGGCCCTTTCCAGCCCACCGCGTTCACGCCCTGCCAGTAGGCCGCCAGGGGCCGGGAGCTGATATCCTCGGGCCGCACCTCCAGCCGGTTGAGGGCCTCGGGGCGCAGACCGCCGCCCAGATCAATGAGATAGAGGTCCAGGGGGATATTGCTGACCAGGCGCCGGGCCAGGGTGTCCTGGGACACGTCGGAAATCCGAAACATTTCGCCCATGGCCTTTTCATGGGCGAAACGGGTGATGTCGTGGAGGGTGGTGCAGCATTCGGGCACGAAATTACCGGCCCGGGGATCGAGCAGGTGAAGGGGAGTAATGTGCTGGAGAACCGTTTCCAGGGCCTGCCGGGGGCGGCTGTGTCTGGCGGGGGACTCCGGGGGACTGGCTTTCAGGAGCTCTTCTATCCGGCCCTCATACACATTGCCGTAGAGGGCGTCGACGGTGACCTCGACGCCGGGAGAGAGGAGGCGGGTGGCGTCTTTGGCCCCGAAGATGGCGGGAACCCCGGCTTCTCTTAGGATGGTGGCCAGGTGGCTGGTGACGCTGCCGGCCTCGCAGACCATGGCCGCGGCCCGATCCGCGGCCACCCCGTATTCCGGCAGGGCCCGCCTGGCCACCAACACCGCGCCGGGAGGCGC
>JBGSLA010000189.1:0-1863 GCA_041740935.1 Desulfobaccales bacterium | reverse complement strand
AGTGGGGCGGGGGGTCTGGGGGGAGGGTGGGGGAGCCACCGCTCCCCCAGCCCTCCCCCCAGAAAGAATATTCATAACTTACGGGCGTCTCGCCCGCAGCACGAAAGATTTGGCGACCCCGAATCAGCTCACTTGGCGGTAATTTTCACCTCGGTATTGCTGAACAGCTCCAGAAGGCCATTTATGGAGTTGGTCCCCAAATCCTTCAGGCGCAGCGGCCTCTTGCTGGTTATATCAACCTGAATTTCCTTGGGGTTCAACAGGAAGGTGTTCACCGCGTTCACCTGTTCCTTGATCGCCGCGGGCAGCGGCAGGAACAGCAGGGAGGCGTTGATGCCCCCCACCAGAGAGCGGCTGAAGGCCTCGGGACTCTGTCCCCGGGCCTGGGCCTCGGCCTTGATGATCCGGGGGGCCAGGCCGAAATCCTGGTAGGCCGCGCGCAAACCCTGAAAGCTCGCCTTTTGCGCCGGTTGGCTTAATTGCTCCAGGAAATTCAACAGCTTGCCCAGGGTGCCGTCCAGGGGCACCGGCGGGCTGTCAAAGTCAGCCAGGCGCAGGTCCACCTGCAGCCGGCCCATCTCCGCGCCGGAAGCATCCCAGGAGAGACTCAGGTTGTCGGTGTCCGGCTGGTAGGCATAGCTGAAGGCGCCGCCCAGGGACAGGCGGTCATACCCGAGTTCGGTGAGTTTTTCCCAAATTGGATTATTCCTCGCCTGAGCCGGAGGGATCTGGAAAGACAGGTTGGCCACGTTTTTGGACATGCTCTTCAGGACGTCGTGTTGATCAAGGGAGGCGGCAAAGCCGAAGGCATCCGAGGTTAAGTGCATTCCGCCGGTTTTGATATCGATATGGTTCATTTTTACATCAACATTTCTATCTTTTCCTGTCGTCATGTCGTACTGGCTGTTGAACGCGGCGACATTTAATTGAGTTTCTTTATCCTTAAAAGCCAGTTTTTCCATATCCAGGCGCCCGTCCCGGAGATTTCGCAAAAATACCGTCCAGTCAGCGGCCAGCTCTTCCTGGGAAGGTATTTTATGCAACGAAAAGGTGGCGGCCAGGCGTTGGATGCCCACCGTAGTGCCCACCAGGGCGCCATTGATGTTGTCCAGGACCACGACCGTGGGCAGCCATTTTATGCCGATGGAGGTGAGGTCGCGAACCTTGACCCGGTCGATGGTGATCGTGCCGGGCAGGGGCGGTTTCGACAACCTTACTTTGTTCATGACCACGCTGTACGACAGCCAGTCCACCCCCAGGCGGTCGTACTCCACCCGGATGTATTTGGAGAGTTCTTTGACGTGAAGGTCAATTTCCTGCTTGACGGTGGTGGTGACGTAATATTCCAGGATAAAAAAGCCGGTGACCGGCAGAATCACCAGGGCAATGATGAGCGCGGCGATGATGGGAACCCAAAGCCTTCTTTTGGTGGACATAAAGGTCTCTCCTGTGAGGTCCGGGGTTAGAGGGTCAAAATCAGCGGGAGAATCATGGGGCGGCGCTCCAGGGCCTTGAAAAAAAGTTTGCGCAGGGCCTTACCCACCTGGGTCTGAATCTCCAGCCAGTCCTGGGTGGGTTCCGTCAGGGCCCGGGCGACGATGTCCTCAAAGATCTTCCGGGCCTGGGCCAGCAAAGGCTCCTGCTCCTCTTCGAGGACAAAGCCCCGGGTGACCAGGTCCGGTTCGGTGAGCATTTTGCGGGCCACCGGGTCCACGGCCAGGGTGGCGATGACCAGGCCGTCGGTGGCCAGATGGCGTCGGTCCCGGAGCACTATGCGGGAGACGTCCCCCACCCCCTTGCCGTCCACAAAGACCCGGCCCACTTCCACCCGGCCCTGGATGCGGCCGCCGTCGGCGTCGAAGC
>JBGSLA010000188.1:0-2961 GCA_041740935.1 Desulfobaccales bacterium | reverse complement strand
GACGCCTGCGCCACCGCGTTGGGAAACCGGGTGACCGATGCCTCCGCCATCCAGGAAGCCCTCGACTGGGCCGCGGCCATCCCCGGCCTGACGGGCGCGGTGGTGATCGTCGGCGAACGCCTGGGCGCCTGGGGCGATCTTGAGCTGGCGCCCCTGTAACAGGGTTTTGGGTTCCGGGTTAGAACTTGCTTTCCAGGCTCATTGTCAAGCACCAAGCCTCCGTGGTATGATAGCGGCATCTGCCGCCGGACAGGAAGGCCCGCATGATGGAAGAAGGGTTTACCAGAAGGGAGAAGCTGGTGGGCTTCTTCCTCCTATTGATTGTCATCCTCACCATGGTGACCCTGCTGATGGTGGCCCAGGGCAAGGGCTGGTTTTTGTCCTACAGCACCTACCTCATCAGGCTGGAGCAGGGCTACAACCTCCAGCAGGGCTCGGCGGTGAAGATGTTCAACACCGAAGTGGGCAAGGTCACCCGGATGACCATCAAACGGGATAACGGCCGGCCGGTGGTGGAGGTCACCATCAGGGTTTTGACTGATTACGCCGACTTTATCCGGGAAAAATCGATGGCCGAAGTGGTGACGCCCTTCCCCTTCGGCAGCCAGTATATCGAGATTATCCCCGGGTCCAGCGAAATGCCGCCCATGAAACAGCGGGACATCATCGCCACCTCCACCGCCCAAAAACCGCTGGCCGATTCCCTGACCGACCTGGTGAAGGAAGAGAATTTGCAGCGGGTGCAGGCCATCCTGACCAACCTGGCTCACTTCAGCGAGCGGCTCAACGAGCAGGAAAAGGTCTGGCATTCGGTGATCAAACAAGTGGACCAGGTGGCGTCGGCCTTGCTTAAACCACAGGGCACCCTGGGCGATCTGCTGATGCGCCGGGACCTGGCCCAACGCCTCAACCAGACCGTGGAACGCCTGGACCAGGTGCTCAAGGAGGTCAATGCCTTTGCCGTGGGCCTCAAACCCGTCACCGACAATCTGGAGGTCCTGACCCGGAACCTGAACCGGGACGTGGTGTCCCTGGGCAGCATCCTGGCGGATGTCAAGGCAGGTTCGCCGGAGTTCCCCAAGCTGATGAAATCGGCTACCGAGTTCAGCGAGGAGGGCACCGAAGCCATGGAGACCATCAAATCCAACCCCCTGGTGCGCTTCGGCACTTCCCAGGAGAAAAAAGAGCAGCCCCTGCACGTGGAGCCGCGGCATGTGAAGTAATACGGTTTGCGGTTTTCGGTTAAAAATAAGCAGAAAAATCAAATAACTATGCATTTGGTGGGTTTCATTTCAAGACAACCCTGGGTTAAATGGGCATTTCTGGCCCTGGCCCTGCTGTGCTGCTGGGGGTGCGGCGCGCCCCGGTCGCCCTTCGGCAAGCAGGTGGACAAGGTGGAAAAATTCACCAAGCGGGGAGACGAATTGTATTCCCAGGGGGACCTGAGCCGGGCCGAGCGGGAATTCCAGCGGGCCCTGACCCTCAGCCGGGGCATGGACTACCAGCCCGGGGTGGCCCGCCAACTCAACAACCTGGGCGCGTTGGCCCTGGAGCACGGCGACCTGCGCCAGGCCCGGGACCTGTTCACCCGGGCCTGGGAGGTCAACCGTAGCCAGGGCCATTGGGCTGAGGCCAGCGCCAACCAGGCCAATCTGGCCACCGTGGCCGAGCAGGAAAAAAACCTGGAGGCCGTGGTCCACCATCTCACCCAAGCCGAAACCGCCGCCCGGCAGTCCAGGGACAAGGGGGCTTTGGCCCGCATCTATGCCCGCTGGGCCGATTTTACGCGGCAACAACTGGACTTCGGCCGCGCCGAGGCCTATCTTAAAATGGCCCAACCCCTGGCCCGCACCCCGGCCCTGAAGGCCCAGGTAGCCCACCAGCAGGGCCGCCTGGCCCTGGCCCGGGGCGACGCCGGGGCCGCCATCGACCACCTCATCCGGGCCCTGGAATGGGACCGGGAGGTGCAGGACCGGGCCGCCATGGCCGCAGACCTTTATTACCTGGGGGAGGCCTGCCGTCTGTCCCGGGACTGGCCCCGGGCCTTCGACTACTACGCCCGGGCCTTTGAAGTCTACGCCTCCCTGAAACGGCGGGCCCGGCTGCAGGACTGTCTGGCCCGCCTCCAGGAGGCCAACCGGGAAGGGGCCTTGAACCGCCCCCTGGACCGTTTCGAAAAACCCAACAAGGTCAGTTAAACCGGAGGAACATGATGAGCGAAAAATTGACGGCCATCAAGGCCAAGCTGCAAGCCTTCCCCGAGGGCTTCACCAAAGAGGATATCGACTGGCTGGTGAGCCGGGTAGAGTCGTTGGCGTCCGAAAACGACTGGCTCAAAAAAGAACTGCAGTATCTGGAATATCAGGGCGAAGTTGATCTGTAGGGTTAGGTTTGAGCAATAAGATGTTTATTTTTTATGAAAAAGACCATAAGGGGGTGCCGTACGCTGGCCACCCTCAGCAATGAAAATCTTTTCGTAGGGGCGGGGTAACCCCGCCCCTACGGGTGGTTTTTCACGGTAAAGCTTGCGGCTACAGAAAATAGCTCCTTAAGAAAACCTCGCTATTCGTCTTCCTTTCCCTCCCCCGGGTCGCAGCGCCTCCCGCTCCATCAATCAGGCAGCCGGACCAGGGTCCGGCCCCGGTGCCGCCGGTTCAGGATCGACTCAATCTGTTCATCGAGCCCTTCCAGGTCGGTCTCCGCGGCCAGCCGGTCGAGATGGGGCAGTTTCCAGGCCCCCGCCAGCTTTTGCCAGACCAGGGAGCGGGTGGGCATGGGGCAGTTCTGGGAATCGATGCCCACCAGGGTGACGGCCCGCAGGATAAAGGGGTACACCGTCAAAGGCAGGTCGGGGGACGCCACGTTGCCGCAGCAGGTCACCACCCCGCCGTAGGCCGTGGATTTGAGGGTGGTGGCCAGCAGCGGCCCCCCCACGGTGTCCACCGCGCCGGCCCACTGCGC
>JBGSLA010000187.1:0-8607 GCA_041740935.1 Desulfobaccales bacterium | reverse complement strand
GGACCTTCAGGTTAGGAAACACCCATTATTACCAGACCTCTTATGGGGGTTGGGGAGGGGGGTCTGGGGGGAGGGCGGGGAAGCCGCGCTCCCCCCGGCCCTCCCCCCAGGAAAAAACATGGCTGACGCCTTCAAGCTGGTGACCGATTTTATCCCCCGGGGGGATCAGCCCCAGGCCATCACCAAGCTGGTCCGGGGGGTCAGGACAGGAGCTCCCCACCAGGTGCTCCTGGGGGTGACGGGCTCGGGCAAGACCTTCACCGTGGCCAACCTCATCGCCCAGGTGAACCTGCCCACCCTGGTGCTGGCCCCCAACAAGACCCTGGCGGCCCAATTGTACGGGGAATTCAAGGAGTTTTTCCCGGACAACGCAGTGGAATATTTCGTCTCCTACTACGACTACTATCAGCCCGAGGCCTACATTCCCCAGGCCGACCTGTATATCGAAAAAGACTCCTCCATCAACGAGGCCATCGACCGGCTGCGCCACTCGGCCACCCGGTCGCTGCTCGAGCGCCAGGACGTCATCATCGTGGCCTCGGTGTCCTGCATCTACGGCCTGGGGTCGCCGGAGGCCTACCACGGCATGCTGCTCTACCTCGAAACCGGCATGGCGAAGGGCCGCCGGGAGGTGCTGCGCAAGCTGGTGGAGATTCTCTATGAGCGCAACGACCTGGATTTTCACCGGGGCACCTTCCGGGTGCGGGGCGACCGGGTGGAAATCTTCCCGGCCTATGAGGAAGACCGGGCCATCCGGGTGGAATTTTTCGGGGATGAAGTGGAGTCCATCAAGGAGATCGACCCGCTCCGGGGCCGGACTTTGCGCCATCTGGCCAAGGTGACCATCTACCCGGCCAGCCATTACGTCATCTCGGAGCTGGTGCGGCGCCAGGCCCTGGTGGCCATCGAGGCCGAGATGCGGGAACGGGTGGTTGGGTTCGAGGACCAGGGCAAGCTCATCGAGGCCCAGCGCATCCGGGAGCGCACCCTTTTCGACCTGGAGATGATGCGGGAGCTGGGTTTTTGCCACGGCATCGAAAATTACTCCCGGCACCTCACCGGCCGGGCCCCGGGGGAGCCGCCCCCCACCCTGCTGGATTATCTGCCCCGAAAATCCCTGATGGTCATCGACGAAAGCCACATCTCGGTGCCCCAACTCCAGGGCATGTACCGGGGGGACCGCTCCCGGAAGGAAACCCTGGTGGCCTACGGCTTCCGCCTGCCTTCGGCCCTGGACAACCGGCCCCTGCGCTTCGACGAATTTAATGAGCGGGTCTCCCAGGTGCTGTATGTGTCGGCCACCCCCGGGCCCTATGAACTGGAGCAGGCCGCCGGCCGGGTGGTGGAGCAGATCGTCCGGCCCACGGGCCTCATGGACCCCAAAATCACCGTGAAGCCCGCCACCCAACAGGTGGACGACCTGCTGGGGGAAATCCGCCGGCGGGTGGAGCAGGGGGAGCGGGTGCTGGTCACCACCCTCACCAAGCGCATGGCCGAGGACCTGTCCGAATACTATCAAGAGTTGGGTATCAAGGTGCGTTATCTGCATTCCGACATCACCACCCTGGAGCGTATGGAGATCATCCGGGACCTGCGCCTGGGGGTGTTTGACGTCCTCATCGGCATCAACCTTTTGCGGGAGGGCCTGGATTTGCCCGAAGTCTCCCTGGTGGCCATCCTGGACGCCGACAAAGAGGGTTTTCTGCGCAGCGGCCGCAGCCTCATCCAGACCTGCGGCCGGGCGGCCCGCAACGTCCACGGGGAGGTGCTGTTTTATGCCGACCGGGTGACCCCGGCCATGCAGGCGGCCATGGACGAAACCCGGCGCCGGCGGCGTCTCCAGGAGAAATTCAACCGGACCCACGGCATCACCCCGGAGACCATCAAAAGCTCCATCAAGGACCTCCTGGCCTCGGTGTATGAGGCCGACTACGTCACCGTGCCCCTGGCCGCCGAGGAGCAGGCCCCCTATCTGGCGGACAACCTGCCGGCCCAGATCGCCCGTCTCAAAAAAGACATGAAAGCGGCCGCCAAAAAGCTGGAATTTGAAAGGGCCGCCAGCCTCCGGGACCGCATCAAGGAATTGGAGACCGCCGGCTTGAAATACGGCGGCCGGGTGGCCTGATTCAAGTTTTTTGTAAAAAATTCCGAACCGATCCGGAAGTGGAAACTTGCTGCCGAAAATTTTTCAATCGTTCATTATGGTTGATTTTTTCCCATTCCTCTCCTACAATTGCTGACGAAATGCATTCCAGAATTTTGGAACCGGGGGCGGCATCATGAAAAAGATCTGGACCAAAGTGGTATTCCTGGCGGCGGGTGTCCTGGCTCTGGTCGGCATTCAACCCTCCTGGGCGACCTTGACCCCACCAACCCCTAAGATCAACGAGATCAAAGAGAACACCCCCCTGTATCTGAAGCACAGCCTGGACCGGGTGTCTCCGAGCGAGGCCGAGACCCAGTTGGCCTGGCGACATTATCAGCACTATTCCCATCAGGCGCATCACTCCCACTGGGCCCACAACTCACATTACGCCCATTACTCTCATTACAATTCCTACCGCTAACCAGACAGGCGCAGAGCTTTCGTTCTGACCGTCCCGGTGTTGCACGGGTTGCTGCCCAAGGAGGACCACACATGAGGAAAGTGTTGCAAGGCGCCATTATCCTGGTTTTTCTACTGGGTGTTGCCGGCCTGGGGTGGGCCCAGCCCGCCACTCCCAAAGACAAGATACCCGCCGATATCCCTGGTGAGGTTAAAGAATTGGTGATCGGTCTGTATGCGGAAAATCCGGCCCAACGGGCCGAAGCCGCCATGAGTTTGGGGGACCTGGGGGAAAAGGCCAAGGCGGCCATGCCGTTTTTGGTGGAGATGTTAGGCGACGACAAGGCCGCGGAAATGAAAATCCCGGGGGCCGACATCACCAATAACACCTCGCCGGCCATCGAGGCTGCGGTGGCTCTGGGGCGCATGGGCCCTGTGGCCCTGGAGGTCCTGCTCACCGCCCTGAAAGACAAAAATGACAAGGTGCGCCTGCTGGCGGCCGCGGCCCTGGAGGAGATGGCCAATCCCCAGGCGGTGGACGCGCTCATCGCGGCGCTGAAGGACCCCAACCAGGACGTGCAGGCCACTGCTGCCCGAGCCCTGGGAGAAATCAACGAAGTCAAGGCGGTGGCGCCCCTGATGGCCCTGTTAAAGGACAAGCAGGCCGCAGTCAGGGCCAGCGCCATCCTGGCCCTGACCGAGATGAAGGACATCAAGGCCTCTCCCGGCTTGATGGAAGCGATGAAGGACCAGGACCCCAAAGTCCGGCGGCTGGCGGCCCTGTCCCTGGGGGAAATCAAGGATATCAAAGCCGTTCCGGTCCTGACGGCCGCTTTGAAGGATAAGGACGCGTCGGTGGGCGCGGCCGCGGCCCTGGCCCTGGGGGAGCTGGGCGACCCCAAGGTCCTGCCCCAGCTGCTGGCCGCCATGAAGAGCGACTCTCCGGACGTCAGGGCCCAGGCGGCCTTAGCCCTAGGCAAGCTGAAAAACCCCAAAGCCGAAGCGGCGCTGTTGGAAGCCCTGAAGGATAAAGACCAGAATGTCAAGCTCAGAGCCATTCAAGCCCTGGGCGACCTGGGCTCGCCCCAGGCCGTGAAACCCCTCATGGAGGCCGCCAAGGATAATAATTCCTCCATCAAGAGCGCCTCGGCCTATGCCCTGGGGCGCATCGGCGATCCTCAGGGGGGAATCGTGCTGGTTGAGCTCTTAAAAGACGATAACCCTTATGTCAGAGGCATTGCCGCCCTGTCCCTGGGCCGGCTGCGGCTCTTCCGCACCATCCGGCCCCTGGCGGGCTCGCTCCGGGATAAAGACCCCTTTGTGCGCTATAACGCCGCGGTGGCCCTGGGGGAAATCGGCTATCCCCAGGCGGTGCGGCCGCTGCTCTTGACCCTGAAGGATGAGAATTCCTGCATCCAGGAGGCCGCGGCCCAGGCCCTGGAGAAGATCACCGCCAAAAACTTCGGCCTGGACCAGGTGGCCTGGAACAAATTCTGGGAGGACAATAAAGAGACCTTCCTGAGCTCCTGCGCCAAGGGCTTGTGTAAGCATTAACTGGGGTCTGGGTTTTCGGGAAAAAAGGCATAAACCACATTATCAGGTATCCTCGGTGCTGCATTTCCCCAAGAACCTGATGTAAGTCTGCGTTCCCTCCAGTTATCAACTCAACCCCCTCCCGCCGCGTGTGTGGGAGGGGGTTTTTTGGGGTGCTGTCCTGAAAAGTTTTTTGTGGGGGAGGAGGGTTCCCACGGGCTGGAAGCCCGTGCTACCGGGGCCAGTAGGCACCTGCCCCACACCCTCACCTGCAACCATTGTAGGGGCGCACCCGCGGGTGCGCCTGAAATACGGGGCGGACACCTGGGTCCGCCCCTACCAGGGGTTGAAGAGGGGGGTCTGGGGGGAGAGCGGGAAAGCCGCTCCCCCGGCCCTCTCCCCGGAGAGTTTTTGCCTGCCCGAGGAGGAGGCGCTAGGCCAAGGGGCGCAGATGGGCGCTCATGCGGACGCCGGTGCCGAAGATGCCGCCGCACTGACTCTTTTGGGCGCAGGAGTCGCACACCGGGGGGTACACCTGCTTCCAGGTGGTGATGGATTGCCGGGCGAAGCGCTGGCTTTCCGGGGTGAGGACGCACAGGGGATGGTTGTAAATGGACACCGGCATCATGCGCCGGTGGAGATGGCGCACCGCGGCCGCCAGATTTTCCCGGTAATCAAAGGGGTCCATCCAGAGAAGGTCCAGGTTTTTCTCGGCCAGGCCGGTGGTTTCCATACCCATGAAGGCCACCTGGGCCACAAAGGGCAGGTTGCGGTAGACAAACTCAGCGTATGGCACGAGGCGGGGCGCGGTGAGGGCGTGGAGCACGGTGCGCAGGCCCACGGGTTGGTCCAGGAGGGCCAGGTTGTGCAGGCCCTGGATGGTGTCCCAGAAGGCGCCCCGGGCCCCCATGATGTGGTCGTGCTCCGTGTCGGTGTCGGCAAACAGGGGGGCTTCCACCAGGAGGGCGGGGTGCCCGGCCAGCACCAGTTCCCGGGCATAATCCAGGTCTTTGAGCCTGCGGGCGTTGGTCAACAGGGTCAAATGGGCCTTGGGGAGCTTTTGGCGGACCAGCCGGACCAGCTCGATCAATTTCTCCCCCAGCAGGGTGGGCTCGCCCCCGGTGATGGCCAGGCAGGCGGCTTCCCGGGGGTCCAGGAGATCGATCAGGCGCAGGTTCTGCTCCCACATATCCGGGGGGTCGTCGCCGGGGGGCTGGGGGCACATGAGACACAGGCAGTTGCAGCGGTTGGTGACAAACAGGCAGTTGTGCGGGGAGCCCGCCTTGTAGAGCACCACCACCCGGCCGCCGGGCTCGATGAAGACCACGTCCCCCTCCCCCAGCGCGGCCAGGTCCTCCGGGGGAAGATCCACCACCGCGGGAATGCCGTTGAGCGTGGTCTGGTCCACATCCCCCCCGGCCAGGATGGCCAGGAGACGCCGCCGGGCCAGGACGCGGTAGGGGATGGAGGTCAGGTCCTCCGGAGAGCGGGCCAGATAAATGAGGGGCTTGGGGGAAGGCCGCACCGGCAGGCGGCCGGCCACCACCCCCATGAGGGGCGTCTCCAGGCCCACGGAGCGGCCGACAATAGAACTCACCGGCAGCCCTCCCGGATTTGGGCCACCGAGCGGTTGGTGATCCAGGCCCAGAAGACATCCTGGACATCAGGGGAGCCTTCGTCAATGAGGCCCAACAGAAACTCCAGAATAGCTTTATGTTTCTCGCAAAAATCGCTGGTGGGGCGATGGCCCGCCAGGTTGCCCTGCACCGTGTAGTTGCGGATGGGGTCGGCCCCGCAATATATCTGCAGGGGGCAGGAGTGGCAGCCGGGCAGGGTCTCCACGCAGGAGGCCCCCACCAGTTCCTGCATCACCGGGGAGGTAAACAGGTCCAGATAGCCGTCCCGGTTGACGTTCCCCATGCAAAAGCGGGGGTCCCCCATTTTGGCCAGCATGCGGCCCTCGTCGCAGGGATAGACATTGCCGTTGTAGTCGTACACCACTCCCGCCAGGCCGGCCCCGGTGGGGGACTGGAGGTCCACAAAGCCCGTGGAAAAGGGCGTCAGGATGCGGCTCAGCAGGATGCTGGCAAAATCCTCCACCAAAAAGTGGCCTTTCAGATTCAGATTGATGATATACCGCACGGCCTGTTTGTAGGCTTCGAGGAACACCGCCATGGGGTATTGAAAACTTTCCCGGTGGGCAGCGGTGGTGGCATAGCCGTACGGGTTGATATTGCGCAAAAAAATACCCCTGAAGCCCAGGCGCACGTATTCGTCAATAACCTCGGGGAGGCTGTCCAGACTTTCCCGGCTGAGGGTGGCCAGGGGGCTCACCTGGTCGTGGCCCAGCACCCGGCGGGAAAGCTCGAGGTTGCGGATGAACAGGTCGTAGCTGCCGCCGCCGCTGCGCATGACCCGGTGCCGGTCGTGGAGGTCCCGGGGGCCGTCCAGGGAGGTGGAAACCGTGATGTCCTCACCCTTAAGATAGGCCAGGGTGGGCTCGTCCATGAGGGTTAGATTGGTGCAGATCACAAAGGAGAGGTCTTTTCGCCTTTTTTTGTTGAGGCGCTTGGCCTCCCGGACGATGGTCTTGACCACCTTCAGGTTGAGGAGCGCCTCCCCGCCCTGGAACTCGATCTTGACCACCGGCGAAGGGGTGGCCATAATTTTGTCCACCACGTTTTTGGCGGTGGCCGGGCTCATGTCCCAGCGGGTGTCGTCCGCCGACTGGCTGGAGGCATGGCAGTAGTGGCAGCGCTGATTGCAGCGCAAGGTGACCACCACGATATGCAGCCCGGTGAAATTCTTCAGAAAGGCCTTTTTGGTGCGGTATTTAGTGGCCAAAAGATTGACCACCGGGGTCACCCGGGTGTCGGTGAGGAGATGCCTGGCCTTCAGGTCCAAAAACAGGGGGGAGCCGGGCTCCAGGCGGTATTCGGTGAAGGCGGAGAACTCTTCCGGGCGGAGGATGACGAATTCCCCGGCTTCGCTCACCACCAGCACGCGGTTCCCCGCCAGGTGGCCGAAGCGGCAGGGCAGCAGCAGATAGGGCTCAGTCACGGCCAACGGCTTTTTTCACCTCCTGCTTGAGGTTCGACAGGGGCGAGAAGGCGTGCTGGATGATGAGCCGGCGCAGGTCCCCGCAGCGCCGCTCCAGGTCCAGCCGGAACTGCTGGTCCAGGATTTCGGTGAGGAAGCGGTGTTCGATCTCGTCCAGGTCCGGGGTCTCCGGGCCGGCCAGGGGCTTTAATATCACGGTGACCAGGCTCTCATCGGGGCCGGGTTCGACCCGGTTGCTGCACAGACCCGACAGGGCGTAGGCGGCCGCCAACACTGCTTCTTTCTCGTAGATGGCCTTGCTCAACTGAAAAACCAGGGCGCCGTGGCGGCGCTGGACCGTGGGGTTCATGGTTCTGGCCTTTTACCGAGTTTTGTGGTAGGGGAGGGATGTCACTGGTCTCTGGCATTGCCCTTAAATCTCGCCTCTCAACATAGGGGAAAACCTGAGAAATGACAACGGGATTTTTTTCCCTTGGCCGCGGCCCTCAAGTTCTTCGGGGGAACGGCCGTTATTTACGGGAGAGAAGATGGACCTGAGCCTGTTTGATGGCATGGAGCCCCGGGAACTGCGGCGGTATCTGGAATTTCTCCTGTGGCATTACCGGGTGGTGGATGCCTTTTGGTACATCTATGCCGGAGAAATGTTTGATGAGGCCACCGCGGACCGCCTGAACGAAAAGGTCTGGGGCCGGGTGGCCGAACTGGGGGTGCAAGACCTCCTGAAACGCTTCGACATCCGGGAGCGGGGCCTCACGGGCTTTGTCAAGGCCCTGGAATACTGGCCCTGGCATATTTTGGTGGGATATCAGATTGAGCCCGGGCCCCAGGAGGTCATCCTGACGGTGCCGTCGTGCCCCACCCAGGCGGCCCGGCTGCGGCGGGGCCTGCCGGAATATAGCTGCAAGGCCATGCATCAGGCGGAATTTGACCATTTTGCCCGGGCCATTGACCACCGGATCGTCACCGAGTGCCTGTTTGCGCCGCCCGACCCCCATCCCCCGGAGATGTTTTGCAAATGGCGGTTTTTCCTGCGGGAATGAGCGCACCAGGAAAGATCGGGGCCGGGGGCAGCCGGCGCCGGACTTTAGGCGGCGGCTGGATCCAGAAAGCCTTAACCGAGAAAATTGCTTGACTTTTCCAGGATTCCTCGTTTTCATGGGAATGATTTTTGCGGTGATCTTGGGTCCGTAACGCACTGTGAATCTTAGCCAACGGCAATCACGCGCCGACATTACCTCGTGATGCGGAGGACCATTATGCCTCAGTGCCCCTCCTGCAAGGCCCCTTACGAAATCGGTCAGCGATATTGTGAAAACTGCGAGAGTTATCTGTTAAGTCCCGAAGCCGGGGATTATTTCTGCCCTCAGTGCGGCATCCGGGTGGCCCCCGAGCAGGAGGTCTGCCACAAGTGCAACGCCGCGCTGGGGAAGACGGCCCCGGCCCCGGCCCCGGCTGGAGCGGCCCCGGCG
>JBGSLA010000186.1:0-5969 GCA_041740935.1 Desulfobaccales bacterium | reverse complement strand
CCTCGGCGGCCACCCCGAAGACCACCAGGGCCGAGGCCGCGGCCCGGGCCAGGTCGTCAGGGCAGACCGCCGCGAAGGTCCCGATGAGGCTCGCAGCCATGCAGCCGGTGCCCACCACCTGGGACATAAGGGGGTGGCCGTTGTGGACGAGAAACAGCCGGTCGGCGTCGGCCGCGAGGTCGGTCTCGCCGGTGATCACCACCGCGGCCCGGCGGGAGCGGGCCAGGCTTCTCGCCACCTCTTTGAGGTCCTGGGCCACTTCGGCCGCGTCCACCCCCTTAGTTTGCACCGCCGCGCCGCTCACCCGGGCCACCTCCGAGGCATTCCCCTTAATGACGTCGATGCGGACTTCCGTAAGCAGCTCCAGGCTCTTTTGGTCCCGGAAAGGCGTGGCCCCGGCGCCGCAGACGTCCAGCACCACCGGGATGCCCCGGGCGTTGGCGCCCCGGGCCGCCAGCTTCATGGCCTCCACCATGGGCGTGGTCAGGGTGCCGATATTCAGCACCAGAACGGAGGCCAGCCCGACCATATCCGCCACCTCCTCCGGGGCGTGGGCCATGACCGGCGAGGCCCCCAGGACCTTCACCACGTTGGCGCAATCGTAGATGGTCACCCAGTTGGTGAGGTGATGGACCAGCGGCCGGGCCGTCCTCACCCGGTTTAACAAGGCAAAGACGTCGAGGTCCTGTTTTGCCATAACCCTCCCGGAAAAAACCCAGCTTAGAGTTTAATGCACTTTTTCAAGACAGTCGCTCATGGGCCTTTGGCCCACCCACAAAGCATGAAAAATCGGAGGGGCAGGCCTTAAGTGCCCGCCGGAACCGTGGGCGGCCAGGGACGGCCGCCCTACCGGAATATGGCCGCCTGAAGGAACTTTTCAAGACAGTCGCTCATGAGCCTGCGGCCCACCCGCAAAGCATGAAAAGCCGCGTAGCCGCGTAGGGCGGGCACCGCCCGCCGCTATAACCTTGAACTTTGAACCTTGAACTTTGAACTTTTCACAACAGACGATTCCAGAGCATTCTGTTATTCTGAGCCGCCTGGCTTTCCCAAAACCCCGAAGAGCCCGGTGGTACAGGTGTCCTCACCTGTGCTTCCCCATACGACTCTTTCAATTTACCCCGATTGAACCAAAAAGCAAACCGTTCCGGGTCCACCCAATGGCCCACGCCTCACTTGACAGAAAGGGGGGGCTTGGGTATTTTCAGGATATTCACTACTTATACCAAGTTCGGATTGAGATGAAACCAACTCACCATCTAACAACCTATTTTTCTTCATATTTTTTACCGAAAACTGAAAACGGTATTAAAGGAGCAGACCCGCCATGGAACTGGACGAGATTCTCATAACCCGCGCCATTATCGAGCGTTACACCGAAAAATTACTGAATAACCTGGACGTGGACGTGGCCATCGTGGGCGGCGGCCCCTCCGGGCTGACCCCGGCCTGGCTGTTGGCCAAGCAGGGCTGGAAAGTCGCGGTGTTCGAACGCAAGCTGTCCATCGGCGGCGGCATGTGGGGCGGCGGCATGATGTTTAATGAAATTGTCTTCCAGGAGGCAGCCAGGTCCCTCATCGAAGAACTGGGCATCCGCCTTAACCCCTCGTTCCCGGGCTATTACACCGCCGACGCCATCGAGGCGGTGTGCACCCTGGCTTCCCAGACCGTCAAGGCCGGGGCCGCCATTTTCAACTGCATCAGCGCCGAAGACGTCATGGTGCGGGAAAACCGGGTCTGCGGCCTGGTGCTGTCCTGGACCGCGGTGGAAATGGCCGGCCTGCATGTGGACCCCCTGACCATCCGGGCCAAATGTGTGGTGGACGCCACCGGCCACGACATTGAAGTGGTCAAGGTTTTCCTGCGGAAAAACCAGCCCGTCACCCTGGACAGCCCGTCGGGGGGCATCGGCGGGGAGCGCTCCATGTGGGCTGAGGTGGGCGAGCGGGAAACCGTGGCCCACACCAAAGAAATTTACCCCGGCCTGTTCGTCTCCGGCATGGCGGTTACCGCCACCCAGGGCGCCAACCGCATGGGGCCCGTGTTCGGAGGCATGTTTCTCTCCGGGAAAAAGGTGGCGGAATTGATCCACGAGAAGCTCTCCCGCCAGGGCTAATACTCGCTTTCAAAAGTCCTCGCATGATAATTAAGAACATCCTTCCCAATCAGGAGGGAAGAAAGTCCCCCTTTGAAAAAGGGGGATTTAGGGGGATTTTCAATAGATTATCATATCCCCCCTGACCCCCTTTTAGAAAAGGGGGGGAATTTAAGGTAGTTTCCGGATAGGAATTAAGTAATAGCAGGCAGTGGAAAGTCCCGGCAGCACTGATTCCCGGCTGCCCCTCACGAACCTGACATCACGAGACCGCCATGGAATATGAAGTTGTCATCGGGCTGGAGGTGCACGCCCATCTCCTCACCCGGAGCAAGATTTTTTGCGCCTGCCCCACCACCTTCGGCGCGCCCCCCAACACCCAGATCTGCCCGGTATGCCTGGGCATGCCCGGGGTGCTGCCGGTGCTCAACCGCCGGGCCGTGGAATTCGCCCTGAAAATGGCCCTGGCCACCGGCTGCCGCATCGCGCCGGAGTCGGTGTTCGCCCGCAAAAATTATTTTTACCCGGATCTGCCCAAAGGCTACCAGATTTCCCAGTACGAACTGCCCCTGGCGGAACACGGGTCCTTGGAAATTCGGGTGAACGGCGCGGGCAAAAAAATCGGCATCACCCGCATCCACCTGGAAGAAGATGCCGGCAAGCTCCTGCACAGCGAATCCCGGCCGGTGAGCTTCGTGGACTTCAACCGCACCGGGGTGCCCTTGATCGAGATCGTCAGCGAGCCTGACCTGCGCACCCCGGACGAGGCGGTGGAGTATCTCAAGGGACTGCGCAACATTTTGTTATATTTAGAGATTTGTGACGGCAACATGGAGGAGGGCTCGCTCAGGTGCGACGCCAACATTTCGCTGAGGCCCGCAGGCGCCACGGAGTTCGGCACCAGGACCGAACTCAAGAACATGAACTCCTTCCGCTTCGTGCGCCAGGCCCTGGAATACGAAATCCGCCGCCAGCGGGCGCTTCTTTCCGAAGGGCGGGAGATCGTCCAGGAAACCCGCCTGTGGGACGCGGCCAAAGGCCAGACCTTTTCCATGCGGGGCAAAGAAGAGGCCCACGACTACCGCTATTTCCCCGATCCCGACCTGACGCCGGTGCGGATCGACCCGGAGTGGGTGGAGGAACTGCGCCGCAGCCTTCCCGAGCTGCCCACCGCCCGGGCCGACCGCTTTCAAACCGAATACGGCCTGCCGGAATACGATGCCGAGGTGCTCACCGGCGACAAGGCCCTGGCGGACTACTTCGAGGATTGTTTAAAGGAATTTCCCCAGCCCAAAACCGTGAGCAACTGGATCATGGTGGAGGTCATGCGGGAACTCAAAAAAGAAGAGGCGGGGGTAGCCGCGCTCAAAGTCGCTCCCCGAAACCTGGGGCGCCTCTTGGCCCTGGTGGACCAGGGCGCCATCAGCGGCAAGATCGCCAAAACCGTTTTTGAAGAAATGATCGCCACCGGCCGCGACCCCGAGGCCATCGTCCGGGACCAGGGGCTGGCCCAGATCAGCGACGCCGGGGCCTTGGAGGCCCAGGCCCGGGACATCCTGGCGGCCCACCCCAAGGAAGTGGCGGATTATAAAGCCGGCAAAACCAAGGTCATGGGCTTTTTCGTGGGCCAGTTGATGAAAAAAACCAAGGGCCAGGCCAATCCCCAGCTGGCGAATGAGATTTTTGGTCGGCTCTTGGCAGAATAACCAACCTATAAGGGAGGGATTCACATGCCGTCGGCAATCGCACCAAAAAAGGCTCTGGAAAATTATCGCCGCTATCTGAAAGAGGTCAGGAAACCAGGGTTGGATTCCTTGAAGGATTGTTCCAGAAATAATTCCGTGCGGAGAGCGGCCGCCGATAAATTTCGCGACAAATTTATCCAAGAAAGTATTGAAAAACTGGGAATCAATTTTGATAAGGTGGAAGCCCTCCGGAAGCGCGATGAACAATCAGCCCGGGACTTCCTGGTGAAGCAGCGTCAGAAGGTTCTGGAATACGGCAAAGACCGGGCCGGAAGGATCCAGCGGCTGCGAGAGAAGCTGCCCGAGCGGGGGGCCGTCCTCAATCGTTTGAAAAACCCGCCATATCGTCGCCATCTCAAATATGCCACAAACATTGAGGCTGATGTTACTTCTGTAGGAAATGTTTCTCTGTCTGATTTTGTCATTCTAACAGATTACGAATATAACTCCGCTCGACTTCTGACGACAATTAACAATAATGGCACTGCTCAAACGTATGTTGACTTTTACTTTATCTGGATTGCCGAAAGCGATGGCATTATGACAGCCGAGACAAATCTATATTTTAATGGTTCTTTTGAACGGTTTCAACCTGGCAATTGCAAGAGATGCGATTCTCGTGCCCAGTTTGTTCTATGGAGTGAATTTGCTGTCAGCCAGAGTGATTTAAGTGGAGAGCCTCGAGCCATTGCACCCGGAAGTACTGAACCTTTGTTTTCATTCAGTCATCTCCACGATCATTCGTCATCTGAGTCTGAAGTAACCCCGATTCTACCGGATCGTGATTTTGTCTCATTATCCAGTAGAAGGATGGAAATTGTTGAAGGTCTGCCGGTATTGTTCAATGTTACAATAGGCTATTTTTTGTCATGTAATGAAAATGCAGACGTTGCCTTTGACTTTCATACTCCGCCTTATGACATTAATGTGCACTTAATATCTTTACAGGTAGATACGTAATGTAGGTGCGCCATTCAACCACGTTGAGAATTATACTCCGAGGATAAGGAACCATTCTATCATGATCCCCTACTGCAGCATCTGTTGGGATGACAACAAAGTGCGCCTCCTGGACCAGCGGCTTTTGCCTCAGGAGGAGACGTATCTCATAACTACTGACTATCGGGATGTCATCGAGGCCATCCGCACGCTCGCCATCAGGGGAGCGCCCGCCATCGGGGTGGCCGCGGCCATGGGCGCGGCCCTGGGGGCTTTGGCGCTCCATACCGACGATCCCCGGGAGTTTCAGGCCCGCTTCGGGGAGATTTGCCGGGAAATCGCCCAGGCCCGGCCCACCGCGGTGAACCTCTTCTGGGCCCTGGAGCGCATGCAGAAGTTGGCCCAGGAACATGCCGCAGCATCGGTGTCCGACCTGAAAGCCCGCCTGGTGGCGGAAGCCCAGACCATGCTCAAAGAGGACGACGCCACCAACCGGCGTCTGGCCCAGCACGGCCAGGTGGTGATCCACGAAGGCCAGCGGGTGCTCACCCATTGCAACACCGGGGCCCTGGCTACCGGGGCCTACGGCACCGCCCTGGGGGTCATGCGCGCCGCCTGGGAGGCGGGCAAACGCTTCAGCGTCTGGGTGGACGAAACCCGGCCTCTCCTCCAGGGGGCCCGCCTCACCACCTGGGAATTGGGCAAACTCGGCATTCCCTTTACCCTGATCCCGGACGGGGCCGCGGCCACCCTGATGCACCAGGGCCGGGTGGACCTGGTGATCCTGGGCGCCGACCGCATCGCCGGCAACGGCGACACCGCCAACAAAATCGGCACCTACAGCCTGGCGGTGCTGGCCCGGCACCACGGCATTCCCTTTTACGTGGCCGCGCCCCTGTCCACCTTTGACTTCAGCATCCCGGACGGGGGGCATATTCCCGTGGAGGAGCGAGCCCCGGAGGAGGTTACCCACCTTTACGGCAGGGAGGTGGCTCCCGCCGCGGCCCCGGCCCTCAATTTGGCCTTTGACGTCACCCCCAACGAGCTGATCTCCGGCATCATCACCGAGGCCGGGATCGCCCAGCCGCCCTATGCTTCCAGCCTCAAACCCTGGCGGCCGGCGCGGTAAAGCCCCTGGGTTGGTTGGAAATCAGGATCAGTTTTGCTGGGGGGAGGACTGGGGGAGCAGC
>JBGSLA010000185.1:0-21668 GCA_041740935.1 Desulfobaccales bacterium | reverse complement strand
AGCGGCCGCGCTCCTCCGGGGTCAACAGACCGATTTCCCCAAACAACCCATCATAGCCCGGGGCGATGTGCACCTCACCCCGGCGCATTTTATCCAAGGCAAAAGCCAGAAGCTCCCCGCCCTCCCGGGCCGCCTCTTCCGGAGCCGTCCGCCGCAGGATGGTCAGCTCCGGCCCCAGGGCCTCCAGGAGGCGAAAATACAGACGCGCCACTTTTTTGGTGCCCGCCCCGCAGTCCAGCACTTCTCCCAAGATGGCCGTCAGGGAAACCAGCGACTCAAAGGGCTTGCTCCCCGGCGCCGGCGTCCCCGGAGGCCGGTCGGCCAGTTCCTGCACCCGGTGCATGACCCCCAGAGTGAGGGGCTTGTGGCACCGGGGGCACACCCCGCCCCATTTTATGGACTCCGCCGGGGTGAGCCGCAGCCCGCATTTGCGGTGGCCGTCCAGGTGGTATTTGCCCTCCTCGGGAAAAAATTCAATGGTGCCGGCAAAGCCCTCCCGGCTACGCAAGGCCAGGGCCAGGGCCGGATAGGTGGGGGCCACGGTGAACAGATTGGCCTCCCGGGCGAGCTTCTGGGGCGAATGGGCGTCGGAATTGGACACCAGCACAAAGCGGTCCAGGCCGCTCACCTGCCAGTTCATGGCCGGATCGGAAGACAGCCCCGTCTCCAGAGCAAAAATGTGCTCCAGTTGGTCCTCAAAGCACTCTTCCAGGGTGTCAAAACCGCTTTTGGCCCCCAGCACCGAGAACCAGGGAGTCCAGATGTGGGCCGGGACGACCAGGGCCTCGGGGTCGGCCTCCAGGGTCAGTTCCACCAAATATTTGGCATCCAGGCCCAGGATGGGGCGGCCGTCCGACGACACATTGCCCAGTTGCCCCAGGCGCCGGGAAAGGCGGGCCGCGGCCTCAAGCGAAGGCAGGATGAGGAGCAGGTGAACTTTGCGCACCCGGCCCCCCTTGCGGTAAATGGCGCTGACCTCGCCGGTGACCACGAAGCGTACCGGCCGCGTCTCTTCCCAGGCGGGACCGGAGAGGTTAAGGGGCAGGCAAAGCTCTTCTTTCAGATGATACACACCGTCGTCCGCCGGGGTGAGCTTGGCGCTGAGCTCCCGAAGCCACTCGGGGTGGGTGCAGTCTCCCGTGCCCACTACCCCGACCCCCTTATAGCGACCCCAGAGATCCAGGTGCTCCAGGTCGGCGTTCTGGCCGGTGGCGATGGAATAGCGGGAGTGAACGTGAAAGTCGGCCACAAGTTCCATGGCTCCGCAGTGTATCACAAAAATTGCCCCCGGAGGCCACAACTCAGGGTTTTGCTGATTTTCTCTTTCCTTTATCCATTATTTCCTTTAACATGAAAATGTTTAGGGAAAAATCACCTTAAAGCAGGACGGCTGAAACCCGGACGGCATAAAAAGCTTTTCCGCCAGCAAGAAAAAGGCTATAATTTACGGCACTTGCTTGATATCCTGGGTCAGTCCCGGTACATGCCAGCGCTGGGGCAAAGTTACTGAAGGAATGGGAGATTGTGACGATGAGTAAAGGGGAGGCGTAATCCCTCTAAACCCAGGAGGGGATAGCCCTTAGGATTTACAAGGAGAGAAGCCATGGGCATCCGGATTATCATTGCCGATGACCACCAGATTTTGCGTCAGGGCCTCAGGACTCTCCTGGAAAAGGAACCCGACATGGAGGTGGTGGCCGAGGCGGAAGACGGCCGCAAAACGGTAATCCTGGTCAATGAGCTTATCCCCCATGTGGTCATCATGGACGTCAATATGCCGGATTTGAACGGCATCGAGGCCACCCGCCAAATCCTCACCGATCATCCGGACATGAAGGTCATCGCCCTGTCCATGCACGCGGACCGCCGTTTTGTGATTAACATGCTCAAGGCCGGGGCCCACGGCTATCTTCTCAAGGACTGTGCCTTTGAAGAGCTGGCCTACGCCATCCGCCTGGTCATGGCCAACAAGACCTACCTGAGCCCGGGGGTGGCCGAGATCGTGGTCAAAGACTACGTCAGCCGCATCCCCTCGCCGGTGCAGACGGCGTTTTCGGTGCTCACCGCCCGGGAGCGGGAAGTGCTGCAGCTCATGGCCGAGGGCAAAAGCACCGCCAATATTGCTGAGCTGTTGCATATCAGCATCAAGACCGTCGAGACCCACCGTCAGCAGATCATGCACAAATTGGGCATCCGCAGCGTCGCCGAACTTACCAAATACGCCATCCGGGAAGGACTCACCTCTCTCGAGCCCTGACCGCGCCGCCCCTCCCCTGCCCTGATCCCCCCCCCCTGGCGGTTAGCCATTTGGTGAAATCAGGGTTTCCGATAGGAAATTTCAGGTTTTTCCCGATTTTCTTTTTCTTCCATCTGTCCTAAATTTCAGAAACTGAAGGTGAGGATGTGCCCAGTTTTCTGTCAAGGCCTCTTCCTCCCGGAGGCAGAGCAAAATCCCGCCCAAAGGGGGCCCGCCGGTTCAAACCATGGATGCCATGCTAAAGATCAAGCGGTCGAAGTTGCGTCAAGCCGAGCAAGTGCTCCCGGGAACGTTGGCCGAGTTACAGGGGGTCCATGTATGGGTCTCCCAGGTGGACGCGGCTCTGACCGCGGACGGCCTGGACCGGGAACGTCTCTGGCTTGAGGTCCACAAACAGATTCTGGGGGCAGGCCTGCCGGCCCCCGACCGGAGTTGGCAGCAAACCCCCCTGTTTCCCTGTCTGGGGGTCCTGATTCATGCTGATCAGGCCCAGGTGACCCCGCCTTTTTATGTCTTCAGCGTCGAAGTGTTTTATGTGCAACAAAACACCATGACGGGCAATCCCGCGGCCAACGCCATGCGCATGACCTGGTGCCGGGAAGCCATCGGCGACGCCAGACATAGCCTCCGGGGGTATGACTGGTCGAATCTATACAGCACGGTGAGCTTTTTGGTTGGCCAGTTTCTGGAGGAATATCTGGGAGCCAAGGCTCCTGTAACCGCAGAACGACTTCGCATCCAATAACCCTGCCCTTCGCCTCGGTTCTGTGCGGCCGGTTTCCCCCGCCCGCCGGCCGAGCCCCCGCAACCCATTCAGTTGCCAGGTCGCAATCAAACGGCGACCATGGCTTTCCGACCTGAATAGGCGCAGGCTGAAGCCTGCGGCTACCGAAAACGGCTTTTGGAGCGCAACCTGGTGTCAGCTGCCGGACCCGGCCGCGGTACGGGTTCTTCTGAAAGTTCTTCTGGTCAAATCCAGGCAGTCAGCTGCAGGACTCCCTCTAATTTTGAGAAAACCGCGCCTTTTGCCGGCCTGCCTCTCATTTTGAAACGGGGACGGGGGGCCGGGTGAAGCCTGCCGGCCGGGCGCCGGCCAAGCCGAACACCCGATTCCTGGCCCCGCGGGGCTTTCCCGGGTTCACCCGTAAAGCATGAAAAGCCTTTTCTGGTGCAGGGACAGCCGCGCCCGACTGTCCAGTGAGGGCAGGCGAGGGCCCCTGCCCCTAAACCTGCGAACTTGTCAAGGCAGCGGTTCATGAGCCCTGGGCTCTCTTAAAACCTGGAAAGCCCGGTGGCACAGGTGTCCTCACCTGTGCCGGGTCGGGCTGTAAGCCCGTCCCACCGGTCATAGGTGCGGTCGAGGCATAAGAAGCCAGCAGACTTTCCCAAGCAGGGGCCCAAAACGAGGTGGGAGGTGTTCCCTCCCTTTATCTCTGACTTTGGTCTTTAGGCTTTGGACTTCGGACTTTGGACTTTTCAGGACAGGGAAAAACCTCGGAGCGCAGCCTTGATGGGCCTGGGGCGGCGCCGGCAGAACCCCAAAAAAAAAAGCGAGCCCCTTTCTCTGGAGAGAAACGGGCCCACCCTTCAAGTCGGCTGCGGTGCGTTTCGGCCTGACCGCGTTTAGCTGGTCAGCACAAAGTTCAGGAGCTGGAAGCCTTATCCTTGAGAACGGCTTCGGTCACCTCCTCGAAATACGGCTGAAACACATCCTCATCGAGACGAAGCATAAGGCCTTCGCAGGCCACGCAGAAAGCCGTATGGTCGTCCACCCCGGCCACCCGCAGATCTCGGCTTCCACAATCCACACATTGATATTCGTATAATGGCATAATCTCCCTCCCCCTTCCTGGTATACCTTAAATGCAATAACCATGCCTTTTTGTGCAATCAAGCATCTTATGGTTTTTTCACCATATTTTAATCTCGCCTCAATAAACCATAATACCGGCTTCCCAGGAAGCAAGGGGCGCCAGGGATAATAAAATTATAAAAATAATAACATGTTGCATTCTGCTGCGAGGATATTTAAAAATTTTTCAAGGCCAGCCCTCCCCGGGACGCCGATATCCTTGGGGGAATTTTCCCCTTAGCGGCGCCCCCTCAAGGCTGTTCTTTCCGGCCCGGCCCGCCCTTCTGAAAAGCCTGACCCAGGCACTTGGGGGATATTCCCGTCAATATGTTGACGTCTGCTGCCAGTCAACCGGCGTCAGCCTTTGATCGTTTTCAGGTCATGTATCAGGGATTCCCTTAGGCATATTAGAAATAAACCGGGCAGTCAACAGAGAAATCTAAGGGATTCCCTTAGATAGGATGGTCCCAGCCGTTGCCCGCCGATTTATCCGGTCCCCTCGGCTTAGCGCGGCGACCGGATACTCTCCCGGGGTGGGGCCCAAGGCCTCTTTGGGGAATTTTGCCCCAGCGATGGGTGACAATTCCCCAGGGACCGCGCCCCGGTCCAGGGTTCCGGCGCGGTGGTGCCATAGCGGCGCCCTTCAGTCCCGGGTGGAAAAAGAGGCGGGAGAAGAAACAAGGCCTGCAGGGGGGGAATTGTGGTTTTTTCGCCACAACCTTGAAGGGGTTTATGGCAAATTTACCACAAATGGCCCGGCCAGAAATGGGGGCTTATTTTATAATTAATAATATCAATGAGTTATATCACAGAAAATCCGGCCTGACCTGGTACAGCCCTTGCTATACAAGGGAGCGGGGGGATCATGATCTGGCAAAAAACCATCGCGCGTCCCATGACAGCCAGCGGCGTCGGCTTGCACAGCGGCCAGCCGGCCACCGTGACTGTCTACCCGGCGGCGGCTAACCAGGGGCTGAAGTTCATCCGCACCGACCTGCCTGACCGGCCCCAGGTGCGGGCCCATTTCAGCCGGGTGGTGGACACCACCCGGGCCACCACCCTGGGGGACGGCCGGGCCACCCTGTCCACGGTGGAACATCTGCTCTCGGCGTTCTACGGTCTGGGGATCGACAACGCGGTCATCGAGGTGGACGGCCCGGAAGTCCCCATTATGGACGGCAGCGCCCAGCCCTTCGTCGAGCTTTTGGCCGCGGCCGGGACGTCCTCTCTGCCCTGGCCCCGAGCCTATCTGGTGATCAACCAGCAGGTGGAGGTGTCCAACGGCGACGGCTGGATGCGGGTGCTGCCGGGCAAGCCTCGCATCATGTACGCCATTGATTTCGCCCATCCGCTGATTCGCCGGCAGCGCTTCACCGTGCCCCTGGACGCCGAGCATTTCCGCCGGGAAATCGCCCCGGCCCGGACCTTCGGCTTCCTGAAAGAGGTGCAGTTCCTGCAGTCCCGGGGACTGGCCCGGGGCGGGTCCCTGGATAACGCCGTGGTCCTGGACGACACCGACGTCCTCAACCCCGGGGGTTTCCGATATCCGGAGGAATGCGTGCGGCACAAGATCCTGGACGCGCTGGGCGACCTGGCCCTTCTGGGCATGCCCATCCTGGGCCGCCTCGAGGTCAGCCGGGGCGGGCACGACCTGCATCAACAATTTCTTAAGGAGCTTATCCAGCAGGAACATGCCTGGCGGTTGTGGGTGCCGCCCCTGCACAACCGCACCAGAAGGCAGCCGTATGCGCCTGAGCCCCTGTGGCAGGCCGCCCCGGCCTAAAGCTGCCGGCGCCCCGGACGCACCAGACGCCCCCTGACCCCAGGGGGCGTTTTTTTTGGGGGGGAATTCTCCAGCGCTTGATCAGGCTTCGGCCAGGTCGCCCAGGCTGCTTTAGGCCCCGCTGGTCAGGCCCCAACCCACCGCCGCCTCATCTTTTTGGCTGCCGCGCTTATATTTTCTTCCCTGGATACCGATTCTTTTATAAACATTTGCTTAACGATAAGGTAATAGCTGTTGCAAACATTGTTCTAATATTTTTTAACATTAATCGGACAACCATATTACAGCATGGATATATTTATTGCCCGCCAGCCGATCCTCAATAAAAAGCAGAAAGTGTATGGTTATGAACTGCTTTATAGGGCCGGTAAAAAGAACTTTTTTTGTTGTAAAGACTTCGATGAAGCAACCATGGCCGTCATCAGAAATGTTATGACTGTTTTAGGTTCCCAGGATCTCACCGGCGGCAAGAAAGCCTTTATTAATTTTACCAAAAATCTTCTTTTGTCGGAAATTCCCGGCTACTTAGCCAAAGAAAACTCGGTGATCGAGATTCTCGAAGATGTCCAGGCGGACGAGGAAATCCTGGCCGCCTGCCGGGAGCTTAAAAAAAACGGCTTTCAGTTAGCGTTGGACGATTTTGTCTGGCAGGGGAATGAACAAAATCCCCTGGCCGAGGTGGTCCATTTCATCAAAGTTGATTTTAAGAAAACCAGTCTACAAGACCGGAGGGCGATTGTAGAATTTTTCCGATCAAAGGACGTTCACCTCCTGGCCGAGAAGATCGAGACCCGCAAGGAGTTCCAGGAAGCCCTGGACATGGGCTTTGCCTATTTCCAGGGTTTTTTCTTCAGCCGGCCCGAGATCATCGCAGGAAAAGATATTCCCGGCTATAAGCTCAATTACCTGGGAATTCTTCAGGAGATCTCCCGGGAGAGCCTTGATTTTATCCATCTCCAAAAAATCATCGAACGCGACCCGCCCCTGTGCCACAAGATGCTCACCTATCTGAACTCGGCCTTTTTCGGCCGGCGCACGGAAATCACCTCCATCGGGCACGCCCTCAATCTCTTGGGCGAAAAAGAAATCCGCAAATGGGCCTCCCTGGCGATTCTGGCGCACCTGGGACAAGATCAGCCCACGGAGTTGATGCGCCTGTCCATGGTGCGGGCCCGGTTCTGCGAAACCCTGGCGCCGGAGGTGGGGCTGGGCGAACGGCAATCCGAGCTTTTTCTCGTGGGCTTGTTTTCCCTGATGGACGTCTTTTTGGGGAGGCCCCTGGCGGACATTCTGGAAAATATCGCTTTGGCCGCAGAAATTAAGCAGGCGCTCAGGGGTCAGAAAAATACCCATGGGCTGGTGTTGGACCTGGTGGCCCATTATGAAAAAGGGGCCTGGGAGAAGGTCTTTCCTTTGATGTCCCGCCTGGGTCTGCATGAAAAACAGGTGCAGGCCGGGTATGCCAGCGGCCTTGAATTTGTGGAAGCCATGCCCCTGGGGCCCGCCGGATGAGGAAAGACGGTTATGAAAAATTTGAGACTCTCAGTGCTCCTTAACCCGGTGGCACAGGTTTTCAACCTGTGCAGCACAGGCGGGACGCCTGTGCTCCCGGTTCAAAGAAGAAATCTGTGAGTGGGGGAGCCGTTGCTTCCCCGGCCCGGCCCTGCCCTTGATATTATCCCTGCCCCGGGCCGGCGCGGATTTTCTGGAAACACCACAAACCGATCAAGGCCTGGGCCACAATGCCGCACACATAATAGATCAGGCTGAAGGCCAGCACCACCGCGGCCTGGACCTCCGGGTCGGGCAGGGGCACAAAGGGGCTGAACAGCAGGACCAAAACGGCCTGGGTGGTGCCCAGACCCAGGGGGGTGATGGGCACGGCATTGACGAACAGCACCACCGGCACCACGGCCAGCCCCTGGGCCAGGGGAACCGGGATGCCCCAGAGGCGCAGGGCGCCCCAGTAGGCCAACACCAACAAGAGCAGATGGGGGAGCCTGGCCGCGGCGGCGCCCAGGTGCCCCCTGAGACCCGCCTGCCACATGGGCGCCAGCACCGGATTATGCTGCAGGAAGCGGGGCCGCCAGCCGACCGCGGCCAGATACAGGGCCATCATCAGCCCCAACCCATAGAACAGGGGCGCCAGGTTAAGGTAAGCTGTTCTGGTGGAGCCCCCCGCCCACAAGCCCAGCCCGGCAATGACCAGCAGCACCCCGAGATTGACTGTCATCAAAAAAAGCATGGTGCCGGCAGCCCTGAGGGCCGTGACCCCGGAGCGCTGCAGGTAAACCCCCAGGGCCCCCTGTCCCAGGGCATAGTTGACCAGCCCCAGCATATAGGTGGCGCCCCGGGCCAGCACCAGGCGGGAAAAGGGCTCCCTGAAGCCGGTGATGGCCAGGGATACCCGGATGGCAAAGGAGTCTACAGTCAAAACCAGGAGCCATTGCACCCAGGTGTAGAGGCCCAAAGAGAACCAGGGGCCGGTTTTGAGGGCGTGGAATAAGGCTTGGCGGGGAATGCGGGTGAAAAGTGCCCCCAGGATGGCCAGGGCTATCAGCCAGGGCCAGAGACGGGCCATGACCCGGCGCCACGCCGGCCTGGGCGGCTTCGGGGTTGCGGGGGCCGCCGGTTTATCGGCGGGGAGAACCATGGGGGCTCGCTGCGGGCGAATTTAGCGACATGACCTGAATATCCCTCCCTGGCGGGTATAGTCTCAGCAGTTCCTCATGGTCCTGCGGCCCACCCGAAAAACCCTGAAGAATCTGGCGCCGGCGCCCCCGCCGGCTAAGGAACCCCGGCTAATGACGGGTGGCCAGGAATCCCACCAGAGCGCCCAAGATCATCCCTGACCAGGGATTGGAGGTCAAGCCTCACGCCGCGCCTCCCGCACAACGGCCCCAATAACCGATCACCAATCCCGCCAGGGCCCCCACCGTTATGCCGATTATCTGCTTGATACCCATGTCGCCTGCCTGTCGTTTCTCCGAGCCTTCAAAGAAAAAACCTTAAAAAAGCCGATCCGCCGCGCCGGGCGGTTTGGAAGCCGCGGGGATGAATTTTCCCGGCCCGGACCGGTCCCCGCCCGGCCGGTTCGACTCGGCAGGCCGGGATAAAGGAAACAACCCCGGGCAGGTGAATCACTCCCTCTTGGCCAGACACTCCAGCAGCCGCTTTTCAGCCCGCCGGAAGCGCCGGGTCTGCACCTTGAGCATCTGGATGGCGATATCCGGGAACTCCTGAATTATACCGTAAAGCTTTTCTTTGGTAAGCATCCCTGCCAGGGTTTCCCGGAGGGCCTTCACCGAAGCCGAGCGGCTGCCGTCTCCGAACAGGGCCATCTCCCCGAAAATTTCCCCCCGGGTCAAGACATCCAGGGTGACCGTGCCTTCCGCTCCCAGGAGATTGTACACCTCCACTTCCCCGGAAAGAATGATATAGGCTTCTTCACCCTCATCCCCTTCCTGAATAATTATTTCTCCGGCTTCAAAAATAACATTTTCCATGGCCAGGGAAATAACGCTCAGTTCCATGGGCTTCAGACTCTGGAAAAGGGGCACCGACTTCAGGCTCTGAATTTCCGTGGTGGCGCTGGTCTTCATTCAGGCGCTCTCTTCAAATAATTTTTTAAATAAGCCGTCTTGATTGATTAATTCCTCAAAGCTGCCCTGCTGCATAATATTGCCCTGGTCCAGCACCAGGATGGTATCGTAGTCCTTGACAATGGTCAGGCGGTGGGCGATGGAAATAACGATCTTATCACTGAACTTTCCTTCGATCAGCTCCGAGATGCAGGCCTGGGAGGCGCCATCCAGATTGGCGGTGGCTTCATCGAGGATAACGATATCAGGATTTTTCAAGAGGGTCCGGGCGATGGCCACCTTTTGCCGCTGCCCCCCCGACAGCTTGTTGCCCCGTTCTCCCACCTTAAATTCCAGGCCGACATTAAGGATCAGCTCTTCAAGGCCCTCTTGCGCCGCGATCTTTCGGATCAGGGCGTTCACGGCCTCATTGGCTTTTTTCCTTAACGGGTTGATATTCCCAAAGATAATGTTCTCCCGCAGGGTCAGGGCGTCCAGGTAGGTCTGGGGGTCAAAAAAAGTGAATTTCTTTTGAAGCGCCTCTGAGAGGCTGCCCCTGAAGGCCTTGCGGGCCGCCAGGATTTCTTGCCTGAGCCGGTCATCCAGCAGATCTGCTTTGGCATTGCCGGGAACATAGCGGTAGGCCAACTCCAGGATATCGCCGGCCAGGGAGGGGTCAAGCCGGCTCATCCGGGGGGCTTCCGAAAGCAAAACCTTCTGATCTTTGATCTTCATTTTGATCTGAAGGATTTCCGCATCGAGGCCCAGGCGGCCCAGCAGAGGAGATTGCTTCTTATGGAGTTCTTCCAAAAGAAAGCTGTCCTCCCTGGCCAGATGCACCCCCAGTTGGAAAAGTTGGTCCAGCAGGCCGCTCTCCCGCAGTTGTTCATTCAGATGTTTTTCACAAAACCCTTGAATGGAGCCGAACTCATTGATTACCTGCCTCGCCGGGCTATAAACGATATTTCCCAGGATGCTGCAATATTCTAAAAACTTATTCTCAGTATAATGTTCCAAATATTCCCAATCACGGCCACAGGTTTCTTCAATAAGGCAGCCCCGCGCCTTGAGTAACAGCCGTTTATTTTCTTCTGTGGCCTCGCTCTGGCAACTGCTGAGCTTTGACCGCAACCCCAATTCATAGATATCGTCAAACAATCCCACGTCTCTTACTACCCGTATAATTTCGCGCTCCAGGGACTTGACGCTGTCCACCCCGGGCAGGGCCGAAAAATCGACCCAGGCCGCCGGCTGGTCACCGTCAGTCCCCGGGTTCCGCAGCAGGGAATACAGGATATTCTTCTTCAGGGTGTCGTTGAACAGGAAGGGGGTTTGGCTGACATGCCCGATCTGCGCCCTCAAGGCGTATAAGGGAATGGTTTCCAGGTCTTCCTCCCCCAGTTCGATCCTGCCGCTCAGGGGCCGGTAGGTTCGGCTGATCAGCGCCGCGCTGAGGCTCTTGCCGGAGCCGGAAGGTCCTACCAGGGCCAGGCTTTCTCCGGGAGCGGTCCGGAAATTCAGGTCTTTTAAAAGCATCTCCCCTTCGCTGAACCCGAAATGAACCTGGTCGAACCGGAGAGCCCCCGAGGGCGTCCGCGGGGGGGCCGCCACCGGAATCACCTCTTCTTCCGGCGCCATGCCGAGGTAGTCGTCAAGCTTGTCGAAGCGGACTTTAACCTGCCGCCATTCCTGGAGAAAACCCACAAAAGACCCCACCGGCCCGTACAAGGTGTAAATGACCGTAATGGTGGCCACCAGAGTGCCCACCGACATCTCGCCCCGCAGACAGAGGATGCCGCCGTACAGGTAAACCAACAAGGGTCCGGAGCCCCGGATGATTTCCATCAGGAAGCCCAGGGCGCCGGCGGTTTTGGCCAGCTCCAGGTTGATGCCGAAGAAATCTTTGATTCTGTCGATGAGCCTGGCTTCCTCAAAGCGATACGTCTGGTTGGCGCGGATATCAGGGATGCCAGACAGGGCTTCCTGCACGTAATTGGAAAGATTTCCCATGCTGTTGCTGTATTGTTCACTCAATTCGCCCAGCCGACGGTTGAACCGGGGCAAAAAAAAGACGACCAAGGTGACGGTAATAATCGCGGCGGTGGCCAACTTCCAGTTCAGATAAAAAAGATATGTAGCGGAGAATAACACCAAAAAAAGGTTCATCACCGGCGAAAGTAAGCCTTTGGAGAAAAACTGCCCGATATAGCCCACATCATTAATAATAAGTGACATGAGTTGGCCGACCGGATGGTCATTATGAAAATTCTGGGGCAACTGCAGGAAATGATTAAAAAGTTTAACCCGTATATCCCGTAAGATGGATTGACTCAATCGAACAAATAACACCTCTATCCAATAGTTGATTATCCCGCTGGCAAACATCGACCCAAGGATTACCAGGCAATACAAAAGGAGGTGGTGGTAATCGGCCCCGGCGGCCATATCGGGGGAAGCCACCACATTGATGACTCTCCGGCCCATTTCGATGAAAAGCAGGCCGGCCAGGGTGGAGGCCACCGCAATGGGGAGCAGCAGGAGTCCCTGCCCCCGATATTTTTTCAGCAATTCTTTAAGCAGTATCATCGGTAGCAATCCGTATGCGTCGCGGGTTCGCAGGCTGAATCAGCAGGAAGTCAAATGATGCGGTGGGTCTGGTCCGGGGCGCACCTCAGCCCCTGCTGAGGCCGCTGGCCGGCCAGTCGCCGCAGCAGTTGAAAGAGCCACACATTCACGGGGGCGCAGCGATTCCAGGTGAGGCCCAGGCGGCGCCAGAGGCCCCGGTCCAGCCTGCGGCCCCGTCCGCGGCGGAACCTGGCGGCGCCTTTGGCCAGAAGGTTGCTTGGGAAAAACGGCCCGTCACAATCCCGCTGGGCATCGCCGCGCAGAAAGAAGGCCTCGCCGTCCTTCCCGACCACCCGGTGCAGCACGTAGCGTTCACCGGCGGACCCGGCGGAGCAGCGCGCCAGCACCACATCCCCGAGTTCGGGGAGGCCGTGCAGGGGTTCAAGCTCCACCACGTCGCCGCTGCGGATGAAGGGGAACATACTGCTGCCCGTGACCGTCAGACGGACGCGCTGGTTCCTCTCGAGAGCGGCGCCAATCACCAGCATGAGTTCCCGGGCGGGGATGAGCATGACACCGGCCCCATAATAAAGCACGAAAAGACTTTTCTGGTGTAGGGACAGCCGCCCCCGGCTGTCCATTGAGGGCAGGCGAGGGCGCCTGCCCCTGCACGCTACGGACTTTTCAGGCCAACAACCTCCCCCCGGCCACCGGGAAGGTCAGGCAGACGGCCCATAGCGCGCCTTTCTGGCGAAGGCGATGTCGCACAGATAGGGCACCGGGTCGGTCAGGGTGCCGGTCTCCATCTCGGACCAGGCCGGGCAGCGGGCGCAATACGCCAGCGCCTCACAGGCGCGGCATGGGGCCCCAGGCGCGGGCGCGCTATCGACGAAGTGCTGCACCTGCTTCCAGGCCTGGGCAAAGCCGGTCGTAAGGGGTTGGGCCGCGGGCCGGCTCAGCACCAGACAGACGTTCATCTCCCCGGCGGGATTGACGGCAAAAGCGGCCTTGCCGGCGTGGCACCGGAAATTGTCGTGCCCCCGGGGGGCCGTTTCCCGGAGCGCGGCCTCGGCCCATTCGTGCGCCGACGCCAGGTCCGCAGCTTCAAGGGCTACGCAGTCGGCGGCGGACAGGCGACAGTCGTCCACCCCGGAAGGGCTTCCGTCCGGCCGTCCGGAAAGCAGCCAGCCCGCGGCAAAGGGCACCCCCCAGCCGCGGGCCAGGCGGCGCATGGCCTCCAGTTCGCCGACGTTCTGCCTGGTGAGGGTGGTTTTGAGTCCGAGGGGCAGGCGCTGAGCCAGGAGGGCTTCGATGCCGTTGCAGCACGCCGCGAAACTCCCCGGCACCCCGGTGACCGCCTCGCAGGTGGCCGCGCTGGCGCCGTAGAGGGTGATCTCCGTGCGGCTGGGCGGCGCCTGGGCCAAACGGGCCGCGATGTCTTTGGTGATGAGGGTGCCGTTGGTGAACAGGGCCAGGACCAGGCCCATTCTGGTGAGCGGTTCGTAAATCTCGAAGAAGTCGCGCCGCACCAAAACTTCGCCGCCGGTAATGAGCAGGAAAACCAGGCCGTTATCCACCGCCTGGCGGGCCAACTCCAACCACGCGGCAGCCGGCAGTTCCCGGGCCGCCTGCTGCCGGTCGGCCGCGGGGTGGCGGACGTAGCACATGCGGCAGGACAGATTGCAGCGGCTGGTCAGTTCAAAGGCCCCATGGGCCGGCTGGCGGGCCAGCGCGGCGCGCCGCAGCATCTCTCTCATCAGGGAGCCGTAATCCGGGGGCGTCTCCGTCACGTCTCCAGCAACCCAAGCCGTCCGAGGTCATCCAGGAAAGCCTGGACGTCGGCCCGGGCCCTCTCCAGATCGACATCGAACTGCTGCACCACCTCCGCCGCCAGAAACTCCAGGGTGCAATCTTCGGCCAGAAGGTCCCAGACCCGGCGCCCGGTGGCGTTCAGGGCCACCAGGGCGTTCAGATCCATGACCTTGGGGCCGAGGGGCACCAAAAAGTCTTGTCCCCCGACCTGCTTAAGCAAGAAGTCCTTGCTCCGTTTCATGTCCGCTGCACCAATAACACCGTTTCCGGTTTTCGCCTTACGGTAAAAAGAATGATGGAAATCAATATGTTATGCGTTCCATCTGTTTTATTTCACTGAGGAAAAGGTCTAATTTCCGGCGGGTGTCTTATCTTTCGGCAATGATATTTGCTGGCCAGGCAATCAACAACAATCTTTTTTAATATGAGAGGTTTGCCCCTCTTCAATCCAACCGACCGCCAGGAATTCGCCGGTTTTGGGGGAAGAAGGGCAAACCTCTCCTGAAAGGCGCCTTTTCAGGCTGAACTACATTTCACTCATGACCGCGGCTTACTCGGTAAGCCCACAATTTTTAATGGTGCTGTAAAGGCAGCCTAATACCCGCTCCTCAAATTGGACCTGGACACAGGTCGCTTTGGGTGGCTCATACGATTGTTTCTCACTGTGGAACCCGTGTTTATCCTTGGGCGATTCCTGAACATTCATGGCAATCTGCCTCCATTACCGTCGAAGATCAACAGATAACCTCATGTTTGCCACATCGAAGAGAAGCTAACTTTTTTCAGGCGTTCCCTCAGGCCTACTTAAGCCTGCTAACGATCATGGCCTACTCGGTAAGCCCACAATTCTTGATCGTGCTGAAATTGCAGCCTAATACCCGTTCCTCAAATTGAACCTGGACGCAGGTCGCTCTGGGGGGCTCATAGGGTTGTTTTTCATTAAAAAGAACCTGCTTATTCTGTTTCGTATCCTGATTGTGCATTGCCATCCAACTCCTTTCCTGTTTTTTCTTGTATGACTGCCGGGAGGGACCCAAGCCTTCCCTAACATCCCAAATGATACTTTGTATTTAAGCAAAATAAGATGCTCACCTGATGTTCTTGCTTTTCTGTTCTGATTTCCGGTTAGTGATCCTGCCCCGGTACCTCCTCAATCCTGAGGCCCGTCATACCCTGGGAAATCGACTGAACGGGTCACATGAATAGCAAATTTCCCCTTTTCTGTCAATTTATTTGTATCAAGCGGTCAGTTCCTGAGGTCGCGGGCGGGCAAACTTTGGGAAGCTCCCTGCCCAATACCAGCCTCGGGCCAGGCCCGTTAAGATAGTCAACCACCCAAAGATGAATACCTTATCGAAATTATAAGAGGTTCTCCTAAATCCTGAGACCATCCAGGGCATAGGGGTCAATATCGCGGTGGCCTTTGATCTGGGCCGGCACGAGGGAACGGGCGGCAACCCGGTCGCTGGACCTGCCGGTGCGCTGCGCCGCTCATCAGGATCATCTTGTGTAACTGCTCGATCAGGCCTTTGATTTGGTTTTTCTGCTCAGGCACTACCGCAAACCACAAACCGCCAAACCCCATCACCCCTCCCCGTGCAGGATGAACACCGCCCAGTAGAAGGGGGAGGAGTATTTCGCCTTTATCGCCTCCCGGGCCAGTTTCAGGGCCTCCACCCGGGATTTGCCTTCCTTAAGACGGGCATAAAACAGGGTCATAAATTCCACCGCTTCCATGGAGGCCACCTCCCAGAGGCTGACCACCACGCTCCGGGCGCCGGCGTGTTGGAAGGCCCGGGCAAAATTCGCCACCCCCTCCCCTTCCATCACCTGGCCCCGGCCGGTGAGACAGGCGGAGAGGACCACCAGGTCGGCATTGAGGTTCAGGCCCAGAACCTTGCTGAGGGTGAGAAAGCCGTTGTTTTGGCCTTCGTTGCCCACCTGGCCGAGGAGCAGAAAGGGCTCCCGGATGCCCTGGACCATGCCGGCGACGTCCGCATGGGTGGCAAAATGCAGGTAGCGATATTCCTTGAGGGGCGACTGCCAGAACATGGTTTCAGTGGCCTGGGTATTAAGGAGCACATCCGGGGCCCGGGGCTCCACCCCCAGCAGTTGGGCGATGGCCAGGACTTCGCCTTCGGTCTCCGGCAGCGGCAGGTAGCTGAGTTCCACGCCGGCGGCGGCCTCCCGGGTGGTTTTGCCCCAGGCCTCCCTGGCGGCCAGGGCCCGGAAAGCCGCATCCGCGGCCCCCCGGTTTCCGGCCCCGGGCTTCGGTCCCCCCGGCGTTTCCGGATGGACCCGGGGGTCCGTGGGGCTGAACACCGGATGCCCGAGGGCAAACAGAGGCCGGCCGGCCTGTGATTCCTCCAGACGGCGCTTCAGGGCCATGACCGCGGCGGACTGGTAGTAGGTCAGGGTGTAGCGGTCGCCCACAAAAATACTGTCCGCAAGGCCTTTCCCCGCCTGGAGCGCCAGGGCCTCAAAGGGCAGCAGGCCCAGGATGCCGTCCGGGACGATAATCAGCCTGTCGTTTTCCTTAACCTCCCGCAAGGCTCCGGCCAGCAGCAGTACATAAAGCTCCTGGGCCTGCCGCCGGGAAAAGCCGTCGGGCTTTCGGTTGATCAGGGGCTCCATGAAGGCTTTAATTTTAGCCTCAAGCCCCTGGCGCCCCTGGGGAATTTTCACCACCTTCCCGACCCCGCCCCGGCGGACCACCAGGACGTAGCTTGCCTGCTCCCCCAGGGCGTACTCCAGCAGCACCTCATTTTCCCTCAGGGGCAGGTCCGCAGCCGGGAGGGGCTGGGGGTAATGGAGCGCAGCGTAGACCGGGTATTGTTGCCGCAGGGTGTGCACCAGGACCTGGAGTTCCGAACTGAGGCGCGCCTTCCGGTCCCGGACCTCCTGCAAGGCTTCCTCGCCGCCCTTGAGGGCTTTTTCCCATTGGCTTTCCAGGGCGGCCAGGGCGTTCATCAGGCTTTCCTCCTGTTGCTGCAGCTCCGGGGGAATCTCCGGGCGGGTTTGCCGCCGGGCCGCCTGGGCCAGGGCCTCCAAGAGGGCCCGGGCCTTGGTGCTTTCGCTGAAATAAAAGGCCGCCTCCCCGGCGTCGGCGCCGTATGGCCGCAAGGCCGGGGGCAGGGGCTGCTGCTTTAAAGACATCTCCGCCAGCGCCGCCACCAGCCCCCGATAGGGCCTGACATAGCCGCCATAAATCCCGGCCTGGAAAAAGCCGGCCCGCTCCCCCGGGGCCCTCAGGCGCAGGTCCTCCACCCGCTCCACCGCCTGGGCCAGCAAACCCGCGGCCTCCCCCAGCCGCCCCAGGGCCGCCAGGGTCAGGCCTTTTTGGGTGAGAAAAGTGATGTGTTTGGAGGGCAGATCCCGGGGCGCCGGCCTCTGGTCCTGTAAAAGCCGCAGGGCCTCCTGAGTTTTTCCCTGGGCCAGGGACACCTCCACCAGACCGGCGTTGACCCGGGCTCTCCGGAAGTAAGCCGCGGCGGCCGGATAATCTTTCCGGTCCACCAGGAGAATGCCCAGATTGGCGGCGCAGGTCCTGGTATGGGGGTGATCCGGCCCCAGGGACTTTTCCGTGGCCTGCAAGGCCCTCTCATAGAGGGGCAAAGCCTGGTCAAGGGCCCCCAGGGCCCGATAGAGACCGGCCAGGTTGTTTATGCTGGCCACGGTGTCGGTGTGCGCCGGCCCGAGGTGTTCTTCCCGGATTTTCAGGGCTTTTTCATATAGCGGCAGGGCCTGGTCATAGGCCCCCAGGTCCTTGTGATGCAGGGCCAGGTTGTTGAGGCTGACGGCTGTTCTCGGGTGCTCGGGGCCCAGGGCCTTCTCATGAATGGCCAGGGCCCGCTGATAAAGGGGCAGGGCCTGGTCGGCCGCCCCTACATAATCATAGAGCTCAGCCAGATTATTCAGGGTGCTGGCGGTGGCCGGGTGCTCGGGGCCCAGGACCTTCTCCCTGATGGTTAAGGCCTGTTGGTACAGGGGCAGCGCTTTCTCATGGGCGCCCAGGGCCCGATACAGCCCCGCCAGGTTGTTGAGGCTGAGCGCGGTGCCGGGGTGTTCGGCGCCCAGGGCCTTTTCCCTGATCTGCAAGGCCTGCTGATAGAGGGGCAGGGCCTGATTGTAGGCGCCCATGGCCTGGAGGAGCCCCGCCAGATTGTTGAGCGCGGAGCCGGTCTCGGGATGTTCCGGCCCCAAAGCCTTTTCTCTGATCTGCAGCGTCCGCCGGTAGAGGGGCAGGGCCTGGTCATAGGCGCTCATATCCTCATACAGGCCTGCCAGATTGTTCAGGCCGGTGGCGGTGTCGGGGTGCTCCGGTCCCAGGTTCTTCTCGGCGATCTGCAAGGCCCTCTGGTACAGCGGCAGGGCCTGCTCGTATTCCCCCAGGCCCTGATGCAGCAGGGCCAGATTGTTGAGGCTGGCGCCGAGGTTGGGGTGCTCCGGCCCCAGGACCTTTTCCCTGATCTTGAGGGCCCGTTGTTGCAGAGGCAGGGCCTGGCGCAGGTCCCCCATATCCTCATGCAGGCCGGCCAGATTGTGGAGGCTGGTGGCGGTGTCGGGATGGTCCGCCCCCAGAATCTTTTCCCTGATTTCGAGGGCGCGCCGGAAAAGCGGCAGGGCTTGGTCGTAAGCGCCCAGGCTTTGGTACAGGGCCGCCAGGTTGTTCAAACTGCTGGCGGTATAGGGATGCTCCGGCCCCAGGGATTTTTCCCTGATCTGCAAAGCCCTTTGATACAGGGGCAGGGCCTGGTCCGGGAGGGCCCGGGCCTGGAAGAGCCCGGCCAGACTGTTGAGGCTGGTGGCAATGTCGGGGTGGTCCGGACCCAGGTTTTTTTCTCTGATCGCCAGAGCGCGCCGGAAAAGCGGCAGGGCCTGGTCATACGCGCCCAGAGCCTTGTGCGCCTCCCCCAGGTTGTGAAGGCCCAGGACGGTCTCCGGATGCTCCGGCCCCAGGGCGGTCTCATAGATCTCCCTGGCCCGCTGCAGCAGGGGCAGGGCCTCCTGGTAGCGGCCGGCCTGAAAAAGCTCCACCCCCTGGCGGTTGAGCCTGCCGGCCTCCTCGAGGGTTGGGTCCGCGCCCCACGCCGGGGCCAGAGGAAGACAACACAGGAAGCAAGCCGCCAGGAACAGCCGGATGCTTCTCATGACGGCCCTCCCGGCCAGCCCCTCAGGTTCATTTATTTCCTGCCCCTGTCGTTGAAAGTTTTTTGTGGGGGAGGGGAGCCTGGGGGGAGGGTGGGGGAGCCACTGCTCCCCCAGCCCTCCCCCCAGAAGGTCTTTTCATGCTTTGCGGGTGGGCCGCCGGGCCACGAGGAGTTGTGGGAATGATCCTCAGGCCCCGCACCCCGAGGTCAAAATTTCGCTGACCTTGCCCTTCCTGAGCTGATACGCCGTGGCCCAGTCCCCCTCGTAGTAGCGGCCGAACAGAATGATTTCCATGACGCCGTCGCCGTTCAGGTCCAGGATCGCTCCCACCTTGTGTTCCCCCGGGGCCCCGAACTTGGCGCCTTGGGGGAAAAAGTCCCCGGCGACGATATGGGTCACGACCTTGCCCTGCACCACCTGTCTCACAAAAACCAGGGAATAATCCCCCGGGACGGCTCTGGGGCCTAAACCTTTGGCATAGTGGGTGGCGGTTACCAGAACTTCTTCTTCACCATCGCCCTCCAGATCGACGCGGATAACCTGGGTGAGACGGACCACAGGACTGGAAATGCCCTTCTGCCGCAGGATGGCGGCCGCGGCGTCCCGGTAGACCTGCTGGTCGGTGGAAAGAAGCTTGGGCCGGCGAGGCAGCGGCTGCCCGGGGCCGCCCACCGCCACCATATCCCCCTTAACCCGGAGCGAATCGTCAAAGGACACCCCCAGGGTTTCGGTGCAGGGGCCATCCTCGTCCAAAGGGGCCGGGCGGCTTCCCCTCCCTGCACCTACCTCCCCGCTGAGGTTATAGAAACGGTAGGTTTCTCCCCCCGGCAGCAGGGGAGCCGCGGCCTTGTCCTTGAGCCAGCCCTGGGCAGACCACCCTCCCATGAGATAGCCGGTAAACTGTCCGGCCGGGTGATCCAGCACCGCCACCACCGGAACCAGGGCCTCCCCCCCTTTCGGGGCGGAACCGCCGGCAACCGGAAGAATCAGCAGCCACAGAATAGCCAGACATCCTATAGCGCGAAGCGTCATGGTTACCTCTGTCCAGAAAAATTTTCTGTGGAACCGCCGCCGCCGGCGGTTCATGCGCCGGCCGAGGCACCGGCGCCACATTTTTCATGCTTTACGGGCGAGCCCGCGGTTCATGAACAACCGCCTAAAAAATACGCTCCAAAATCCAAAAAGTGAGGATTATGGTCAAAAGCGTCACGCTGACCTGAAAAAAGCGGATAACCAGGCGATCCCGGTTCAGGGTTTTGGCATATCTGTCGCTGCCGGCCAGGCCGGCGAGGTAACTTCCCCGCCTCCGGGCAAAGGCCATGATGATAGCATAATTGATCCGGCTGATGACCAGCGACCCGGCCAGGCCGCCCAACAGGAAAAACACCCAGGTTTTCAGGCGGAAAAGGGCCGCATAGCCCTCAACATAGCCATAGAAGACAATCCCCAGGATTATCCACAGGCTCAGGGCCTCATGGCGGTATTCCGAGATGAGGTCGGCCCGCCAGTTGACATATTGCACTTCATCCATAGACGCTCGGCTCAATGATAAATGAAGCGGTAAAGCTCCGCCGCCTGCCTGGCGTCCAACTGCTGGAGAATGGCGTATTCCCGCAGGGAGGCCGGGTAGTTTTTCAGTTTGACATAGGCCTTGCCCAGCATGAAATGGCTGTCCACGTCATCCGGCCTGATCTCTATGGCCTTGAGGAACGCGGTGACCGCCTGCTTATAGGCGTTGGCGGCGTACATCAGCATCCCCAGATTGAATATATAAACGTAATTCTGGGGCTGAAGCCGGATGGCGCTGATATAGGCCTTGGCGGCATCCTCGTATAGCCCCAGCTTTCGATAAGTGAGACCTAAGTAATTATAAGCGCCGGCAAATTTGGGGTCGAGGGAGACAGCCTCCCGGAAGGCCTGCAGGGCCTTTTTGTAATCCTTGGCCTCATAGAGGCGCTTGCCATAGTCATAGAGCTTCTGGGCCTTCTCCAGTTCAGGGGGTGAATAGACTTCGGCCAGATTTTTGGCCGGGCCGGGTTTCAGGGCCAGGACGCTGGGGCCGGCTATGGCGAAGTTGAGGTTTTGGCCCCCTTCCCGGTAAAAGGTCGACACCCCCACCACTTCCCCCTTGAGGTTCACCACCGGTCCGCCGCTGGAGCCCGGGGAGATGGGCGCGGTCATCTGAATGGCGGGGCCCAGATGCGTATCCCCGCGGATGGCGGAGACCATGCCGTCGCTCACCGTCAGCTCCAACAGGAAGGGACTGCCGATGGCCAGCACCCGTTCCCCCACCTCCGGAATTTTCGGGGTGACGGTTAAATGGGGAAACGAGACCCCGGGGACATCCACCTGACACATGGCCAAATCGCCTTTTTTATTCACCGCCAAAACCGTGATCATGGGGTAGGTCTGGCCCTGGTGGTTTTTGATCCGGGCGTGCGTCATACTGCGGATGACATGGTAGTTGGTGATCAGGTGACCCTGGGGGGTGATGAAAAAGCCGCTGCCGGAGCTGGATAATTTGCCGTCTTCGTTATACCCCATGATGGTGACCACCGCCGGGATGACACTCTTGATGAGGGTGACCATATCGGGGGCGCTCTTGACGGTGTCGGGGAGCACCGTGCCGGCAGGGCGCTCCGGCTGCAGGCTCTTGGCGATCTCCGC
>JBGSLA010000184.1:0-6792 GCA_041740935.1 Desulfobaccales bacterium | reverse complement strand
GGCGCCTTTCGTTTGGGGCCGGGCTTCGTTGACTTTCAGGGTGTTGCCGTCCACCTCCTTGCCGTTGAGCATGGAGATGGCCCGTTGGCCGTCCGCCTTGGTTTCCATTTCCACAAACCCGAATCCCCGAGGCTGGCCGGTGTAGCGATCTGTGATAATCTTGGCTGAGGCCACCGGGCCGGCCTCGGCAAACATGGTTTTTAAAGTCTCTTCGGTCATTTTTTCGGGCAGATTGCCCACGTATAATTTTATGCTCATTATCTCTCTCTCTGATTCTGGTGATTCTTAAGAAGATGTGTCCCGGCAAAGCAGGGGGCCGTCCAAACCCTGGCAATCCCTGGCCTATGGACCGATCTCAGCGTCATTCTCCTCAGGGGTCGGCTCTTCCGGTTTTTCCTGGGACTTGCCTTGACGGCGTTTGATTTTCTCTTCTTGCTTCATTTTTCGGGCGATTTCTTTTATGCGCTTGTTCCAACCATATCGGTTTTTAGCCAAATCTACCTCTCATGTCCTGGTAAGCAGGGGCTCTAAACCATGGTTTAGAGCCCACCCGAGTTGTTCGGTTTAAAGCTTTACAACGTTTTGGGCCTGGAGACCTTTGGCCCCCTGGACCACTTCAAACTCCACTTCCTGGTCTTCGGCCAGGGTGCGGAAGCCTTGCCCTTCAATGGCGGTGTGATGAACAAAGACATCGGGACCGGACTCACGGGTAATAAAGCCAAACCCTTTGGAATCATTAAACCATTTAACCTTACCAGTTTCCCTCATGCGTGAGGAACCTCCACGAGTACATGAAATCTTCCCACCACCAGGGCAGGACCGTAGCAGCCTGAAAAAAAAATCGGTCAGGTATGAGCATACCTTCCCGATTTCATACGCGGACTAGCAGTCCGGCCTTCAGTCTGACATGCTACAAACGTAAAATACGACGCTTTTCCCTTTTTGTCAAGGAAAATGATACGGTACCGTCTGGTGAGGGGGATCCGGGGATTGAGCAGCCCCCTCACGGCTCCAGGATCTGCTTGAGCTGGACGAAGCGCAACAGGCCGGTCTTGGTGACCAACCCCGCCAGGCGGGGGCCCTCCAGAACCAGCAGGCGCTCCTGTTCCCCCCGGGACATTTTCATGAGGGCCTCGGCCAGGGAAGCTTTGGCTTCGATCAGAAGCTCATCGTGCAGCGGGGTCATGATGTCGGACACCCGGCGCTGGTCGTAAGTCTCCCGGGGGGTCCCGCCCACCGCGGCCACGGACACCACCCCCACAACCCGGCCGTTTGCCGTCACCGGGAATCCCCGAAAGGCGTAATGCAGGAAATAGTCGTGGATCAAATCGGAGATGCTCAGATCAGGCGGCACGCTCACCACCTCCCGCACCATGACTTCGTCCACGTGCACCCCTTCCAGGGATTTGCGTATGACCAGCTCCTCGTATCCCCGGGCCGACATGCCCTGAAGAAACATGCCGATGAAAATGAACCACAAGCCGTTAATCAGGGCGCCGGCGAAGATTTGCAGGCCCCCCAGGACCATGATGGCCACTGCGAAGCCTTTGCCGAAATCCGCGGCCACCTTGGTGGCCCGGGTCAGGGAACCGGTCTTCCACCACAAAAAGGCCCGCAGGATGCGGCCCCCGTCCAGGGGAAAGCCGGGGATCAGGTTGAAAATGCCCAAAGCCAGGTTGATCCAGCTCAGATAGCCGATGACCACCACCAGCAGGGAAGGTTCAAACCCTTGCAGGGCTATCTTGAGGGCCCCGAAGGCCGCGGCCAGAGCGAAGCTCATCAAGGGGCCCACCACCGCCACTTTAAACTCGGTTTTGGGATCCTGGGGTTCCTCGGAGAGGCGGGACACCCCCCCGAAGATGAACAGGGTGATCTCCGGGATGTCGATGCCCTGGCGGATGGCCACCAGGGAATGGGCCAATTCGTGCAGCACCACCGACATAAAAAAGAGCAGGGTGGCCGCCAGGCCGGCAATCCAGTAGGCTTGGGTTTCCTGTCCGGGGAAGGCCCGGGGCAGGTAGCCGGCGGACAGGGCGAAGAGCACCAGCCCGAAAATGATAAACCAGGAAAAATCCAGGGTGATGCGGATACCGGCGATGCGAAACAGGGAGATGCCGCGGAAGCTTTTGGCTTCCCGGTCATTGGCAGTCATGTTTGGGTCTCCTTCTTTTCAGGAAAAAAGCCAACCGTAGAGGCGGGGTTCGCCCGCCCCTTGGCAAAGATTTTCATTGCCGGGTTGGCCATTGTGGCCATAATTGTTTCAGGTCAGGGAAAAGTTCTCTCGCTATTAAAGATAAGGTGTATGGTTAAGAAAGCCAGAGAACAGGCAGCCCCGGCGCCTTTATCTTTAATGATTAAAATGACAAGCAAAGCCCATGGCCGACCTGAGAACCTTTGAGGGCGGATTCGAGGCCCGCTGCGAACACTGCGGCCGCTGGCGGGAAGTTGAACTGCGGCAGTTGCCCTGTGACGCTTTTTTCGAGCACCATGAAGCGGTTTTCACCTGCTGCGGCCTTGAGCAGAACGCCAGGCTGACGGTGGAAAAGGATGAGCTCGATTTTCATTGAATCGGGACGGGGCGGCGCTGGTTGCAGGAGGCACCGAAGGCGCTTGCGGGCGGGCCCCGGCGGAGACTTAAGCCATGTCCCTGGTAAATTGTCGGGAATGCGGCGCCGAAGTGAGCGCCTCGGCCCCGGCCTGCCCGGCCTGCGGCGCACCCCGGCCGGGGGAGCCCGAGTGGCGGGGGACCGGCTTTGAGTGGCAATCCTCCCGGACCTTTCTGGGCTATCCCCTGATTCACGTGGCCTTCGGGAAAAACGCCCGGGGGAAATGGCGGGTGGCCAAGGGGGTCATTGCGGTGGGCCAGTTCGCGGTCGGCCTCATCACCGTGGCCCAGTTCGGGGTGGGGCTGCTGTTCGGCTTCGGCCAGTTCATCCTGGGCTACACCGTCCTGGCCCAGGTGGCTGTGGCGCTGTATTTCGGGGTGGGCCAGATTGCCGTGGGCTACGCCGCGGTGGGCCAGGTGGTCTGGGCTTATTTCGGCCTGGCCCAGGTGGGCTGGGCCACCCACCTGTGGAGCCCCGGCCACCGGGACCCCCAGGCCGTGGCCTATTTCAGCCAGATCCTGGAAGTTTTCCAGTCCTGGAGTCCTTTCTAAAGAAAAAACCATCTCTGGCACATTGCTCCCTTGCCAAACCCGCCTTGGATATTTACTTTCCATAACAGCCTTGAATGGGACGTTGGCCCGCCCGTAAAGCATGAAAAGCCGCATAGAGCGGGCACCGCCCGCCGCCAGAACCTTGGACTCTGGACCCTGGACTTTGGACTTTTCATAACAGACACATCACGCCCAACCCAAGACCCCTTTAGGGTCCCGGAGGCGTCCAGGAGCACAATGAATGGCCCTTACGGTAATGGAACTGGTAAAAACCCTGCCCCGCACCAACTGCGGGGACTGCGGCCAGACCACCTGTCTGGCCTTTGCCACCCAGGTCATCAAGGAAGGGGAGGACCTGGAGCGCTGCCCGCATCTGGGTGAAGCCGCCCAGACCCTGGCCGTCGATCTGAAAAGGCAGCAGGCCGCCGGGGTGGGCCGGCGGCGGGAATCCATCGCCATCGCCCTGGAGGCCCTCCAGGAGAAAGTGGCCCCCCTTAACTTTGCGGCCCTGGCCCAGGGAGTGGGCGCGCCCTGTGGCGAGGAAGGCGGCCGCGCCTCTCTGACCCTGGAGTATTTCGGCCGGAAATTCCAGGTTTTCAAGGACGAGGTGCGCTATCCCGAGGGGGTGGAGGCCAATCCCTGGGACGCCATTTTGCTCTACAACTACATATTCTCCCAGGGCCGGGTGGCGGAGACCGGCGCCTGGATCACCTTCCAGAGCCTGCCCAACTCCGTGTCCAAAACCAAGACCCTGAACCGCCTGGAGAAGGACCTGGCGGCCCATTTCACCGGGCGGCGGGACCGCCTGGAGGCCGCGGCCGCGGACCTCGGGGCCGAACCGGCGGTTATGGACGGAGACGCTGATCTGAAGCTGGTCTTCCGGCCCCTTCCCAAGGTGCCGGTGCTCCTGCTTTTCTGGGAGGACGATCCCGAGGAGGACTTTCCGGCCCAGGCCCACTTCCTCTTTGACGGCAGCGTGTCGGATTATCTGGATCTCGAGTCCCTGCTCTTTTTGGTGGAGCAACTGGCGGACCATCTGATGGCCTGAGCCGGCGGGGAGGGGGTTTTTCGGAAAAACCCCTTTTGGGCTGCTGGCCGACCCATGCAACATGAAAAATGTGGCGCCGGCACCTTGGCCTTCGCATGAACCGCCGAGGCGGCGGTTCCACACAAGAACTTTTCAGGACAGTTCCTCCTGCACCTCGACATTTCCTCATCTCCTCCCGGCAATGCCTCGAAATTTCCGGACGCGGCCGCCCTCCAGGTGAGGCGCTGGACCCCGCCCTTTTCCCAAAAGAGAGATAAGGGAAAAATCAGGCAAAAATCAGGGTTTCCCCCGATTGTCTAACTTTAACGATAATTTTTACTATTAAGTATTAACTATCTTATAGTAAATTTTAACTTTCTTTGAATTTTAAGAATACGGGGTTTATGCCGTTTATCACGATAATAAAAAGGAGCAGGTGATTCATGATCAAGCATGTGGTGGTTTGCACGGCTTTGGCCCTGTTGCTCTGTGCTTCAGGGGCTCTGGCCAGTCCGGTTTTAGTCAACGACACCCTGCCGGGGCCGCTGACCTACGCCATCGAGTACAGCGGCGCCAGTCCCACCGGCGGGTCCCTTACCGCCTCGGATTATAAAGATGTGGTCGGCGGCGAGGTCTTCCGCACCGATTACGCCCAGGCCACCTTTGACCCGGCGGCGGGCAGCCTTACTTTGGTGTTCCACACCAATTTCCCCTCCGGCGGCGTTACCGTGGGGAATTATAAGGTCACCCCGGCGGACGTCTTTTTCAACACCGACTCGGATGCGGCCTGGGATCTGGGCCTGGTCACCTTGGCCCACGACAATTACCAGGTGGGCGATATCATTGTCAATCCGGTCAGCAAGACCTCCCAGGACATCTGGCAGGACAGAGCCGGCTATCGCTACGGCGGCCGCTATACCACCGCCGGCTTCCCGGAGGCCGGGCAGGCGGTGCCCACCAAAATCAGCGGTGGGTCGAGCGCGGCTCCTGGCGCCGCGGTGAATTGGCTCACCTCCGCCAGCGGTCCCAATGCCTATGACCTGACCATGGTCTTTTCCCATGAGTCCCTGCAGGGCCTCAAGGAGTTTGCCTTCCTCTGGGGCACCGGCGACTGCGGCAACGACGTCATCTATGGGGTCGATCCGGTGAACCATGTCCCCCTGCCCGCCAGTGTGCTGCTGCTGGGGAGCGGGCTCCTGGGTCTGGGTCTTTTGGGCCGGCGGAGCACAAGCAACCGGCACGCTTAACCATCACACCTTGGCAGGAAAATCTCAGGCAGGGTCGGACGCGGCCCTGCCTTTTTTTGGGGCCGGGAGCGCGCCCGGGTGTCCGGCGGAGGGGCGAAAGCCTCAGAACAACAGGCGCACAATCAGGATGGCGATAATAATCCCCACGACATCCGCGGTGAGGCACACGGCCACCAGATACCGGGCATTCTTGATGCCCACGGCTCCGAGATACACGGCCAGCACGTAAAAGGTGGTTTCAGCGCTGCCCATGATGACCGCGGACATCAGGCTGGCCAGGGAGTCCGGGCCGGTGGTTTTGAGAATTTCGGTAAAAATGCTCAAGGTGGCGGCGTTGGACAGGGGCTTGACCATGGCCACCGAAAACACCTCCACCGGGATGTTCAGGGGGGAAGCCGCCAGGGAAAACAGGCCCTTGATAAAATCATGGGCCCCGGAGGCCTGGAAGGTCTTGACCATGATAAAAATGGCCAGCACATAAGGAAAAATCCCCAAAATGATGTCAATGCCTTCTTTGGCCCCGGTGACAAACGAGTCATACACCGGCACTTTTTTGGCGAAGCCGTAGGCAATGGTAAAAAGAATGAAAAGGGGGATGATATACTGAAACGCGGTGCTTACAGTTTGCATTATCATGATTCCCTGTTGTTGAATTTTTTGAAAATAAACAGAATGGCGATGGCCGCGGCTGATGAAAATATGGTGGCCAGGAAGGTGGGCAGAAAAATCCAGTTCGGATTTTTCGAGCCATAAGCGGCCAATAGACCTATGACCGTAAAAGGAATAAGCTGAATGCTCGAGGTGTTGATCACAATAAACAGCATCATTTCAAAGGTAATGGTTTTTTTATCGGGGTTCAGGGTCTGAAGATCTTCCATGGCTTTTATGCCCAGGGGGGTGGCGGCGTTGCCGATGCCTAGAAAATTTGCCAGCAGATTGAGGGTGATGGAGGTGATGGCAGAGTGACCGGCCGGAATATTCTTGAACAGCGCTGAAATGACCGGGGTGAAAAAGCGGGAGAGTTTGTACATCAGCCCTGAATCTTCCAGGATTTTGGTGATCCCCAGCCACAGGGACACAATGCCCACCAGATACAGGCAGACTTCCACCGCGGCCTTGCCCGCCTCAAACAGGGCCTTGGTGAAGGCCTCGATATTGCCGTTCACCGCGGCAAACAAGACGCTGAGGCCAATGACCAACAGCCAGATGGTGCTCATGCGGTCCTCCCTGCTCAAAAATATCAAAGTAGTTTCTCATGGGCCGCGGCCCCCCGTAAGGGATGAAAATTCTCTCTGGGGGGAAGGCTGGGGGAGCGGCGGCTCCCCCACCCTCCCCTGGCCCCCTCCCCCACAACATCCATG
>JBGSLA010000183.1:0-5366 GCA_041740935.1 Desulfobaccales bacterium | reverse complement strand
CCCCAAACGCACACACACGCGCACGCCCCCCCCCACCCACACACACACGACACACACGCCCCCCTCCCCCCCGCGCACACACCCCGCAGGTACAAGGCGCTGGCGGGGCACTCCAAGGAGGAGGCGCGGCTCGGCTTCATGCGCATCCTGCGCACGCTGCCCTATGGCAACGGCACCTTTTTCGGCGTCAAGCGCATCGACGACCCCATCGGTGCGGCGGGCTTTGGGGGGGGGGCTGGGTTTGTGGGTGTTTGGGAAGGGGGGGGGCCGTCAAGCGCATCGACGACCCCATCGCTGCGGCGGGGGGGGGGGGCGATGGGGTGTGTTTGTGTGTGTATGTGCGTGTGTGTGCGTGTGTGTGTGGGTGGGGCGTGTGTGTGTGGATGCGGACCCCGCGTTTGGGATCTGTGCGGTGGCGTGTGCAGGCGTGCGACGCCCCCCCTGCTGACCCCCTGCCGCCGCCCTGTCCGCCCTGCCTAATGGGGCTCCCGGCCGCAGGCCCGGCAATGGTTCAGGGCCAGGCCATAGCCCCCGAGCTTCAGCAGGTGCAGGAGAAAGCCGGGGAGGAGCGAGTCCGGGGGCGAGCCCTCATCCAGGAAGGTGAGGGCGGTCTCCAGCGCGGTGAACACCTGGGCGGTGGCCTCAGGGGGGCTGGCCAGGTCTCCGGCCAATTCAGCCAGGAGGGCCGCGGCCCCCAGCCGCGCCAGGTCCCGGCGCAAAGCCGGAAAGGACCGCAGCGCCTCCCCTTTCTCCAAAAACTCCAAATCCCCCCTGGGCCTCTCGGACAAAAACAGGGTGACCCGGCTCAAGGGCTCCAGGCAGTGGGCAAAACGCTTCCGGCTTTTGCGGGCGTGCTTGGCCACCCCGGTGAGGCGGCCCCGCTCCGGGGTGAGAAAGGTCACCAGGCGGTCGGCTTCGCCGTAGTCCTTGACGCTCAGGATAATGGCCGGGGTTTCTTTGGAAGGCATGGTTTCAGTGACCGGTTGACGGTAACCTGTGACCAGTAATCAGTGGCCAGTGATCAGTGAATAATAAGCAGGAAGCAGTAATATTTTTTTGTAGGGTGGGCTCCGCCCACCATCAATTTTTGCTCTGAAAATTCGCTGTGGGGGAGGGGCGTGTCCACGGGCTGGAAGCCCGTGCTACCGGGGCCGGCGGGCCTACATGCCCCCACCCCCGCGCCCCCTCCCCCAACCCCTTAAAGGGGGTTGGGAGGGGGGTCTGGGGGGAGGGTGGAGGAGCCACTGCTCCCCCACCCCTCCCCCCGGAAATTTCCCTCAAGCCAAACGATACTTTTCCCGCAGGCGCTGGGACATGGTCCTCAGCCAGTCGTAGGCCAGGGTCACCGTTTTGAAGCCGTCCGGGTTCACCAGGCAGCAGCGGGCCGGGGTCAGGAGGCTCTGGGCCAGGAGCTGGTCCCGGTCCACCCCTTCCTGAACCAGGACGTCCCACATGCCCTCCTGATAGGCCGTCAGTTCCTCGAGATTGGATTCATCCACGGCCTCGACCCAGGTGGGGACAATGCCCCAGCCGATGACCCCGCCCCGTTCCAGAAAGCGCTTGAAATGCTTGGCGTAGGCCTTGAGGATTTCCCCGTTGGTGAAGGTGTCCATGGAAAGAATGTCGATGTCCCGGTTGAGCAAAAATTCCCAGTCCGGATTGCCGCAGAGGTGGACGCCCCGGGGGCGGTCGATCTGGGAGAAAAAGCGGTCCAGGTCCGCCTTGGCAGTGATGTCGGTGTAGCCCGACACGGAACTGAAGACGAACTGCAGGCCCGGCTCATCCACGAACATGAAGGCCTTGGGGTGCTTGGCCTGCAGTCGGGCAAGCTGGGCCTGGACCCGCCGGGCCAGAAAATCCATGAGCAGCGGCCGCACCTCGTCATTGAAGATGATGGGCCGGTCGTTTTCGTCCAGGACCTTGAGGCCGAAGCTCACCGGGCCTTCCATCTGCCCCCGGATGGCCACAAAGCCGCTCAGGTCGAGTTCGAGGAAGCGATGATAGACTGCGGAATAGGAAGGCGAGATGTCGAAGTAGTCCAGTTCGGCCCAATGTTCCAGGAGATCGGGGATCTCTTCCGCAAATTTGCCGGTGTCGAAGCGCAGGCTGTTCTGCTCCGGCAAGAGCACCATGCCGGGGAAGTGCTCGCCGGCCTGGACATACATGTCCTCGTAATAATTCAGGTGGGGCAGTTGGGGCCAAAAGGGGATATCCACCGACAGGGCCAGCTCAAGGGCCGGCTCCACCTGGTCGTGGGGCAGAATGCCCATGGCGGTGGTGTGCAGATTGCCGGGAATCAGAGAAGTCATAGTTTTTTTGCTGATATTTTGACAGACCCTGGCAAAAAAAACAAATTTGCCGAGAGTGGCCGGCAGAGGGTGGTTATCGTTCAAAGTTCAAAGTTCAAGGTTCAAAGTTCAAGGTTCAAGGCTCAAAGCTCATAGCTCAAAGCTTAAAGCTCATAGCTTAAATCAGCCCGCTGCCCAGACCCAGGGCCACCAGCAGCAGCAGGGCCGCCACGGTGAACTGGACGAAGCGCAAAGTTACTTTGGCAAGCAGGCGCCGCCCCAGCAAGGAGCCCAGGAGGGCGGCAACCATGGCGGTTAGGAGCGGGCCGGCATGGTCCCAAAAAAGGTTGGCAGGAAAGCCGCCGGCATACACGGTCAGGCGGGTGAAGTCCACCAGGCAGGCGATGACCACCCCGGTGGCGATGAAGCCTTCCTTGGTGAGGCCGCACCGGAGGAGAAAGACGCTGCGCAGGGCCCCCTGATGGCCGGAAAGGCCGCCGAAAAAGCCGGACAGCGCGCCCCCCAGGGGCAGCCAGCGAGGGGACAGGGTGAACCGGGTCAGGGCAGGGTGCGCTTCCTGGAGGGCGAACAGGGCCATGAGAACCGCAATTACCAGCTTCACCGGGGTCACCTCACAGGTCCGCCCGAAAAGCTGGTACGCGGCCAGGGGGGTGAGGTGGGACAGGCCCAAAAGGGCCGCGGCCCCCAGAAACGCAGCCACCAGCGCGGGAATCCCGAAGCGCGCCACCACGCCCGGATCGGCAAACCTTCCCACCAGGGCCAATTTGAAGAGGTTGTTGGCCAGGTGCACCAGCGCGGTGAGGCCGATGGCCGTCTCCAGGGGGAAAAACAGGGCAAAGACCGGCAGCAGGAGAGTGCCCAGCCCGAACCCCGAAAAAAACGTCAGGCCCGCAGTGAGAAACGCCGCCAGGGAAGGCAACAGGTAGTCCATCAAATAATTATAGCAAAAGTCCCCGGGGAAAAAACCGGCGGCTTGCGGTCCATTCCGGTTGACGGGCTCCCCATTTCCAGGTATGCATAAGGCCATGGACGGCAACCGGCGGGGGCTGTACCGGGCCTATGGCTTATGGCTGTATTTCTGGCTGGTCCTTATTACTATGATTATAGGGACCATGGCCATTCTTTTTACCTTGTTCCAACCCGAGGGGCGCCTGGGGCGGAAAATCGCCCGGGTCTGGGCCGTCCTGCTGCTCAAGGTTTTTCCCATCCCCATCAGCGTCGAGGGTCTTGAGCACCTGGTCCCCGGCCAGACTTACGTGTATGCCGCCAACCACCGGAGCCAATTCGATATTTTCGTTCTTCAGGCCTTATTGCCCGGCGATTTCGGCTGGGTGGCCAAAAGGGCCCTCTTCCAAATCCCTCTGTTCGGCCAGGTTATGAGCCGCCTGGGGCATGTCTCGGTGGACCGCAAAAACCTGCAGGAATCCATCCGGAGCCTAAACCGGGCCGCGCACCTGATCCAGCAAGGTCGTTCCCTCATAGTCTTTCCCGAGGGCACCCGGGCTACCTCCCGGGAGCTTTTGCCCTTTAAGAAAGGGGTATTTCTCATGGCCATGAAGGGCGGCAAACCCATCGTGCCGGTGAGTATCAGCGGCACCCTGGCTATCCAGCCCCGGGGCTCCCTGTATATCCGGCCGGGGCCGGTGAGGGTGGTTATCTCCCCGCCCATCGACCCCGGGGAATTTCGGGGCCGGCCCAAGGAGGAACTCATGGCCGCAGTGTTTCGGGCCATCGCCGACCATTTCGACCCCGACTACCCCTATGGACCTGACCAGCCCCGCGCCTGATCGGGTCGATCTCACCTTCCTGGGGGGGGTGGGGGAAATCGGCCTCAACTCCCTGGTCCTGGAAACCGCCGACACCCTGGTCTTGGTGGATGCCGGCCTCATGTTCCCGGAAGACCACATGTTGGGGATCGACATGGTCATCCCCGACTTTTCCTATCTGTATGAGCGCCGGGACAAGGCCCGGGCCCTGATCCTCACCCACGGCCACGAGGACCATCTGGGGGCCGTTCCCTTCCTCCTCAAGGAACTGCCCCTGCCGGTTTACGGCACTCCCCTGACCCTGGCCCTGCTTAAGGAAAAATTGCGGGAGCACAACCTCCTGGACCAATCCGACCTGAGGGAAATTCAGCCCCGCCAGACCCTGGCCCTGGGCCCCTTCAGCTTTGAATTCATCGCGGTGTCCCATTCCATCGTGGACGGGGTGGGTTTTGCCGTCACTACCCCCCAGGGCGTGCTGGTGCATTCCGGCGATTTCAAGGTGGATCAAACCCCGGTGGTGGGCGCGGCCACGGACCTGAATTGCTTCGCCGCGTTCGGGGAGGCCGGGGTCCTGGCGCTGCTGTCCGATTCCACCAATGCCGAGCGCCCGGGCTACACCCTGAGCGAGCGCCAGATCGGCCACACCCTGGGAGAGCTTATCCGGGAGGCCCCGGGCCGGGTCATCGTGGCGGTCTTCGCCTCCCACCTCCAGCGCCTGCAGCAGATTGTCAGTCTGGCCGCCAAATACGGCCGCCGGGTGCTGTTCAACGGCAAGTCCATGGTGGTGAACACCCGTATCGCCAAAGAGTTGGGATATCTCACCGTGGAGCCCGACCTGGAGATCACCGTGGGCGACCTGGAGCGCCTGCCCCCCGACGAGACCATCATCGTCACCACCGGCAGCCAGGGGGAGCCCCTGAGCGCCCTGGCCCGCATCGCGCTCGAGGCCCACAAGCACGTCCATATCCAAAAAGGCGATCTGGTGATCCTGTCGTCCAAATTCATCCCCGGCAACGAACGGGCCATCACCACGGTGATCAACAATCTCTGCCGCCTGGGCGCGGAAGTGGTGTACGAACAGGTGGCGGACATCCACGTGTCGGGGCACGCCTGCCAGGAAGAACTGAAGCTATTGCTAAACCTCACCCGGCCCCGCTATTTCATTCCCATTCACGGGGAGATGCGCCATCTCATCGGCCACGCCAAGCTGGCCCGGTCGCTCGGCCTGCCCGACACCCAGGTGCTCCTGGCCACCGACGGCGACCAGGTGCGCTTCGACGCCGACGGCGGC
>JBGSLA010000182.1:0-6819 GCA_041740935.1 Desulfobaccales bacterium | reverse complement strand
GGCCGGGGCGGCCGGGGCCGCCGGCGCCGAGGCCCAGGCCCAAAAGCCCGAGGAGGACGTGGTGGAGGCCGAGTTTGAAGAGGTGAAAGAAGAAACCAAATAAGGCGTGCCAGGGGCGGCCGGAAATTCGCCCGCCGGATTTCTCCGGGCCTTTCCCCGGCAGCCTCTCCAGGTTTGCGCCGCATATGTCAGGGAGGGAGCAAGGGTGTCTTCCATCAGAAGACCGGCTCCCTTTCTTTATCAACGTTGCCAAAGGCGATAGTCATGGTCTTCAGGTTTGTCAGCATGTGCCTGGCTTTGATGTTGTTGGCCTCCTGCCAGGCGATGTCTCCGCAATATCCCCAATACCCCCGAAACCAGCGGGTCGCCGGTCAGGACCGGGGTGAATCTCTTTTCCTGGAGGCTCAAAGTCAGTACCGCCGCCAGGAGTATCGCCAAGCCCTTCAGACCTATGGGTCCTACCTGAAGCAGCATCCCCAGGGACCCAAGGCCGACCAGGCCCGCCTGCGGGAAGCCGAGGTGCTGGGCCTGTTGGGGGACTGGCAGGGCTCTCTCGGCAAATACCAGGCCATCCTCACGCCAGGGAAAGAGGATGACACTGCTCGCCAAGCCCGGTACGGCATCGGCCGGGCCTATTTCAAGCTGGGTCGTTACCAGTCGGCCGTGGGGGTTCTGGAAAGTCTCACCGCCTCAGAACTCCCGGGACCGTTGAGCTTTTCCACCAACGCCCTTTTGGCCGAGATTGCCCTGAAAAAAGGCGAGGTGGAGCCCGCCTTTGTGCGCCTGCGGCTGGCGGCCAAGGACCTCCCCGCCGGGGATCAGGAATGGTTTGATTACCTGAAAAGCCGGTTGGTGGAGCAGGCTACGCCGGCGGAATTGGAGCATTTGGCGAATTTATACCGTGATTCCCCTCTGACCGCGCCCTTGCTCTTGCGTCTGGCCCGGTTGGCTCATGATGAGGGCCGCGCCGCCGAAGCCGCCAAGTGGCTGCAAATCCTCAAGGAACGCTTTCCCGAGAGTAAGGAAGCCCAGGCCGCCGAAACCCCCATGGCCTCCTCCCGGCCGGTCATCGGCTGCCTGGTGCCGTTAACCGGCAATTACGCTCCATACGGCAGCCGGTTGAAACAGGGCATGGAACTGGCCGCCCAGGGGGCGCCCTTCGAGCTGGTGTACCGGGATTGCCCCAACGACCCGGCCCAGGCGGGCCGCATGGTCCGGGAGCTGTCCCAGGACCCCCGAATCGTGGCCCTGCTGGGACCCCTGACCTCGGGGGACGCCCAGGCCGCGGCTGAGGCCGCGCAGAGCGCCGGCATACCCCTCATCGCCCTCTCCCAGAAACAGGATTTGACCGCCGTCGGACCGATGATTTTCCAGGTGTTTCTCACCCCCCGCCTCCAGGTCCGGGCGTTGCTGCGCTATACCCTGGGAGAGCGGAATCTGCGCCGCTATGCGGTGTTTGCCCCCGATTCCCCTTATGGGCGCACCCTGAGCCAGATTTTCCGGGAGGAACTGCTGGCCCAGGGGGGGGAATTGGTGAGTGAACATACCTATCCTCCCGATACTCAGGACTTTACCACCGCCTTAAGCCCGCTGCTGTCGGCTTTCCAACCCGGCACCGAAGGATCTCCCGCTTTTGAGGCCCTGTTCATTCCGGATGATGCCGCCGCCCTGGCCGCTATTGTCAATGCGGTGGGGGATAATCCCCTCGGGAAAGTGCAAATCCTCGGCGCCAACGTGGCCAAGCCCCGGCCGGACCAGGAGGATAAGGCCCGGACTTTAAACGGGCTCCTGTTTACGGACGCCTTTTTTCCCGGCGACCTTGACCCGGGGGTGCAGGGCTTCATCGCCGCCTACCGGCAGCGGTACGGCATAGAGCCGGATTACCTGGCGGCCCAGGGCTACATGGTGGTGCGCCTTATGGCCCACCTCTGGCAAACCCAAAGCCCCGCTTCCCGAGCCGAGGTGCCGCCGAAGCTGCTGGCCTTGCGAAACATCCCCGATCTTCCCTGGTTTAAGGGCTTTGCCGCCGATCGTCTGGCAGACCTGGCGCTCTATATTCTCACCATCAAGGACGGCCGGGTGGAGATGGCAACTTCCTCCGGGGCGGGTAAATTTTGATCACCCGGGTGCCGGGCTTCGCCCTGGGGCACGCCAGCGACTTTAAAAACGTCACCGGCTGCAGCGTCATCCTCTGTCCGCCGGGCACGGTGGGCAGCGTGGATATCCGGGGCTCGGCCGCCGGCACCCGCCAGTTGGACGCGCTCCTGGGATTGCACATCGTCGAGGAGGTGCACGCCGTCCTCATCTCCGGGGGCAGCGCCTTCGGCCTGGACGCGGCCGGCGGGGTCATGGAATTCCTGGAAGAGCGGGGCCAGGGCTTCGACGTCGCGGTCACCCGGGTGCCCACCGTGCCCACCGCGGTCATCTATGACCTTTCCCTGGGCAATTGCCGGGTGCGGCCGGATAAGGCCATGGGGTATGGCGCCTGCGTGGCGGCCCGCTCCGAAGTCCAGGGGGACGGCAGCCTCGGCGCCGGCACCGGGGCCAGCGTCGGCAAGCTTCTCGGCATCCGCCACGCCGTCAAAGGCGGCCTGGGGAGCGCCTGCCTGGAAGGGCCTAACGGCTTGCTGGTCGCGGCCCTGGCTGTGGTGAACGCCTTCGGGGACGTGGTAGATCCCCAATCCGGGGTAATCGTGGCCGGAGCCCGCACCACCCCGGAAAGCCGGGAATTTGTCGACGCCGAGGCGCTTATTCGCCGGGGCATGGTGCGTCAACGCTTCGGGGAGCCCAATACCACCATCGGGGTGGTGGTCACCAACGCCCGACTGACCCGGGAGCAGGCCCAAAAAATCGCCCAGATGGGGCAAAACGCCCTGGCCCGCACCATCCGCCCGGTGCATACTCTGTTTGACGGCGATGCCGTATTTGTCCTGGCTCACCCCGAGGTGGCCGCTGATCTGCATATCATCGGCGCGCTGGCCCAAGCAGCGCTGGAAACCGCCATCCTGACCGCCGTCCGCCAAGCCCACGGCTTGGGCGTCCTCCCCAGCTATGAGGATTTACAGCAGGGAAAGCAGAATTCAGACTAGCCAAAATAACATTCTGTTATAATTGATAATTTACTCAAATACCTTCGTGGCTCATCCCCCCAACCTGATGGTCTTTGATTTGGACGGCACCCTGGTGGATTCCCTGCCGGACTTGGCCGCGGCGGCCAACTTCGCCCTTAGCCGGCTCGGCCTCCCGGAACATCCCCTCAAAGCCCATCGGCAGATGATCGGCCAGGGGGAGAAAAACTTCGTGCGCCGGTTTTTGGGCCCTGACCACCAACATCTTTATGACCAGGCCCTCGCTTTGTATCTGGAGCACTATTCCCAAAACCTTGGCAGGCAAAGCCGGCTCTATCCAGGCGTGGCGGATACCTTGGCCCGCCTGTCTTCCCTGCAGCTGGCGGTCCTGTCCAACAAGCGGGAAGATCTCTCCCAAGGGGTCATCGAGGCCATGGGGTTGAGGGGCTTTTTTCAGGCGGTGCGGGGCGGGGACAGCTACGGGGTGCTCAAGCCAAATCCTGAGGTGCTTAGCGCCCTCATCACCGAACTGGGAGAAGAGCCCTCCCGGACCCTGATGGTGGGCGACAAACCGGCCGACATCCTGGCGGGGCGGGGGGCCGGCGCCTTAACCGCGGCCATCACCTCCGGCTACGGAGACCCCGAGGCCCTGGCGGCGGAAGCCCCGGATTATCTGATCACCAGCTTCTCCCGCCTGGTCGAGCTTATCAGCCTCTGATGGGAAAAAATTTGGGGAGAGCCTGGTAATTCAGGCCCTCCCCTCAACAAACCTTGCCGACTGTCTCAGATCATGTCCGGCCCTCGCCTCAGGTATCCCCTCGGAGGAGCATCACTTTCACCTCCGCCGACCCCTTGGGCGGCTTGGGGAAGGCCATCTGCTTCAGGGCCTCCACCAGGCAGGCGGCCAGGTTCCCCGGGAGTTTTATCCTGGTCAACTGGGCGGCCTGGGTCACCTTGCCATCCGGACCCAGGGTCATCACCAGGGGTATGGATTTGGGAAGCTTGCCCCCCTTGGCCAGGACGTCCTGACAGCATTTTTCCAGGCGGGCCAGTTCAGCCTCCAACACCTGCTGCACCGCAGTGATATCCACCTCCCCCTTCACCAGGGAGGCCTGCACTTTGAGGGCGGGGGTGGACGTCTTGCCAGGCTGTGCTTTGGGTTTTCTTGAGGAGGCCGGCCCGGTGGCGTACTCCTCGGATGCCCTGTCCTTCATGGCCAGGTGTGCTCCCATTCCCGAGTGGGGTGAAACCAGCATGGCCATGGGGGCGCGTCCTCTCCCATCTCCCACCGCCAGGTCGGAAACCCCTTCGGGCAGCGGCAGGGGCTGCTTGACCGTGGTCACCGTGCCGTCGGCTCGCTTGACCTTGTCCACCGCCACAAAAGAGGTGTACGCGGTCATCAAATGGTATTTCAGGCCGAGGTCGGTGATCTCTTTGATTCCGGCCTCATCTTTGCCTCTGGACAACTGCTGGTCGTCAGACAGGCGGTGGATGCGCTCCCGGGCCCAGAGGAACCTCAAGGGTGCGTTGTCCGGGCTGGCCTGGGCGGGCTCCAGCTTGATCTCCCGGCGAAAATCACCCTGGGCGGTTTTGCCGGTGACGACGATGGCGCCCTGGGGGGCGCCCCGGTATTTCCCCAGAAGGGTCAGGGGCCGTTCGGCGAACAGGTCCGGCAGGGCCAGGGGCTCCACCTCATAGGCCTCGAAGCCCGGAAATGCGGTTTTGATGCCGGTGAGAATCGGGGTCTCGATGTAGCGCTGGAAGCGGGCCGCCTGTTTGGCGGCTTCGCCCTGGTTCAGGATCACGAAAGGCTCCCCCTTGCCGGCCCGGGCCATGCCCTCGATGAGGAAGCGGTTCACGGAGGTGCCGATCCCGAAGGGGAACAGGTTGGCATTCCCCAAATTTTTGCGGATCAGGTCGAAAAGCTCAGTCTCTACATGGACATAGCCGTCTGTGGCCGCCACCACGATGCGGGAGGCGCCTTCGGTCCGGGGCAGGGCCAGGGCGTGTTTGAAGGCCGGGACGATCTCGGTGCCCCCGCCCCCCGGTTGGGCCATGATGAACTCCAGGGCCCGCTTTTTATTGTCCTCGGTGGCCGGCAGCGACCCTGACTCCGACAGCGCGGTGGAGGCCCCGGCGAACAGGAGGACGTTCATGGCGTCCTGGGGCCTGAGCTTCGTGATGATATCCTTCATCAGGGCCTTGGCGGTGTCCAGGGGAAAACCGTGCATGGAGCCGGAGACGTCCACGATAAAGATGTATTCCCGGGGCACCGCGGCCTCAGATTTGACCCGCTCCGGCGGCTCCATGACCATGAGGAAGAAATTTTCGTCCTGGCCCGGATAGAGCAGCAGGCCGGCGTCGATTTTGTCCCCGGCCAGGGCATAGCGCAGCACGAAGTCCCGGTTGCCCCCGGTTTTGTCATCCACCAGGGTCACCTGCGCAGTCTGGGGATTGTCATACTTCACCTTGACTTCGTGGCTGGGGCTGGCGAGCTTGGCCAGGGGCAGGCCGCCCCGGACGTCCACCGTGATCCCGAAGGTGTAAGGCGGGGGCTGTCCCTCATGGAGATAGGGGTTGGCCACCCATTTTTCCGTGTCGGGGGCACCGTCTGCCGGTTGATTGGAGTAGCGCGGCCCCACCACCGCGGGATAGACGAACTCATAGACCTTATCCTCGGCCCGCAGGACTTCCAGGTACTTGAGCTCCACCTTGACTTCGTCCCCGGGGAGGATATTGGCGACGTTCATCTGAAAGACATTGGGCCGCTGCTGCTCCAGGAGAGAGGTGGTCTTGCCGGCCTTTTTGGCGTCTTCGTAGGTCTGCCGGGCCTTTTGGCGCTCCATGACGTCGGCTTCGATAACCCGCTCCCCGATGGTCATGCGCATGGCGTGGACCGCGGCCCGGGTGGAGCCGGGAAACACATAGATGGCCTCCAGGGTTTTTTTGCCCTGGTTTTTATATACCTGGGTAACGGTGACGTTGGCCACCTTGCCGGCGATTTTGACCTCGGCACCGGTGCTTTTCAGAGGCAGGGCGTCCGTTTCCTTATCCGCCCCCAGGACCACGAAATAGGGGGACAGGGTTTTGTCGTCCGGCCCGCCTGCCCCGGGTTTCATCTCATGGGTCAAGGGCTTCAGCGCCATCACCGCCAGGCAGACGATCAATACGGCCACTGCCCCGAACCAGGACCCGCGTCTGCCGGTTAAGCCTTGGCCCCGACCAACTCCAGCTTTTCCCAAAATCATCTCCGCCACCTCTTGTTTGGAATAACGCAAACCGGAACCTGAATGAGCCTTCAGTGACCGGTTATCGGCGCCCTCAGCCTGAATGCTGAAATCCCTTTCTTTTAGGCCAGGTATTTAATTAGAAGATAAATTTCCCCGAATGTTAAGGGATTTCCCTAAAGCCAAAAAGTCTTTTCGGACCCCAGGGACGGAATCTTCCAGGGCCTCAGCGGTTCGGAATTTTGTTTGACAGAAATTTACCCACGGAATATATTTCAACCAGCATGGCGGTGTAGCTCAGTTGGTTAGAGCATGCGGCTCATATCCGCAGCGTCCGGGGTTCGAATCCCTGCACCGCCACCACACTGAACACCAACCAACTTGGGGGAGGATTGCACGGATGAAAAAAACCATCACCTGGGTGACCGCCGGTCTCTTCGCCTTGAGCCTGCAGGGGGCGGCTTGGGCGCAGAAGGAGGACAAGGCGCCCGAGGCGGCAGCCCCGCCGATGGCCTCGCCGGCCC
>JBGSLA010000181.1:0-5574 GCA_041740935.1 Desulfobaccales bacterium | reverse complement strand
GCGGCCAAGCCGGCGGCTGAGGCCCCCAAAGCCCCGGCGGCGGCCCCGGCGGCGGCCCCCGCAGCACAACCCGCGGCCCCGGCAGCCACAGACGGCAAAACCGTGGTCATCGGCTTCAGCGCCTCGACCTCCGGAAAGCTGAAGACCGAGGGCGGCCGGCAGATCAACGGCCTGAACCTGTGGATGGAGCAGGTGAACGCCAAGGGCGGCGTCAAACTGGCCGACGGCAGCACCGTCAAATTCGCGTTCAAGGAATATGACGACGAAAGCAACAAGGACCGGGTCCAGGAGCTCTACACCCGGCTGATCAACAACGACAAGGCCGATTTTCTCATCAGCCCCTACAGCAGCGGCCTGGCTGACGCCGCGGCGGTGATCGCCCAGCAGTACAACAAGATCATGATCACCACCGGCGCAGCTTCCGATTCCACCTATAAAAAAGGCTACACCCTGATCTATCAGGCCTACACGCCCGCCAGCCGGTATCTCACCGGGGCCATCGACATGCTGGGCAAGCTGGCTCCCGGCGCCAAAAAAGTGGCCATTATCCATGAAAAGGACAAGTTCTCCACCGACGTGGTCAACGCCCTGAAGGCCTACGCCGCCTCCAAGGGTTACGAGGTGGTGTTGTTCGAAGGCTACGACAAGGACACCACCGATTTTGCGGCCTTTATCAACAAGATTCCCCCGGGAACCGACGCGGTCATGGGGGGCGGCCACTTCGCCGACACCAGCACCCTGACCAAGCAGTTATATGAGAAAAAGGTCAATGCCAAGATGTTCGCCTTCCTGGTGGCCCCGCCCGAACCCAAGTTCGCCGAGCTGGGCGACGCCTGCCTGGCGGTGGTCGGCCCCAGCCAGTGGGAGCCCGCGGCCAAGTATTCCCCCGAAGCCGCCAAGGCCTTGGGAATGGGATGGTTCGGCCCCACGGTGCCCGAGTTTGTGGAAGCCTACCGGAAAAAATTTAACGAAGACCCCTCTTACCACAGCGCCGGCGGGTTCGTGGCCGGGCTGATCCTCCAGGCCGCCATCGAAAAGGCGGGGTCCACCGATACCGACAAGGTTAAAAAGGCCCTGGACGACATGAATCTGATGACCTTCTACGGCGTCATCAAGTTCGACACCAGCAAGGAGAATCACGGCCTGCAGACCGGCCATGACATGGTCTACATCCAATGGTTTAAGGACCAGGGCAAGTTCATCAAACAAATCGTCTGGCCTGAAGCCGCAGCCTCAGCCAAACCTTTTGTCTGTCCGGCCCGGTAAGGCGTCGGGAATTCTTTCCATATCCGAGACCCAGGAGGAAGACCTGGTATGGTACAATTGGTAAATTCCCTCACCGATGGCTTTCTCCTGGGTTTTGTCTATGGGCTGGCCGCCATGGGCCTGTCCCTCATCTGGGGGGTGATGACGGTCATCAACCTGGCCCACGGCCCGGTTATCACCGTGGGCATGCTGACCACCTACCTCCTGTTCGTTCACGTGGGCCTGAACCCCTATCTGGGGATGTTGATCGCCGCGGGGGTGGGCCTGGGGCTCGGTCTGCTGATTTATGTCACCGCGGTGCACCGGGTCATTTCGGCCCCCCACCTGTCCTCGCTTCTGGCCACCTTCGCGGTGAACATGATCATGCTGGGGATTTTCAACGCGGTGTTCGGGGGGGACCAGAACAACGTGGACTTCTCCCTCGGGTCCCTGAGCATCGGCTTTTTGCATATCACCTATTCACGCCTTTTGGCCGCGCTGGGAGCCCTGCTCTTCACCGCGTTCCTCTACCTGTTCCTGTACTTCACCCGCCCGGGGAAGGCCATCCGGGCGGTGGCCAATAACCGGGAAGCCGCGGAACTCATGGGAATTCCCTCCGCCCAGGTGCTGGCCCTGAGTTTCGGCCTGGGCTCTTTGCTGGCCGCGGTGGCGGGTTCCCTCATTGCCACCATCTTCCCGTTCACCATCTTCAGCGGCGGCCCGTACGAACTCAAGAGTTTCGTCATCTGTGTCCTGGGAGGCCTGGGCAACCCCCTGGGGGCCCTGCTGGGGGGGTTGGCCCTGGGGCTCATGGAGGGTGTGATCCCCATGTGGATGCCCACCAGTTGGGTGCCGGTGGTGGAATTCGCCCTGTTCGTGTTTGTCCTGGTGGTGAAGCCCACCGGCCTTTTGGGAGCAAAATAAGTGCAGGCCCTCAGACAACCCGCTCTATGGCTGTATGTCGGCGCCCTCTTCCTATGGGGCCTGGCGGTTCTCCTCCTCCAGGACCCCACCCTGCGGGAGACCTCCTTCACCCTGCTGATGTACGTCGGACTGGCTTCCAGCCTCAATATCCTTCTGGGCTACACCGGGTATGTCAGCTTCGGTCACATCGTCTTTTTCGGCCTGGGCGGCTATCTGGGCTTTTACCTGGTCAGCGTCCAGGGGTTGTCCCTGTACCCCGCCGCCCTGATCGGGGGGGTGTTCTGCGGCGGGGTGGCGGCGCTGCTCGGCCTGGCGGTGTTGCGCCTCAGGGGGGCCTATTTTGCCCTGGCCACCATCGGGGTCAACGAGGCCGCCCGTGCTTTTGTGAGTAATTTCAGTCCCTTCGGCGGGGCCACCGGTCTTTCCCTGGACTACTCGGTGTATAACCTCTATGGCGGTTCCATGACCGCCCTGTGGCTGGCCTTCGTCCTGGTCTGGCTCACCGCCATCGCGGTGGTGATCACCAGCTTCCTGGTCAAGAAATCCCGCTTCGGCCTGGGCCTCATGGCCATCCGGGAGGACGAAGACGCGGCCATGGTCATGGGGGTCAGGACCCCCACGGCCAAGACCTGGGCCTTTGTGCTCTCCGCCTTTTTCCCGGGGATCATCGGCACCATTTATTTTTTCAAAAACGGCAATGTGGAGCCCCACGACGCCTTTCGGCTGCACATGTCCATCGAAACCCTGGTGATGATCATGCTGGGAGGGCAGGGCACGGTCCTGGGCCCCATCCTGGGTGGGCTGGGCTATGAGCGCCTCCGGGGTTATCTGCTCATCAGCCCCCTGTTCAAGAGTCTTCACCTGGCCATCTCCGGGGTGGCCCTCCTGCTGATTATCCTGTTTGTGCCGGCCGGATTGGTGGGCTGGCTGCGCCGCCGCTTTGCCAAACTCAGGGGGGTGCTGGAATGATTCTCCAGGTGCAGGGCGTCACCAAGCGTTTCGGCGGGCTCCAGGCCCTCAGTGACGTCACTTTTGATTTAGGCGCCGGGGAGATTCTCGGGCTCATCGGCCCCAACGGCGCCGGCAAGACCACCCTGTTCAACGTCATCAACGGCGTTTTCCCCCCGGATAAGGGGAAGGTTATCTTCCGGGGTCAGGATATCACCGGCTTGCACGCCTATGAGGTGGCCCGGCGCGGCCTGGCCCGGGCCTACCAGGTGGTCAGGCCCTTAAGCGACCTGACGGTGCGGGAAAACGTCATGGTGGGCGCCTGCTTCGGCAGGGAAAAGTTAGCCCTGACCGAGGCTGCCCGGATTGCCGATGAGGTCCTGGAACGGGTGGGCCTGGCCGCCAAGGCCGGGCTTTTGGCCGGCAGCCTCAACGTCGCCGAGAAAAAGCGCCTGGAGTTGGCCCGGGCTTTAGGGTCCCAGCCTTATTTATTGCTCCTGGACGAGGTCCTGGCGGGCCTTAATCCCTCCGAAATAACCCCCATGCTGGAGACCATCCGCCAAATCCGGGACAGCGGCATCACCATCCTCATGATCGAGCACGTCATGCAGGCGGTGATGAACGTCTCCGACCGGGTCCTGGTCCTGGACTACGGCGCCCTCATCTCCCAGGGGCTCCCCGAGGAAGTGGTCAACGATCCCCTGGTCATCGAAGCTTACCTGGGAGACCCGGAACTGACCAGGCGACTGTTGGAGGGCTAATTTTTTGGGGTTTCAGTTTTCAGGAAAAAAATTAGTAAAAATATTGTCGTCCTTCGAAGAGTGTCTGACACACGTTCAGGTCTTATGCTGATGCTGTTCACGAAACTACCCGAAAATGAGGCGATGCCAATTTTTGTGTCATTCTGAGGGAGCTTGCGACCGAAGAATCTAGACCCTTCGCTGCGCTCAGGGTGACAACCACGATTTTTTGCAAGAACCTCGAACCGTATTGGATTTAGGGGGATTTGTAAGGGGTTATCAAATCCCCCCTGGCCCCCCTCTTACCAATCGGGGGTAAGGACACCAAGGAAAACAACCTGATGGCAATGCTTGAAGTCCATGATTTAACCTCGGGTTACGGCGAGGTGCAAGTCCTCTGGGGGACCTCCTTCAAGCTGGAGAAGGGGAAGCTCACCACCCTGGTGGGCAGCAACGGCGTGGGCAAAAGCACCCTGCTGCGCACGGTCATGGGCCTGCTGCGGCCCTGGCAGGGGAGCATCATCTTTGAGGGCCAGGACCTGACCCGCCAGTCGGCCCACGGCCGGGCCAAGGTCGGGCTGGTCCTGGTGCCGGAAGGCCGCCAGCTGTTCACCGACATGACGGTCCTGGAAAACCTGGAAATGGGCGCCTTCCCGCCCCGTTCCCGCGGCCATTTCAAAGAAAACCTGGACCGGGTGTTCACCCTTTTCCCCCGGCTGGGGGAACGCCCCCAACAAAAGGCGGGCAGCTTAAGCGGCGGCGAACAGCAGATGGTCGCCGTAGCCCGGGGCCTCATGGCCCAACCCGAAATCCTGATCATCGATGAACTGTCCCTGGGGCTGTCGCCCCTTCTGGCCCTCACCCTGTTTGAATCCCTGATTCAACTCAAAAATCTGGGCCTCACCATGCTCCTGGTGGAGCAAAATGTCGCCATGGCCTTGGGGGTGAGCGACTACGCCTATGTGCTGAGCCAGGGACGCATCAGCCTGGAAGGGGAATCCCGCCAACTCCTGAAAGACGACGAAGTCCGCCGCACCTACCTGGGGATGTGATATTGTCTTGAAAATTCCTGGGAGAGGGGCGAGTTATTGGGTTTTTAGGGGAAGAGGGCCAAGGGGAAAAAGGCGAAAAGTTTTTTAAGGTTATCAGTGGGTCTCCCTTCGCCTTTTGACCATGTTCCCTGTTCCCCCTTTTTTTCCTTCGCCGTTTCCCGTAAAAATGCGAGGTTAAGCCGCGGGGAAATGGCTTTTTTGTTTTCCGGGCAAGGGCTGTAGGGCGGGAAAGCGGAGCGCATCCCGCCGTTAGGAAGCAAGGTGCACGGGTATCCTCACCTGTGTCGCCAGAAGGGATTGCATATGGCCAAGACGGCTTTTCTTTTTCCCGGTCAGGGCTCCCAATACGTGGGCATGGGCAAAGACCTGTTCGAGGCCGACCCCGAGGCCCGACAGCTTTTTCAGGTGGCCGAAGAGGCTACCGGCCTGCCCTTGCAGCGTCTGTGCTTCGAGGGGCCCATGGACGAACTCACCGAAACCGTCAACCTCCAGCCCGCGGTCACCGTGGTCAACCTGTGCCTGTATCAAGCCTTGGTCAAGGCCGGGGCGATACCGGCCGCGGTCTCTGGCCACAGTCTGGGGGAATTCAGCGCCCTGTTCGCCGCCGGCGTGCTCGGCGCCGGCGACACCCTGAAGGCCGTCCGGGAGCGGGGCCGCCTCATGCA
>JBGSLA010000180.1:0-5336 GCA_041740935.1 Desulfobaccales bacterium | reverse complement strand
CTCCTTGCGGTCCCTCAGGGGCGGAATGTGGAGATGCACCACATTCAGGCGGTAGTAGAGGTCCTCCCGAAAGCGGCCCTCTTCCACCTCGGCTTTCAGTTCCCGGTTGGTGGCGGCTACCAGGCGCACGTCCACCTTGATGGTCTTGTTGCCCCCCACCCGCTCGAATTCCATTTCCTGGAGGACGCGCAGGAGCTTCACCTGGAGGGCCGGGGACATCTCCGCCACTTCGTCCAGGAACAGGGTGCCGCCGTCGGCCAGTTCGAAGCGGCCCTTGCGCATGGACACCGCATGGGTGAAGGCCCCCCGCTCGTGGCCGAAGAGCTCGCTCTCCAGGAGGGTCTCGGTGAGCGCGGCGCAATTCACCGAGACAAAATTTTTGCCGGCCCGGGGACTTTGCTGGTGGATGGCCCGGGCCACCAATTCCTTGCCGGTGCCGCTTTCGCCGCTGATGAGCACCGTGGCCCGGGAATTGGCCACCCTTTTTACCAGGGCCAGAATCTCCCGCATGGCCTTGCTTTCCCCGACGATATTGGGGGCGCCGTATTTTTTATCCAGGTCCTGGAGGAGCATGCGGTTTTGCTGCACCAGGCGGTGGTGCTCCAGGGCCCGGGCGATGGTCACCAGCAGTTCCTCGTTTTTAAAGGGCTTGAGGATGTAGTCGAAGGCGCCGGCTTTCATGGCGGCCACCGCCTTTTCCACGGTGCCGAAGGCGGTCATCATGATCACCGGCAGGTCCGGGTAGAGGCGTTTGACCTCCCCCAGCAGTTCGATGCCGTTCATCTTGGGCATCTTCATGTCGGTGAGGACCAGGTCCACGTCGTTGTTGGTGGCGAGCTTCAGGGCCTCCTGGCCCCCCGGCGCGGTGAGCACCTCGTAGCTCTCCTCTCCCAGGAGGGCCTCCATGACCGTGAGGTAATTGATTTCGTCGTCGACTACTAAGATGGTTTCCATATTTTCTGATGTACCCGGTTATCCTTTCGGGGGCAGGGGCAATTCCGGCAAGTGAATAATGACCGCGGTGCCCTGACCCGGGGCGCTGTCGAGGCGGATGGCCCCGCGGTGGCTTTCGATGATGCTTTTGACAATGGGCAGGCCCAGGCCGCTGCCCTTTTCCTTGGTGGTGTAAAAGGGATTGAACACCTTTTTCAGGGTTTCCGGTTCGATTCCCAGGCCGGTATCCTGGAAGCGGATTTCGGTGCCCCGGCCGTTGTCCCCGGCCGCCACGGAGACGTTCAGGGCGCCGCCTTCGGGCATGGCCTGGATGGCATTTAACAGGATGTTCAAGAAGGCCTGGTGCAACAAACCGGGGTCCGCGGCCTGGACCTTGCCGTCGGTCTGATAGGTGCGGTTTATGGAGATATGCAGGCGGTCGATCTCCGGGTGGAGCAATTCAATGCTCCGGTCCAGGACCTTGTCCACCTCGCAGGGCTGGAGATTGGGCTCCCGGGGGCGGGCGAAGTCCAGGAATTCCGAGACCTTGATATTCAGACGGTCGGCCTCTTCCACGATGATCTGGGCCAGACGGGTGTCCGGTTCATAGCGGTTCAGGCGTTCCCGCAGCAGTTCCGCGGTGGAGCTGATGATGCCCAGGGGGTTGCGCACTTCATGGGCCACCCCCGCGGTCATTTCCCCCAACGCGGCCAGGCGCTCCGCCTGATGCAGCTGGGATTCCAGGGCCATCTGCTCTTCCTGGCGCCGCTCCAGGATCACTTCCGCCTGCTTGACGATCTGACGCAGGACCACAAAGAGCACTCCCATGATGAGCACCGAGATCAGGAGAATCAGGCCCTGGAATTTCCCGATTTGCACGATGTCGCCGGAAATGTCCTGGGTGACTTCGAAGACACCTACCACCGGACCGAGATCGAAGCCGGGCTTGCCTTCGAGGCGGAAGGGGAAATAGCCGCGCAGGCGCTGGCTGCCGGAGCCCCAATAGGGGATGAGGTCCCAGAGAAAACTGCTGCCCAGGCGCTCGAAGTACTGCTCGCCGAACAGGGCCTTTTTCACCCCGGCGACCTCGAAGCAGTCCGTGCCCAGGGTCTGACCGCTGTTGCTGTAGGCCAGCACCCCCACCTGGTCGTAAATGGCCAGTTCCTCTACATGAAAGCCGTGGATGGTGTCTTTCACCACCGAGTCCAGGCGCTTGTGCTGTTCCGGGTCGGCAATGGTGATGCGCCCCTGTTGCTCGATGGCCGTGGGTACCAGAAACTGCTGGAAAACCTGATGGTTGAGGTTGGCCGCCAAAAGTTTCAGATACTCCTCGCTTTTGGCCAGGGACATCCTCTGGGCCCGGTGGGACAGGATCACCGTGAGGATGACGGTGCACACCACGATGACCACGAAGCTGGTCAGGGTGAAGAATTTGGCCAGCCGGAAGGTCTGGAGGTCCCGACGCCTAGCCCACCAGGAGGTTTTCAGACTCGTTTGCGCCATGCCTTTAACCATCCGGATGGATGAGTCCACAGGGATTTTCCCATTATTTTATCATATATTTTGCCAGCTTGGGGGCGGCGCCGGCAAACTCGGCCCGGTGGCTTTCATAGCCCTGCCGTCCGAGGAGACCATAGGCGATGAGTTTGCCGCCCTCCACTCCGGGCTGGTCCAGGGGATTGACCCGCAGCAGCTCCCCCGCGGCCACGGTGGCCGCTTCCAACAGATAAATGAGCTGGCCCACGGTAAAGGGGTTCACTTCCGGGAGACTCAGGGTAAGGTTGGGGCGCCCGGCCTTCATAAGGTTGAACGCGGTGGCGGTTTCCTCGGCCTTGAACAGTTCGTTCAGGGAATGCCCCCCCAGATACCCCAGGCCCTGCTGATCGGTGAAAAGTTCTGGAATTTCCAGGGTGTGTTCGAACTTATCCACTGTCCAAAAGGTGATGAGTTTGTCGTGGGGCCCTTCGGTGTAGAGCTGCAGCTGGGAGTGCTGGTCGGTGACCCCCACGGCCGGCACCGGGGTGCTGCCGGTTTCTACGACCTTGCCGTCCAGGTCCAGCCTTTTGCCGAGGCTTTCGGCCCAGAGCTGGGCGAACCAGTCCGCCATGGCGGTGAGGCCGGCGGCATAGGGCATGGTCACCAGGATGGGGCGATTTTTTTCCTTGAAGAACAGATAATAGAGGGCCGCCAGCTTATAGGCCAGGTTGTCCTCCACCGGGGAGTCTTTGAGGCGCTGATCCATGAAGCGGGCCCCGGCCAGCAGCTCCTCCACGTCAATCCCCGCCAGGTGGGCCGGAAACAGCCCCACCGCGGTGAACACCGAGTAGCGGCCCCCCACCCGGGGCGGGACGGGCAGGGATTTGAAGCCCTTTTCCCGCACCAACTCCCTGAGGGGGCCTTTTTCGGGGTCGGTGGTGATGATGAGGCGGTCCTGGAGATGGTGCTCGCCCCCCAGGCGGCTGGCCAGCAGCCGGTACATGAAAAGAAACTGGGCCAGAGTTTCGGCGGTGGAGCCGGATTTGCTGATGACATTCACCGCCACCCGTTTCATGTTGAGGGCGTCCAGCATGCCGTAGACGAAGTCCGGGTCGATGTTGTCCAAAATCCACAGGCCGGGATGGTGTTTGCGCCGGCCCACGGGCAAGAGGTTGTGTTGGGGATGGCACAGGGCCTGGTGCAGGGCCCTGGTCCCCAGGGCCGAGCCGCCGATGCCCAGGACCACAAATTCCCAGCACCATTCCAAAATGGGCTTGGCCAGACGGCGAACGCTATCCAGCAGCTCGGTGTCGTAAGGCAGGTCCAAAAAGGTGTATTTGCCGCCGGCCCGCCCGGCCTGGAGGTCCTCGTGCACCCGGGCCAGCTTCGGGGTCAGGGCGTCCAGTTCTTCGGCCTTAAGCCCCCGCTCCCCCACAAAATCAGTCATGGCATAGTTGTAGTCCAACCCCACCGTCTGGGTGGTCATCCACTTGGGGTCTTTATAGCGTTTCATGCAGCGCTCCGGATCAGGAAGATGAACAGCAGGAACATATCAGCAAAACTCAAGTAATTAGGTTAATTTAGCCCACTTGGGGCCTGGATGCAAGTAGAAAGGGGGTTTAGGCCGGCTTGCCACCCGGGGGCGGCAGGGGCTTTCGAACCGGTGATGCCGCGGGCAAACCCTCATGGCCACAATGACCACCCCCGGCAATGAAAATCTTTTCTGGGGGGAGGGCTGGGGTAGCAGTGGCTCCCCCAGACCCCCCACCCAACCCCCTTGTCCGGGAGCACAGGCATCTTGCCTGTGAGGCACAGGCGGGACGTGTGCTCTCGAATTACGGGGTTTGTGTAAGAATGCAGGGGCCCTCAGCCCCGGTAGCACGGGCTTCCAGCCCGTGGGCACCCCATCCCACATAAAAACTTTTCAGGATAGCTCCTCATGGACCTGCGGCTCACCCGCAATGCATGAAAAATGTGGCGCCGGCGCCTGAACCGCCGAGGGCGGCGGTTCTGCACAAGAACTTTTCGGAACCGAATAAACTTTGGACTTTGGACCCTGGACTTTGGACTTTTCAGGACACAGGCATGGCGTTTTCTACGGGCCGGCGCCATGGCGGGAGAAGTCGGTGGGCCGCGCTCCAGGCCTGCTTTGGCTCATCGGGGCGGGATCCTGCGCCGGGCCTAAAGGCGAAAGGCTTCCTGTTTTAAGCGGAGGATTTCTTCTTCCACCTTGTGGCGGTGTTTGGAGTGGATGGCTTCGCGGATTTTCCGGGCCATTTCGTCCAGACTCAGGGGTTTGATGACCACTTCCATGTGCTCCAGGTAAAAAATCTGATGCAGCTGGCTGCGCTGGTGCAGCATGACGATCAGGCGTATCCCCGGAAAGCGCTGGCGGATGTTCTCCAGCAACTGATGGCATTGGGGCAGGTTCAGGTCGGTGATCAACAGATCGAAGGTCAGCTCTTCAATAAGGCTCTGGGCTTCCTCCACCGAGCTGGCCAGGTGGAATTCCCCCAGCCCCCAAAGTTTGATCACCTGCGAGAGAAATTCCCGGCACCAGTCGTCCTGGTCCACCACCAAAATACGTCCCCGGGATTGGAAAGAACCGACTGCGGAGAATTGATACATGGCAGGATGCTCCCCAAAAAATACCATAATACTTTACTATGAAACGGGCGAGATTGCAAGCTGAGACTTCGGCGAAAATCCTGGAGAACAGCCGCGGCCGGCGGTCTTGTGCAGGCGAGGGCGCCTGCCCCTACACAAAGGAAACTTTTCAGGACAGAGGTCTCCAGACGGTCTCCCTTAGCCGCGGGCAGGTGTTCCGGCCGGCAGGGGAGCTGAAGCAGGTTGATTAAACTCACACCTTTACCGGGCGGCGGGAGGCGCCCCGGGGCCGGCGACGCCGGGAGCGGCGCTTGCGGGGC
>JBGSLA010000179.1:0-7431 GCA_041740935.1 Desulfobaccales bacterium | reverse complement strand
GGGGGAGCCGCTGCTCCCCCAGCCCTCCCCCCAGGAACGTCCTTTCATGCTTCCGAATAAACCGGCAGCTCCCCCGGCGCCTTGTCCCTGAGCCGGGTATACTCCCGGTCCTTGTCCGACAGCACCGGGGCCGCGGCCGGCCAGGGAATGGCCAGGTCCGGGTCGTTCCAGATGAGGCCCTGTTCGTCTTCGGGGTGGTAAAAATCGGTGCATTTGTACAGCACCGTGGCCGCCTCGCTCACCACCGCAAAGCCGTGCGCGAACCCGGGGGGCACATACAGTTGGCGGCACCCCTGTGCGGCCAGGCTCAGGGACAGCCACTTCCCGAAGGTGGGGGAACCCCGCCTGATGTCCACCACCACATCCCAGATTTCCCCGGCAAGGGGCATGATGAGCTTCCCCTGGGGAAAGCGCAGCTGGTAATGCAGGCCCCGGATCACTCCCCGAACCGAATGGGACAGATTATCCTGCACAAAAACGGACGGCATCCCCTGTTCCGGGTAGCGCCGGGCCTGGAAAATTTCCAGAAAATGCCCCCGCCCGTCCCGAAACACCCGCGGCTCGACAAGCACAACTTCAGGGAAGCGCTGGGGTGTCACCTGCATGGGGCCCTCCTCTGTCCTGGAAAGTTCGCCTTATGTAGGGGCAGGCGCCCTCGCCTGCCCTTAGTGGACAGTCGGGGGCGGCTGTCCCTAAACCAGAAAAGCTTTTTCATTCTTTATGGGTGAGCCAACGGCCCATGCGCAACTGTCCTGAAAAGTTTTTTTTGGTGGGGGAGGGGGGTGCCCACGGGCTGGAAGCCCGTGCTACCGGAGCCGTCGGCCCCTGCCTTCTCCCCCAGACACCCATCCCCCCATGAACCGGGACCACAGGCGTCCCGCCTGTGCGGCACAGGCAAGAGTCTCGTGCTCCCGGGTCAATGAGGGCTCAGGCCGAAGAGCGCCCGTAATGCAGCTCCAGCCACTGCCGGTATTCGCCGCTGTGCACCGAGGCCACCCACTCCGGGTGGTCCAGATACCAGCGCACCGTTTTGCCCAAGCCGCTCGCAAAGGACTCCCGGGGCCGCCAGCCCAATTCCCGGGAAATCTTGCCGCTGTTGACGGCATAGCGCCGGTCGTGCCCGAGCCTGTCCTTGACAAAGGTGATGAGCCCGGCGTGGGGCCGATGGGGGGCATCCGGCCGCAGTTCATCCAGAATGGCGCACAGCGTCTGCACCACCTCCAGATTGGTCTTTTCGCAATTGCCACCGATGTTATAGGTTTCCCCCGCCCGGCCCCCGGACAGGACCAGACGCAGGGCCTGGCAATGATCCTCGACGTAGAGCCAGTCCCGGACGTTCAAGCCGTCCCCGTAAATAGGCAGAGGCTTCCCCTGCAGCCCGTTCAGGATCATCAACGGCATGAGCTTCTCCGGAAACTGGAAGGGCCCGTAATTATTGGAGCAATTGGTGATCAGGGTGGGAAGCCCATAGGTGTGATGATAGGCTCGCACCAGGTGGTCGCTGGCCGCCTTGGACGCGGCATAGGGGCTGTTGGGCGCGTAGGGCGTGGTTTCGCTGAAGGGCGGGGCTCCCGGCCCCAGCGATCCGTACACCTCATCGGTGGAAATATGCAGAAAACGGAACTCCTGCCGCCGGTTCTCCCCCAGCCCCTCCCAATAGCGGCGCGCCGCCTCCAGGAGATGAAAGGTCCCCATGACGTTGGTGTCCATAAAGGCCTGGGGGCCGTAAATGGAGCGGTCCACGTGGCTTTCCGCCGCGAAGTGCACCACCGCCCGCACCTGGTGCCCGGCCAAAAGATTGCCCACCAGCTCCTGATCGGCGATATCCCCCCGCACGAAAAGGTGGTGGGGGTCCTGGGCCAGGGCTTCCAGATTCCTGAGATTCCCGGCATAGGTCAGGCGGTCCAGGGTGACAATCCGGGCCGCGTTTCGGGCCCGGGCGGCCAGCACAAAGTTGGCCCCGATGAAGCCGGCGCCGCCGGTGACCAGCCAGGTTTCGGGAATCGCGTCCGGATTCATCATCACCCCGTAAAAAGTCAGGCAAAGAACTCGATTTTGGTTCTAGATTTTATTGTACGACACTTTTCCGGCGGTTGAAAAGCTCAAACCCGGAGGATGAAAAAAAGTAGCACAGCCGCCCCCGGGCGAGGGCGCCTGCTCCACCTTGCCCATCGGATTTTCACGGTAACAGGACCGCAGGGCGGGAAAACGCAGCGCCTCCCGCCTTCAGGAGTTGCCGGGGTCTTAATACCCTCACCAAAGTTCAAACCTCATCTACCCAAGAGCCTTTTCCCGTGCTATGATGTAATGGTTTCAGAAATGAGGCTTGCGCCTCGCACGCGCTGACCTGCGGTTTTCACCCGAATCATTCACCACATCCGCCAAAATACCCGATACTTACCTCATGATGAACCAATTGGCTGGTTAAACCATTCGGACAAAGGAGGCACCCATGGCAAACGTGGCGATTAACGGTATGGGACGCATCGGCCGGGCCGCGCTGAAGATCATTTTGGACAACACCAAGTTGAACCTGGTGGCCGTAAACGACCTCATGCCCCTGGACAACCTGGTCTATCTGCTCAAATATGACACCGTCTACGGCCGCTATCACCGGACCGTCACCGTCCAGGACGGCAATCTGGTGGTGGACAGCCAAACCATCAAATTTTTAAGCGTCAAAGACCCGGCCCAGCTTCCCTGGAAGGACATGGGCATTGACCTGGTGTTTGAGTCCACCGGGGTGTTCACCAACACCGAGGGCCTGCAGAAACACCTCCAGGGCGGCGCCAAATACGTGCTCCTGTCCGCTCCGCCCAAGGATGTGATGTGCACCATCGTGCACGGCGTCACCCAGCCCCCGGCGGGTGAGCAAACTTTTTCCTGCGCCTCCTGCACCACCAACTGCATCGCCCCCATAGTGGAGATCATCGACCGGCACTTAGGCATCAAAAAGGCCACCATGACCACCATTCACGCCTACACCTCCAGCCAGGCCATCGTGGACGGGCCCGCCAAAAAGTTCGCCCGGGGCCGGGCCGGGGCCGCCAACTTCGTGCCCACCAGCACCGGCGCGGCCAAGGCCACCACGGACATCCTGCCCCACCTGAAGGGCAGATTCGACGGGGTGGCGGTGCGCGGCCCGGTGCCCTGCGGCTCCCTGGCCGACATCGTCATGGTCCTGGACAAGGCCACCACCGCCAAGGAGGTCAACGACATCCTCCGCCAGGAAGCCGAGACCCCCCGATATAAGGGGATTATGGGCGTATCCCAAGACCCCCTGGTGTCCTCGGACGTCATCCGGGACCCCCGGGCCTCGGTGGTGGAACTCAGCATGACCCAGGTGGTGGACGGCGACCTCCTCAAAATCATGACCTGGTACGACAACGAGTGGGGCTACACCAACCAGATGGTCCGGGAAGCAGTGCGCCTCCTGGGGGGATAAGCTCACCGGCGCCGGCTCGCTGAGTGTTGAGATTATGTGAGGAAATCAGCAAACCAGCATTGGGGGGTCGAGCGGTTCACAACTTTTGGTCCTCTTGCCGTACCAATTTTCTCGAAACAGTTCCTCTTGAGTCAACGGCATCTATAGGGATAAAAAATGATCCCCCCTCCCCCCAACCCTCTCCCCCCTGCGGGGGGAGAGGGGGTATATCAGGAGCATCTCAGGGCAAACGCGGCTTGATCGCCGCTGGCACCATAAACCCTGAAAAGTAGCGGTACGGGCCTCTCTGCCGAGGTCAATTTCAGCGACTTGAACAAGAAACCTTAACACAGTAAAAAATCTTATTTCTTTGTGGAAGAGGAAGAGAAAAAAATCCCTTCTCTTCCTACCAGAAGAGAAAAAAAATCCCCTCTCCCCTTTTTAAGGGGAGAGGGAGTTATAGGTTCTTTCGTAGGGGAACTTTATTTTAAATAACAAAATGAGGCTCTTGCAAAAGTGGCTCATTTTGTCATCCTGAACGAAGTGAAGGATCTAAAGCTTTTGAAAATACGAGATTCTTCGCTTCGCTCAGAATGACAATTCCTCTCCCTGGAGATTTTTGCAAGAGGCTCAAAATATTATGTTCTTATAATTTAGAATAATAGTTATTCATAATAACAGGAAAATCCAAGCAAATATTCTTCAAAAAATTTTTGAATGAACTGCTTATGTTAAAAAAATCTTAAACCATGAACTTTGAACACTATCAAAGGTGAACTATGCCCAGCACCGTCTATTTCATGGACCTGAGAGCCTCTCTGAAGGAGACCAATTTCCAGAAATTCGGCAAGCTCCTCAAGGCCCTGGAGGTCAAAAGCATTGTCCAGCGCAAAAAAAAGCGGCCCCTCGTCGCGGTCAAGCTCCACTTCGGGGAAAAGGGCAACACCTCCTACATCCGCCCCAACTTCGTGCGCCTGGTGGTGGATGAACTTTGGGGCCAAGGCGCCAACCCCTTTCTCACCGACAGCAACACCCTGTACCTGGGGACCCGCACCGAGGCGGTGAGCCACCTCACCACCGCCATCGAAAACGGCTTTGCTTATGCGGTCACCCGGGCCCCGGTGGTCATCGCCGACGGCCTCACCGGCAAGGCCGAAGTGGAAGTGGAGATCAATAAGGAGCAGTTCAAAACCGTCTTCCTGGCCGAGGCCGTCCAAGAGGCCGAGGGCCTGGTGGCCATGAGCCATTTCAAGCTGCACGAAATGGCGGGCTTCGGCGGGGCCATCAAAAACCTGTGCATGGGCGGGGCCTCCCGCAAAGGCAAGATGGCCCAGCACAGCAACATTTCCCCGGTTATCACCCAGAAAAAGTGCACCGGCTGCGGCGAATGCGTGGCCCACTGCGCGGTGGAAGCCATCCACATCAACCCCGAGACCGAAAAAGCGGTCATCGACCCCAAAAAATGCGTCGGCTGCGCCGAGTGCATCTCCGTCTGCCCCTACGGCAATATCCAGATCCAGTGGAACGAAGCCATCCCGGTGTTCCTCAAAAAAATGGTGGAATACGCCTACGGGGTCCTGCTGAACAAGCGGGACCGGGCCCTGTTCATCAATTTTGTCACCCAGGTGTCCCCGGCCTGCGACTGCTACGGCTTTAACGATTTTCCCATCGTGGGGGACATCGGCATCCTGGCCGGCCGCGACCCGGTGGCCATCGACCAGGCCTCGGCCGACCTGGTGAACAAGGCCCCCGGCCTCCCCGGCTCCCAACTCCAGGACCTCTCCCCCGGGGTGGATAAATTCAAAGCCATCTACCCCCAGATCGACTGGCCCATCCAGTTGGAGTACGCCGAGCAGCTCGGTCTGGGGACCAGGGAATATGAGTTGGTGAAGGTATAATCAGTGACCAGTTACCAGTGACCAGTAATCAGTTACCAGTGATCAGTGATCAGAGATCAGAGATCAGAGATCAGAGATCAGAGATCAGAGATCGGTACAACTATTTGAGATTGCAGAAAACTGATAACTGATGCCTGGTCATCCCAGTTCTTCCCTCAAGAACACAGGAGCTAACTCATGCAGCCCATCGGCCCGTTGATGACCGAGCACCGCCTCATTGAACGCATGGTGAGACTGATACGCCAGGAATTGGAGCGCATCCGGGCGAACATTCTGGTGGACCCCAAGTTCGCCTTTGTGGACCCGGTGTTCATCGACGTGGCGGTGGATTTCCTGCGCACCTACGCCGACCGCTGCCACCACGGCAAGGAGGAGGACATTCTCTTTGCCGAGCTGGCCGCCAAAGAGCTCGATCCCGAACTGAAAAAGACTTTGGACGAATTGACCGCCGAGCATGTGCTGGCCCGGGACTACACCAAAGGGCTGGTGGCCGCCAAGGAAAACTACCTCCGGGAGGAGCCGGAGGCCGTGGGCCAGATTTTATTTTTTATGGACAAGCTCACCGCCATCTATCCCAGGCACATCGCCACCGAAGACCAGCACTTCTTCATCCCCTGCATGTCATATTTCACCCCCGCGGAAAAAGAAGCCCTGCTGGCCCGGATGTGGGAGTTCGACCGGCAGCTGATCCATGAAAAATATGGGGGCGCGGTGGCGGCCATCGAGAACCGGCGGGCCTGCGGGTTGGGGCGGAAGTAAAATCTGAGGCCGGCGGCGCTCCATGAAGGGATTTTATTAAACAGTTGCTCATGAACCTGCGGCTCACCCGGAAAGCATGAAAAGCCTTTCTGGGGGGAGGACTGGGGGAGGGGGCAGGGGCCCACGGCCCCGGTAGCACGGGCTTCCAGCCCGTGGGCACCCCCCTCCCCCACCTCGAACTTTTCACGGCGGAAAACCGCAAACCGAAAACCGTCTCATATGTTTGAAAAAGTCTATCTGGTGGGTGCCGGGCCCGGCGACCCCGGCCTTCTGACCGTCAAGGGCCTGAAACTGTTGGCCCGGGCCGACGTCATCGTCTATGACCAATTGGCCGGCCCGGAACTCCTGAAAGAGGCGCGGCCTGACGCCGAGGTCATCTATGTGGGCAAAAAGGCCGGGGATCACACCCTGCCCCAGGGGGGCATCAACCAGCTGCTGGTGGACAAGGCCAGGGCGGGGCTCACCGTGGTGCGCCTCAAGGGCGGCGACCCTTTTGTCTTCGGGCGGGGGGGCGAGGAGGCCGAGGCCCTGGCCGCGGCCGGCGTCCCCTTCGAGGTGGTACCCGGGGTCACCTCCGCGGTGGCGGTGCCCGCCTACGCCGGCATCCCCGTGACCCACCGGGCCCACACCACGCTGGTCACCTTCATCACCGGCCACGAGGACCCCACCAAAGCAGAAAGCACCATCCCCTGGGACAACCTGGGCCAAAACCCCGGCACCCTGGTCTTTCTCATGGGGGTCAAAAACTTGGCGAAAAACTGCCGGCGGCTGGTGGAGGCCGGCAGGTCTTCAGCCACGCCGGCCGCGGTCATCCAGTCCGGCACCCTCCCCGGCCAGCGCACCGTGACGGGGACCTTGGCGGACATTGCCGTCAGGGCCACAGAGGCCGGCCTTCGGCCCCCGGCCATCCTGGTGGTGGGGGGCGTGGTGGAACTTAGGCATCGCCTGGCCTGGTGGGAAAAACGCCCCCTGTTCGGCAAGCTTGCCGTGGTCACCCGCACCCGGGAGCAGGCCAGCGCCCTGGTGGACCTCCTCGCCGAGGCCGGGGCCCATTGTCTCGAAATCCCCACCCTGGAGATTGCGCCGCCGGACGACTTCGGCCCCCTGGACGCGGCCCTGGCCCGTCTGGCCGAATATCACTGGCTGATTTTCACCAGCGCCAACGGGGTGGCGGCCTTTTTTCAGCGGCTGTTTGAAAATGGCCTGGATGTGCGGGCCCTGGGGGGGGCAAAGCTGGCGGCCATCGGCCCGGCCACGGCCCAGGCCCTGAGGGCGTGGGGTCTGGTGGCCGATGTGGTGCCGGCGCGTTTTCAAGCCGAGGACCTGGCCCAGGCCCTGCTGCCCCGGATC
>JBGSLA010000178.1:0-5986 GCA_041740935.1 Desulfobaccales bacterium | reverse complement strand
GATCGGCCGCTGGGGCCTGGTCTTTCTGGCCGCGCTGGCCCCTTACGCCCGGCCCGGGGGCGGCCTGGGCCAGGCCATGACCGAGGGCGCCACCCGGGCCCGGACCCTCGGGGCCACAGTCTCGGCCCTGGTCCTGAGTTTCCTGATGGGAGGGGTCGCCGGGGCCCTGGTGCTTGGCCTGGCGGCCCTGGCGGTCTGGGGGTTGAGCCGCTATTTTACAAAGCGCCTGGGGGGCGTCACCGGGGATGTGTACGGCGCGGTCAACGAGATGGTGGAACTCCTGGTGCTGGCCAGCGCCGTGCTCCTGGCCGCCTGGCAGCGGGGGATTCCCTTTTTCTTTATTTTGAAGTAATATTGCAGTGTATGAGAATGGTTAAGATTTTCCCCAGCCTGCACCGGTGGTCCGGCCTTTGACGTCCAGGGACGTATCGGGCCGGGGCGCCTTCCTGTGCGTTCGCCCTGCAGTTGTCTCGTGTTGATCATGAAATTCAGATAAGCTCTCGGCCTGGCGGGCTGAGGTGGGAGCCCTGTTCCCCGCCCCTCCGGGGTGTGAAACATTCATATTCCCCGGAAACACCCAAAACCATGAAAACCAATGTAGGGTGCGTCTCACGCACCATTCGTGGCAATGACTATTTTTGGCGAGTAAGAGGCGCCCTGCACAAAACATTTTCAGGTCAGAATTATGAGCAACAAATTCAGCGCCAAGTTTTGCCTTTCGAAACCTGCAACTCAAATGGGATCGGCAGGCCAGGAGGAACCATGTTGGAACTCTATCCGGAATACAAGGCCCGTTTAACAGAATACCAGGACCGGCTCACGGCCCTTCGAGGTTTTCTTTGAGCTGGACAGCAAACAGGCCAGACTCGCCGAACTCGATGAAATCATGGGGAAACCCGGCTTCTGGGAGGATATCCAGGCCGCGACCCAGCTCCAAAAAGAGCGCCGCGCCCAGGTCAACGCCCTCGAGGACTATGAAAACCGGGCCCGCCAGATAGAGGACCTGGGGGTGCTCCTGGATCTGGCCGCGGAGGAGGAAGACCTTCAGGCCATGCAGGAAGTGGCCGCGGGGCTCACTCAACTGGACCGGGACTTCAAGGAATGGCAACTGCAGCTTTTCATGGGGAGCGAAGATGACCAGGAAAACGCCATCATCACCATCCACGCCGGGGCCGGCGGCACCGAAGCCCAGGACTGGTGCGAGATGCTGTTGCGCATGTTTCTGCGCTATGCCGAGATCAAGGGCTTCAAGACCGAAACCATTGACCTGCTGGAGGGGGACGAAGCCGGGGTGAAGTCCGTCACCTTCGCGGCCAGCGGTCCTCACGCCTATGGCTATTTCAAGAGCGAGCACGGCATCCACCGCCTGGTGCGCATTTCCCCCTTTGACGCCAGCGGCCGGCGCCACACCTCCTTTGCCGCGGTGCAGGTGCTCCCCGAAGTGGATGACCGCATTCACATCGACATCCAGGACAAGGACCTGCGGGTGGACACCTTCCGGGCCAGCGGCCCCGGCGGGCAGCACGTCAACAAGACCAGTTCCGCGGTCCGCCTCACCCATCTGCCCACCAACCTCGTGGTGATCAGCCAGAGCGAGCGCTCCCAGCACCGCAACCGGGAACTGGCCATGAAGGTTTTGCGGGCCCGGCTCTACGACCTCGAACGCCGCAAACGGGAGGAAAAAAAGCAGGAACTCCAGGAAACCCAAAAGGACATCGCCTGGGGCAGCCAGATCCGCTCCTACGTGCTCCAGCCCTACCGCCTGGTCAAGGACCACCGCACCAAACACGAAGAGGGGGACGTGGACCGGGTGCTCAACGGCGACCTCCAGGGCTTCGTGGAGGCCTTTCTGCTCAAGCCTGAGGGGGAAAGTTAACGGATCGGCCGGCGCCTCGGCGGGGTGGACTCTGTTATGAAAAGTCCAAAGTCCAAAGTCCAGGGTCCAAAGTCAAAAAAACCGGTCTTTTCAGGCTTTGCGGGTAGGCCACCGGCTCATGAGGAACTGTTACGAAAAGTTCGTCAGGCGGCTGTCTTCTGGTGGGGCGGCCGTCCCTGGCCGCCAGAATTCTGGCGGGCGCGGAGGCCCGCCCCACCAAATTTTCCTGGTTTGGAGAGAGCCGCAGGCTCAGGCGCGGCGGTTATGAAAAGTTTTTGTGTGGAACCGCCGCCCTCGGCGGTTTTTGCGCCGGCGAGGGCGCCGGCGCCACGGTTATTCCGGCTCCCAGGCCCCCGTCTGGGAACCCCGGTGCAGGCCAAGCTCTGCTTGGCTCCGCTTCCGGTGGACAATGAAAGAAACTCAACTGCTGCAAGGGTTGCTTCGGGCCGGCAGGAGAATCCGCCGAAGCTAATTCCTTTTGATGACCACCAGGGTGTTTTCCCCCACCAGGGGATAAAGTTCCTCGATATGGTGATTCAGCAACGAGACGCACCCGAAGGTCCAGTTTTCGCCCATGATGTTCATCATCGGGTCATGGGTGCCGTGGATGCCGATTTCGCCCCCGATCTGGGCGTCGTGGGGCAGCCGCCCCGCTTGCTTGGCCTGGTTGAATCTCAACCAGTTCTGGGTGTTGGGATAATCCAGCAGGATGAACTTGTCCCAGCGGGGGTGATCGAACTTGGTCACCACCCGGTAAACCCCCTCCGGCGTGCACCGGTCCCCCTGAGACAGTTTGTCGTTGCGGGGATTGGCCCCCAGAACCACGGGATAGGACTTGATGCGGGTGAGGCCTTTGTACACCGTGAGCCGGCGGTCCTGTTTCCGCACCAGAATGATGGTGGGTTTGGAGACTGATTTCTTGAAGCCGTTTTTGTCGAGAATTTGCTTGACTTCCTGCTGTTCAGGGGTCAAGGGGCGGGCCAGCGGCTCCACCGGCGTCAGGGGCGGCTTCGTCTCAGGCAGCTGTACCTTTTTTTTGGCGCAGCCGCCGACCGCCACGGCCAACACGAGCAAGACGCAAATTAACCAAGAGTTACGCATAGTTAACTCCTCCCCCAAAGTTGCGTATGCTATAACTTATACTAAACGTAGCAAAAGACCGTTGAGTCGTCAAGGGCTTAAATAATTTTCCTCCCGGCCTTTGTAACTTAATTGCCTTACTATCGGCTGTTGTTTTAATATAGTTTAAATTTATTGTCGTAAAAATTAAAAAGGTTAAACAAAAATGTGGAAACGCCGCTCCCGGCCCGGCCGGCGCCGCCCAGGGCCACGGCCCTGGATAGAACCGGGTGGTCCCGGCGGAAAAAGCATATTTCCCCAGGTGACCGGGAATGCAACAGATTGACCCATCGCATGGTTTTTTGGTTAAAATAACCATACTTCTTTTCCTAGGACAGGCAAAGGGTTAAATTTAACGCGGTCATGTCGGTGCACCTGATCATTGACGGCTACAACCTCATCCGCCAGTCCATGTGGCTGAGTCTGCTGGATGCCCGGGACCTGGAGGCAGGGCGGGAAGCCTTGTTGGAATCCCTGGCGGACTATCGCCGGCGGCGCCCCCAGCACAAAATCACCGTGGTGTTCGACGGCTGGCAGGGCGGGGGAGTTCGGGAGAGCCGGGACCGGGTCCACGGCATCGGGGTGGTCTATTCCAGGCGGGGGGAGCGGGCCGACGAGGTCATCAAGCGCCTGCTGAGCCGGGAGGGCAGCCGGGCCGTGCTGGTGAGTTCAGACCGGGAACTGCAGGACTGGGCCGAAGCCGCCGGCGCGGTGTGGGTGGCGGCCTCCCAGTTTGAAGGCCAGTATTTGCGAAACGCAGCCGGGGGCCATGGTCCCGAAGAGGAAGACGCCGAGGCCGGCCGGGGCGGCGCCAAAAAAGGGCCGGCCCGCCGCCTCAAGAAAAGCCTGCGCCACAAAAAACAGCGCCTCCGCAAGCTTTAAGCCCCCAGCCATTGCTCTTTGTTGGGGAGTGGTTATGTTTTAGGCACTGCCGGCGACGGTGACCGGCGGATTTTCAAAGCTTTCAGGCAAGGGAGAGACCAAGATGAGCGCCATGGACATGAAGGTCCACTGGAAGTGCACCAAATGCGGCTATACCCTGGAGGCGGCCAGCCCCCCCCGGACTTGCCCGGAATGCAAGGAAACCTGTGAATTCAAAGACGTGAGCTGCTACATTCCGGAATGCGGCGGCTCCGGCAACGTCGATCCCCGCTTATAGCTCCCATTTTCAAAAAATTTACCTGTCTGCCGCCGGCCTTGGGGAAGGGGGAAGAGCCGCCTTCTCCCGGGCCCGCGGCCGGATGGTCCCGCCGGTATTTTTCTCTTCACTTATCGGATAAGGATGCCGATATCAAAGGGGAGGATGGTTATGCCGCCCCTGGAGACCCCACCCGACTGCCCGGCGGGCCTGGAAATCTGTCCGGTTTTTTCCGAACTCCTGCACCTTCAGGAAGAGTGCCGGAGGCTGCGGGAGCTCTCCCAGACCGACCCCCTCACCGGCCTGTATAACCGGCGGTATCTCATGGTTGCCCTGGACCGGGAAATGGAGCGCACCCGGCGCACCGGCCTGCCCACCAGCCTCATCATGCTGGACCTGGACTATTTTAAGCGCGTCAATGACAATCACGGGCACCATTTCGGCGATGCGGCCCTGTGTCTGGTGGGGGCCATCCTCAAAAACAACATCAGAAAACTTGACATCCCCTGCCGCTATGGGGGCGAGGAATTTTCCCTGGTGCTCCCCGGCACCCGCCTGCCCCAGGCGGTGCAGTTGGCCTTCCGCTTAAAGGACCTCATAGCCAATTCCTGGGAAGATATCCCGGGCTGGGAGGATCGCCTCACCGCCAGCTTTGGGGTGGACAGCTTGACCGCCCAGAGGAATCTGGACCCGGAGGGCTTCCTGCAACAGGCCGACCACTGGCTTTTTCAGGCCAAGGCCCGGGGGCGCAATACCGTGTGTTATCCCGACAGCCCGGAGAGCGGCCCCGAGGCCGGGCTGAGCCGGGAGGAATTCCGCACCATTGTGCGGGGAGGTCAAGCTCATGACGACAGGACTGGTGAATCGTATGGCTGAGCCGAAATTCTGGTGCGTCACCAGCGGCAAGGGCGGCGTGGGCAAAACCTGCCTGGCGGTCAATCTGGCCTTCGCCCTGGCCCAGCAGGGGAAACGGGTCCTGCTGGTGGACGGCGACCTTGGTCTGGCCAACGTTGATGTGCTCCTGGGACTGGAGGTGAGTGCCACCCTGCGGGATATCCTGGACCATGGGGCCGACCCCCGCCAGACGGTCATCTCCCTTCATCCCTGCCTGGGAGTGCTGCCGGCCGCCTCCGGGGTGCCGGAAATGGCCAATCTGGGGCCCGAGGATCAGTCCGTCCTGGCTGAGGTCATCAGGACTGTGGCTGCCCCCTTTGACCATGTCCTGGTGGACACCGGCGCCGGCCTGGGGCCTGCGGTTCTGTGGTTCAACACCCTGGCGGATTGTTCCCTGGTGGTGGCCACCCCCGACCCCACCGCGCTCACCGACGCCTACGCCCTGATCAAAGTGCTGGCCCGGGACTATCAGCACCGCCGTTTTTGGGTGATCGTCAACGCCGTGCAAGGGGAGCAGGAAGCCCGTCAGGCCTTTAAAACCCTGGCCCAGGCCGCGGCCAGGTTTCTGGACCTGCACCTTGAGTGCCTGGGCGCGGTCCCCGCCGACCCGGCGGTCAGGCAGGCCCTGCGGTCTCAAGTCCCCTTTCTGAGAGAATTTCCCGAAAGCCGGGCCAGCTGGGCCATCCATACCCTGGCCGCCCGGATGCTGGCCCTGGACCTTCAGGTTCAGCCCCCCAAATCGCCGAATACCCAGATTCACGCCCTGTAAGAGGGTGTTCGGTTTTTTGTTCTGAATAGTTTTTTGTGGGGGAGGGGGGTTCCCACGGGCTGGAAGCCCGTGCTACCGGCGCCGCAGCCCCCTGCCCCCTCCCCCAACCCCTTATCGTTTTGTTATGGGCAGGCAAGTCGGGGCGGCAGCCTCGCCTTGCCTGCCCTCGTTAAAGGGGGTTGGGAGGGGG
>JBGSLA010000177.1:0-11721 GCA_041740935.1 Desulfobaccales bacterium | reverse complement strand
TCTGCGACCCCTGGCCCCCTCCCCCACAAAAAAACTTTTCAGGACAACAAAATCAGCCTTCCCGGCGGACGGCATCCCGGAACACCAGGACCGGTCGGGTGGTCAGGCGGGCCAGGTTGAGGGCCTCGTCGCTGATGACCGGCAGGTATTTGGGATGCTTGTGGCCGTACGCCCCCAGCACCACCAGGTCGTAGCGCCCCACTGCCACTTCCTTCAAAATTTCCTCCTCGAAATCTCCCTTGGTCACCTTGGTGACCGGCTCAAAGCCCAGGTTGTGGAGCGTCTGCCGCCCTTCCAGGACGCAGCTCTCGGCAAACTCGGGGCTCTCCCCCCGTTCGGTCTCCTGGACGTGCAGGATGGTGATCTCCGGCTTTTTTTGGGCAAAGAGGGGTGCGATGAACTGCAACGCGCCCTGGTCGCAGGACGACCCCCGATAGGCCACCAGGAGGCGCTTGATTTCCCGGTAATGGCGCACAATGAAAACCGGTTGCCTGGCGTAGAGCAGCACCTTGTTGTGGACCGCGCCCAAAAGCAGGCCCCGCAGGGTGGAGCGGCTGGGCCCACCCAGGACAATGAGATCGTAGTTCCCCTGGTCGGCCATCCGCACGATCTCCTCGGCCGGATCGCCCACCGCCACCGCGGGGTCGCAGGGAACCTTGCCTCCCAGGCAGACCTCACAGGCCTCGAAGATCTCCTCCACCACCCGGGTGGCCTCCTTTTCCACCTCCCGCTCCAAATCGCCCTTGGTGGCAAAAGGGGCATACGCGCCCTCCCGGGCCATTTCCAGGACATCCGGTTTGACATACAGGGCATCCACTTCGGCAGGAAAATGTTCCAACAGGTGGCAGGCATAGCGCAAGGCCAACTGCGACTCCTCACTCTTGTTGACGCCCACGAGAATTTTCAGCATGGCAGCCTCCCTTTCAGCAAATGCAAGATGTTTCCGGCGCGCTTCGTTCAAAAATCTGGAGAAATCAGCGCATCACCAGGACCGAGCTTTGGCCCCGGGCCACCAGCCGGCCCAGCCACTCCCGGGGGAAGAACCGGGACAGGATGGATTTCTTGCCCATCCACAGGGCCAGGAGGTCCTGTTTGCCCTCTGAGGCCAGAGAGGCCTCCAGGTCGGCGATTTCCGTGAGGCGGGTGGTGATTTTGACCCCCCGGTCCTGATAATAATCGCCCACTTCAATGAGACGGGTGTACACCTCTTTTTTGAGGCCGGCCTCGGGATTGACCCCGACCACTTCGAGTTCGGCATTGTGAATGGTCACCATCTGATTGAGGGTCTCCAGGGATTCCTGGCTGATGTAGGTCTGGTCGAGGCAGGCCAGGATGCGGCGGATGGGCTGCTCTTCCTTCACCAGGAGCACGGAGCAGTCGGCCTCGGAGGCCACCCGCTGGGGCACTCCCGGGGCGCCGCTCCAGAGACACTGGCCCCCTCCGGTGCAGCCCAGAATGATCAGGTCGCCCCCTTCTTCCCGGGCTTCGCTCAGGATGGACGCGGCCGGGGGGCCGATGCGCAGGTGGACCCGAAAATCCTTTTTGCCGCTTTTGCACACCAGCCGCTCCTCCCAGAGGTTGTCCTGCAGCGGGCCCCACTCATACTGCCAGTTGCTCAGGGCGTAGGGGGAATCCTCCCCTTCCCAACTGTTGAGGAAGGCCTCCCGGTAGCGGTTGAGGGCCAGATTGAGGGCCGGGTTCACCGGCCCGGGGGTGGCCCGGTCCGCCTGCACCCCCAGCAGGGTCACATCCGCCCAGGTGTTCATGGCCAGCCGGATCAGTTCCTTGAGCGCAAAGGCGCTGTAGGGGTTTTCGTCGCCGGCGAAGAGTATTCTCATGAGCGTTCCCCTTTCTCGTCCAACAGATTTAATACAGCCTGATAAGGAGCGGGACCTTGACTTGGGCCAGCCAGGCCAGGCCGGGGTCGTCTTTTTTCAGGTCGCGCTTTAAGGCCAGGGCCATAAGCCCATATTCCCTCAGGAACTCGGGGACCGGGGGCTCCGGATAATAGGCCAAGTCGGCCAGGAGAGAAACCCGGCAACCGGATTGAGCCAGGGCCTCCTGAGCCCGGCCGGCCTCGTGGGCCAGCTCCGCCGGCGCGCCCCGGGGCACGGCCAGCACTACCGGCAGGGTGGAGCCGCTCCACAGGCGGGTCATGCTTTCCACTAACGGCCAAACTCCCGGGGCTTCGGTTAACAGCAGCAATAATTTGTTGATTTTCCTGAGCACCCGGGCACAGCCGATGATCCCCGGAAAGCGCTGCCAGAGCCGGGAGTGCAGCTTGTGGTGCAGATCGGCCGGAGTCCACTCGAAGGGTTCGCCGTCCACAAAGATGTCAAAAGGCTGGATATCCATGATCTTGAGCAGTTCCGCTTCCCGATCGCCGGACACGACCAGGGGTTCCTTAAGCGTGGGGCTGAACTCCCACTCGGAGCTGATCATCTCAATGATCTCCGTTCTTCCCTGCTGGACCAGATCCTCCTCCCAGTGGCGGCGGGCCCAGCCGGAGCCGATGGACAGATCTCGGGGCGGGGGCGCTTTGACATACACCGGGTGGATTTCCATGGGGATGAAAAAATTCAACTGCGAGGCGAAGCGGATGGCCCGGCTGGCGGCCAGATCCATTTCGATGGACACCACTGTCTTGATCACGGCAGCCTCCTTGTCCCAGGGTCGCACCGACGGCTCACTGCCCGGTTCCCCGGATCTTGGCCTCGGCCCGCATGACCACCCGCTGGATCTCGCTTAAGTTGAAGGGCTTGGCTATGAAGTCGAACACTCCCTTCTTAAAGGATTCCTTGGCGGTTTCCATGGTGGCGAATCCGGTGATAACGATGATTTCAATGTCGGGATGGAGTTTTTTGGCTTCCTGCAGGAAGCGCATGCCGTCCATGCCTTCCATCTTGAGGTCGGTGATGATGATGTCATACCTGGCCTCGGTTACCGCCTGCATGGCCTCGAAGCTGCGGATGAAGGTGTCTACCTCGAACCCCTGCTTTTCCAGGGAAGGCTTCAAGCGCTTGCAGACAATGGGCTCATCGTCGAGGATCAGAATTTTCAGCTTTCTCTGCACCATGTTCTCCTCCTTAAGGGGACTTCGGTTCCCCGCTGGTTCCTAAACGCTCCATAAAGGCTTCCAGAAAGCGACCCACATCGTCGTCGCTTTTGAGCTGCATGTCCAATTGGCGGGTAAAGCCCACCAACTGGCCCAGGGCCATCAGGCGGCGCACCATGTCCTCCTGGGGCAGGTGCAGAACCCGGGCCAGCACCAGATCCCCTTTGATGTCCACCTTGAAGTGATATTTGGAAAGGATGTCGGCCAACAGGCGGGCCCGGCGGGAGCGCCGGGTCAGGTCCGTGACCCCGCCCACGAAGCGGAAGTAGATATGGTTGTGGTGGGGGTCGGGGTCCAGGCGCGCATCGATGAGATTGTAATGGTACCCGAGCTTCAGGTGTAAATTCAGATAGGTTTCGGTGACCACCGCCAGATTTATGCCGGAATAGCCGGGCATACCGACCCCCTCGCCCTGGGGGCGGGTGAGGCTGGCCATGAGCCCCTTGAAGTCCACCGGCACCGGCTCGGTGCTCCACACCCCCGGCAGGGTGATCCCCTCCCACAGGGCCCTGAGGGGCACCGAGCGGATCTGGGCCGGGGTAATGGAACTGCCTTTGGCCCCCGGTTCGATGCCGCCGCCCAGGTCCCAGATCTTGAGGCCCAGGGGCACCTCCGAAATGAGGCTCCAGAGGTGGGCCTCCTTGAAGCGCTTGAGAAACCGGGGCAGGTCCATGAGTTCCTGAACCGCCTTCTCATGGACAAACCGGATGACATCGTGCACCGAACGGCAGCCCTCGGGGGTGAAATTGGGGTCCTGGGGCTCCGCCAGATTGAGGGGGGCGATGCGCTTCAACAGGCGCCGGAGCAGGCGGAACTCCGGGGCTTCCTCGAACACGGTGGCTTGAATAAGTTCGTAGTGGAGCAGCTCGGCCACCCGGCCCTGGTAGATCAGGCGGTTGTGGGTGTCCACGGTGATCTCGCCTTTGTCGCCCAGGAGGGCCACGGCGCCCTCCACCCCCACCAGGGTGGGCACCCGGAATTCCCGGGCGATGGTGGCCAGATGTCCGGCCGGCGAGCCCCGCTCCGCCACGATGGCTACAGCTTTCGGCACCACGGGGGCCAGCCAGGGGGCGGTATAGCGGGTGACCAGGACCGCGCCTTCGGGAAAAGCTTCCAGATCGCGGTCGGAGGAAACCACAAAGACCGGCCCGGCGCCCACCCCGGCATGGGCCACGGACCCCTGGTCCTGGATCAGCACGCTATACGCAGAGCAGGACTCGCAAATATCGGGAACCCCGACGGCCTTGGGCGAAAGCAGGCGGCGGGATTGCAATATCCAGATGTGGCCTGCTTCGTCTTCGGCCCATTCCGTTTCCTGGGGACGCTTGAAATAGCGCTCCAGGGTCCTGGACCAGCGGGCCAGGGTGCGGATCTCATCCTGGCCGAGCGCGGGGCGCTCCCGGTCCTCCGGGCCTACCGGCACTTCTTCCTCTCCCCCGCCGGGTGCGGCCCGCCGGTACTTGTCCTTGACGACTACGTTTTGGGCTTTGAGGTCATAGGGCCGCTTTCTTGCCACCACAAAGCGGTCCAGGGAAACCTCGCCTGCCATCACCGAGCGACCCAGACCCGGATAGGCGTAGATCACCAGGCCGTCGCTCTCCGGGGCCTCCAGGTCCAGACTGTGGGCCACGCCGCTGGCCCGGCTGGCCACCACCACCTGGCACAGCACGGCCATGGCGGCCTCCTCGCCCAACAGGCCCATGCGGCGGCGATACTCCAGGGCTTCCGGGGAATAGAGACTGGCCCACACCTTTTTTATGGCCTCCAAAATGCCCGCGGCCGGCACCTGCACAAAACTCTCATGCAGACCGGCAAAGGACAGATCGCCGTCCTCGCCGAAGGCGCTGCTCCGGACCGCCCAGAAGTGCCTGGCCTGGGCCTCGCGCCGGATGTCCCGGACAATCTCCTGGGGCACCACCCCGGCCAGCACCGCGTATTGGATCTGCCGGGAAACCTGGTAGGCATCCACCTTGCCGGAAATCCAGGCGTCCAGCAGGGTGAGGATGCGGTCATCCGCCTGGTTGTGCTCCATGAACCGGCGGTAGACCCGGGTGGTGACCACAAAGCCGTCGGGCACCGGCACGTTGAGGCGCTGGCAAATCTCCGCCAGGACCCCGGCCTTCCCCCCCACCAACTCCGGCAGGTCCAGGGGCGCGGTTTTGAGGCCGACCACGCAGGGCATCTCCTCGGTGAGACCCAGCCGACCCCGCAGTTCCGCCTCCAGGGGGAGCAGGATGCGGTCCAGCGCGGCGTACAAGTCCACGTAGCGGTTGCCGGATATCAGGTTCAGCCCCTTGACCAGGCGGAGCAGCAGGGTGTGCAGTTCGCCCACCGAGTCCGTCAGGTATTTCCGGTCAAAGACATAGTCGCCGCCGGATTTTTCTCCCAGATCAGCAATGATTTCCATGATCTTCTGATGGTCCTGGAGCAGGCCCTGGAAGCGTTCAAAGACCTCCGGAAAGGCCACCAACTCTGGGGGCGGCTTAAACATTTTCTGCCAGAGGCTGCGAAGTCCGGTGAACATATCCCGCGTCCTTGAACCTGAAAGAGCCCTTACTTTATTTCTTCTGGTTCCCAATCTCCTGTGTGGGCACCCCCCTGCCCGCCAAGCTCGACCTGGCTCCGCATCCGGCGGCATAGAGCGGCGGGCAGTGCCCGCCCTACCTTTCTAGGCTCAATGCTCGGCCTTGCCCTTAAACAGGAAACCCATGATGAACCCGGTGGCGATGGCGATAATCACCGCCAGGAGGCCATACAGCGCGGCCTGCTCATAGGCCAGGGAGGCAAAAAGAGCCGGGAAGCCCACCATTTTGACGGTAAATGCCGCGGTCTTCTGCTCCAAAAGGCGGCCGTCCTCAAGAACCGAAAGCCGCACCTGATAGGGGCCCGGCGGCACTCTGGCCGGCAACCGGAAGGCTCCCTGGAAAGCCGCGCCGCCGCCGGGTGATTTGCTGATGCGTATGGCTCCCGGCAAGGTTTCATACAGATCTTCACTTATTTTAAGCTCCAGGAACTCCATAAGAAAGCGGTCGTTTTCATCAGGGGCCAGGGCTCCCTGGAGTTTCACCTGAGATTTCAGGTAAGCCAGGCCCCAGGGGGTCGGCGTCCCTGACAATTCGGGAATTTTGGGGGTGCTGCTCATCACCAGGTAAAGGTTGGGGGCCTGGTCCACCTCGATTTCGCCCACCGTCATCCACAACCCCCAGCGCCGGCCCAGGCGCAGCAGGGTCTGCTGGCTGGTCTCCCCCCGCACCTCCACCACCGCATCGGCCCCGGCGGGCAATGCCCCCGAGAGGGCCACCTCCGCCCCCTGGAAAAAGGCGCCGATGTCCACCCGCTCAGGAGATAGGTTTATTTTGTCGGATTTGGCACCCGCTCCCGACGGCAGCGCCAGCACCGCCGCCAGGAGGCCCGCCCAGGCCAGCTTTTTCAGAGTCAAGCCCCGCGCCGCCACCTTAATGCCCTCCCTTGAAGCCCAGGAGCAGGTCCGGGGTTACCAGCAGGCTCACCAGGATCTGCACCATTACCAGAATCACGATGGAAGCAAGGAGAATCTTGAGCTGATCAGCCTTAAGCCGCCCGCTTATCTTGGCCCCCAGCTGCGCGCCCAGGGTGGAGCCCACCAGCAGGATCAGGGCCAGCACCAGGTCCACGGTGTGGTTGGTGATGGCCTGCATGACGGTGACGTTGATGCAGGTGAACAGGATCTGGAAAAGGCTGGTGCCCACCACCACGTGCATGGGCATGCGCAGCATGTACACCATGACCGGCACCATGATGAAGCCGCCGCCCACCCCCATGATGGCGGCCAGGACCCCCACTATGGTGCCGAGGACCAGGGGCAAAAGCGCCGAAAAGGTGACCCCGGATTTTTCGAAGCGCATCTGCCAGGGCAGGCTCTGGATGAGCCGGGCGTAGCCGGACGGTTTTCCCGGTTCGGGCCGCCTGACCTCCACCGCCTTTTGCTTGCGCATACTTTGCAGGCTCTCCAGAAACATGTAAAAACCCACCACCCCAAGCATTACCACGTAGGTGATTTTGATGACGAAATCGGCGTTTCCCAGGGCCATCAGCACCTTGATGAGCTGCACCCCCAGGGTGCCGCCGATCACCCCGCCCACCAGCAGCAGCAGGCCCATCTTGAAGTCCACGTTGCCCATGCGGTAGTGGGCGTAGCTGCCCGAAGTGGAGGCCGCCACGATCTGATTGGAGTCCGAGGCCGCGGCCACCGTGGAGGGGATGCCTGCCATGATCAAAAGCGGCGTCATGAGAAAGCCGCCGCCCACCCCGAAGAGGCCGGAGAGAAAACCCACCGCGCCCCCCAGGCCGAACAGCAGCACCACATTGATACTGTTTCCGGCAATGGGTAGATAAAGGTTCAGCATGCGTACGGTTTCCTTTTTGGGTGGAGGAATTGTGGCTGCATGGCTCAACCAAGGGCCCCTGCAGAGAGCGGGCCAAACCTGAATTGCTAAGAAAATCAATAGGAAAGGAATATCAGGGGGATGTCTGCGGAGGACTATGTTTCAGAACGAAACAGATTTTTGGCGCGGGGCTAAAATGTTATTCAGATAAGTTTCAATTTGAAACAATTGCAGTGGGATCAGCCGGCCTCAAGGTTCGATTTGGCCAAACCGAATTTTTTCATCTTGCGCCACAGGGTGGTGCGGGGCAGGTTCAGAATCTGGGCGCTCTGGCCGATATTGTAGTGGGTATAGGCCAGGACCTTGCCGATATAGTCCCGTTCCTGATCCTCCAGGGCCGGCCATTGTTTGTAGGGGGTGAGCGCGTATTCCTGAAGTTCGGCGGGCAGATCGGCCAGGGTCAGGACTTCCCCCTCGGCCAGGGCCACGGCCCGCTCCATGATATTTTCCAACTCCCGGACGTTGCCTGGATAGGAGTAGGCCATGAGGGCCTGGCGGGCCGGGGCCTCGAGGCCTTTCACCCGCTTGGTGAATTTGAGGCTGTATCTGGACAGAAAAAAATGGATGAGCAGGGGGATATCTTCCGGCCGGTGCCGCAACGCCGGAATGGCGATCTGCACCACATTCAAACGAAAAAACAAATCCTCCCGGAACCGGGCCTCCTGAATCTCCCTTTTGAGGTCCTTATTCGAAGCCGCCAGGAACCGCAGGTTGAGGTGGATGGGCTTCGTGCCCCCCACCCGGAAGATCTGCCCTTCCTGGATGACCCTCAGGAGTTTGGCCTGCATGGCCGCCGGCATGTCGCCGATCTCATCCATGAACACGGTGCCCTGGTGCGCGGTCTCCAGGATGCCGATCTTGGTGGCCAGCGCGCCGGTGAAGGCCCCCCGTTCATGGCCGAAGAGCTCACTGGCAAGCAATTCTTCCGAGAAGCCGGCGCAATTGAAGGCAATGAAAGGCCTGTCCCGCCTGAGGCTCTCCCGGTGGATGGCCCGGGCCACCAGCTCTTTGCCGGTGCCGCTTTCCCCCTGAATGAGCACGTGGCAATCCAGGGGGGCCACCTTGCGCACCAGGGAGAAGACCTCCTGCATGGCGCTGCTCAGGCCCACCATTTCCCCCCAGCCCTGCCGGGGTCTGAGCTGGGCCTTGAGCCGGCGGTTCTCCTCCCGGAGGCTCAGGTGTTCCAGGGCCTTCCTCGCCAGATGGCGCACTTCCTCCAGATTCAGGGGCTTGGCCAGGTAGTGGAAGGCCCCTTCTTTGATGGCTTCGATGGCGGCATTCAGGGAGGCCTGGCCGGTCATCAGGATGACCTCGGTGTCCTGCGGGTGGCTTTTGAGGCGCCGCAGGGTCTCCATGCCGTCCAGGCCGGGCAGGATCACGTCCAGAAACACCAGGTCAAAAGGCTGAACCGCCTGGGCTTCCAGGAAGGCCTCGCCGGAGCCGAAGGTTTCCACCCGGTGATTCTCTTTGACCAGGGCCTGCTTCAACCTTTTCTGGACGATGACTTCATCGTCCACCACCGCCAGCCGCATGATCTCAGCTTTCCTCATCCAGGGGCAGGATCACCGTGAAGGTGGAGCCCTCGCCCATCTTACTTTTCACTTCAATATGGCCGCCGTGCTTCTGGGCGATGCCGTAGCTCACGCTCAAGCCCAAACCGGTGCCCCGGCCGACTTCCTTGGTGGTGTAAAAGGGTTCGAAGATATGAGGCAGATCTTCGGGTTCGATGCCGGTGCCGGTGTCGGTCACCTCCACTTTCAGCCAGTGGCCGCCGTCCTCCACCCGGGCGTTGACCTTCAAGACACCCCCGTCTTTCATAGCCTGGATGGCGTTGATAAAAAGATTTAAAAAAATCTGTTGTAAGGTCTTGGGATCGCCGAGCACAATGGGCAGGTCGGCAGGGAAGTCCCGCTCGACTTCCACCCCGGAGAGGGTGACCTGGTTCTGCACCAGCTTCAGGCTGTCCCGAATAATATGGTGAATATTCACCGGTTCGCTGACCCGCTGCTCCGAACGGGAAAAGTCCAGCAGATTTCGGACGATTTCCGAAGCCCGCTGGGATTGCACCAGGATGTCGTGAATCAATTCCTGGGCTTCATCCTCGCTGAGGCCGGCAAAATCTTCTTTCAGGGCCTCGGCGGAGAGCACCACGTTATTGATGGGGTTATTGAGTTCGTGGGCGATGCCTGCGGTCAGGGTGCCCACCGCGGCGATCTTGCCGGATTGCAGCAACTGCTCCTGGTGATGCTCCAGTTCGCCGATCATGCGATTGAAGGCCGAAAACAGCGAAAAAAACTCCTGAGATTTGCACTCGGAGGTGGGAATCGGGGTGAAATCGCCGTGCGCGATCTTCTCCATGTAATTCTGCATCTGGATCAAGGGACGCACCAGGAGCCGGGAGAGGTAACAGGCGACTACGACCCCCAGGATAACAAAAAGAAAAATGGAAAAAACAAAGAGATAGACGGCCCGTAAAAAGAGCTGGTCAATGACCACCCGCTCCTCCTTGGCCCAGCCCTCGGCCATCAGCAGCAATTGCTGTCCCAGGTTGCGCAGGGTTTCTTCCAGGGAATCGAGGCTTGAGGGTTCAGCTTCCGGCGTGCTTTTCTGGAGGAGGGTTTCGATCTGGGTAAAGGTATCCTGGTAGCGGATCAGAGTCTGGTGAAAAAGCTTATATTGGGGACTGGCCTCCAACTGCGGGGTATTATCTTCACGGCTGCAGCAGATTTCATCCACCCGCTGCAAATAGGCCCGGGCTTCCTTGAGGCTGGCCGGCTGGCGATACAGGAAGAAATTTTTCTCAAAGCGGCGAATCTCCAGGATATTGTTTACCAGGTCGTCGGCCCGCTCCACCAACCGCAGCCGTTTTCCCATTTCCCAGTGGGCCTGGAAGCTCAGTCCGGCGAAAATCAGGATAGCCAGCACGCAAAACAGAAAGGCCTGGATAATCCGCCGCCTGATTCTGAAGGTGGTAACTTTCATGGGCGCCGTCTTCCCCTTGCTGAAAAAGGATCAGGGAGCAATAAACTGTCCTTTGTTCCATTATACCTGTTTCGCCCCCTGAGAATAGCCCTAAATCCAAAACGATACACCCACGCCATGAAGAAGGGCCGGGCCGCGGCCTCCGTCAGTGCCGGGGCTTCGCCGGCCCCGTTATTCTTCTTGAAAACCCGACCCCGATGATGGCAAACTAAGAGGCGCGAGCCGCGGCGACCCAGCCGCGCAAACCTGAACCTGACGTCAGGTAAGATGATTAAGACCATAACCATCGAAAATTTCATGTCGCACCGGGCCACCCGCCTCGAGCTGGCCCCGGGCGTGACCGTCATCACCGGTCCCAACAATATCGGCAAAAGCGCGGTGGTGGAAGGGGTCCGCTCCCTGGTCCACAACCCCAGCCCCAAACACTCCATCCGCCATGGGGCCAGGCAGGCGCTGGTCCGCTTGGAGCTCGACTCCGGGGAAATCATCGAATGGGTGCGCTCGGAGAAAACGGCTTATTACCGCCTGGTGAGGCCGGCCGGCGACGGCCCCGAGCAAGCGCCTGAGGTGGAGGAGTATCGCAAGCTCGGCCAAAGCGTGCCCCAGGACATCATGGCCCTGCTGCGTTTGGGGCGGGTGGAAACGGAAAGCGGCGACCTCGACATCCATATCGGCAATCAGCGGGAACCCATATTTTTGCTCAACAGCCCCGGCTCCCATGCCGCCAGTTTTTTTGCCGCCTCCACCGAGGCCGAATATCTGCTCCGCATGCGTCAGGCCCTGAAAAGTCGGGTGGATTTTGCCAAAGCCGCCACCAAAGCCCTGGCCGGCGAATGCCAGAGCCTGGAGAGGGACCTCTTGCGCTTCGCACCCCTGGACGATCTCGGGTCCGAGATGGAGCTGGCCGAAAAATCCCATGAATTGCTCCGCCAAAATCATCAGGCCCTGCCGGAATTGGCCCGTTTCCTGGAAATTTTGGGGATTCAGGAAGAGCTTGTTCTCCGGCAGCGCCAGAGCGCCCACCTCCTCGCCGCGGTTCAGCCGCCCCCTGGTCTACACGAGGTTGCCGGCCTGGAAGCCTGGCTTAAGGAGTGGCACAAGAGGGCAGCGCAGCGCAACCTGGCCGCGGGCCAGTCCCGGGCGCTGGCCCCCCTGAACGACCCTCCCGCCCTTCAGGACGCCGACGCCCTGGCTCACCTG
>JBGSLA010000176.1:0-5874 GCA_041740935.1 Desulfobaccales bacterium | reverse complement strand
TCTCCTGTGGACCCAGAATCTCTCGGCCTGCCACCCCCGGCCCTGCGGGGCAGCTAATTTGGGGCTGCCCCGCAGGGCCTTACTCCGGCTACCTAAACTTTATTAACTGGTTAGGAGACAACATACAAGAATCTCGTATTTGCATGGAAATGCGAGATGCTTCGTTGCGCTCAGCGACGTAGCGACGTAGGGCGGGAAAGCTTTAACGCATCCTGCCTTTCTTTTCTGTCCTGAGATTCGGTGGGGGGAGGGGGGGTTCCACGGGCAGGATGCCCGTGCTACCGAGGCCCTGGGCGTTTGCCCCCACACCCCATGAACCAGGAGCACAGGCGGGACGCCTGTGCCTCACAGGCAAGATGCCTCGTGCTCCCGGTTAAAGGGGGTTGGGAGGGGGGTCTGGGAGGAGGGTGAGGGAGCCGCCTCCCCTGCGCCCTCCCCCCGGGTCTCAGTCCTTCAGTCGAATATTGATATAGAGATGGCCCGGCCGGGGGGCCGAGTTTTTGCCGCCCCCCCTGATTTTCAAACAGGAGCCGTCTTTGACTCCGGCCGGAATGGCGAACTTCAGGCGTCGTCTGAGGTTTTTGCTTTTGATGACAAAGTTGACCCGGGTGCCCCGGGCCGCCAGCCACCGGGGCAATCGCAGTTCCATGATCAGGTCGGGGCGGTTCGGGGTGGGGACCATCTCCCACTCGAGACCAGGGGGATGGCCGCCGGTAAGCCAGTTGAGGAAGCGCTGCGGCAGCTCTTTGAGGGAAAGCCACCAAGGGGACGAGCCGTTCCCATGGCGGCGTCTGGCCGAAGGGCGCGGGCCTCCCCGGGGGGATTGTTCTTCCCCGGCCTGCCGGGAGTTGGTTCCCCGGGGAGCTTGCCGGCCCGGCGCCAAGGTCCACCCCCGCCACCCGGGAGCAGATCTGGAGGCGGCGCCATTTTTACCGGGTTGAAGGCGGTCGCCGGGACGCACCTGCGCACCTGACTGCTCCTGGCACCGAAGCCAGTCATAGGCGGCCCGGCGGGCCGGATCGCTGAGAACCTTATAGGCCTCGCCCAGCTGCAAAAACCGCTCTTTGGCCCTTACATCACCTGGATTCCGGTCCGGATGCCATTTCAGGGCCAACAGGCGGTAGGCTTTTTTGATTTCCCCGGCATCGGCCTTGGGGGGGACTCCCAGGATGTCATAATAATCCGAGGCCATAGCCATGCCGGAGAGCCATTGTTAGCACAATCTACTTCCTCTTCTGGAGGGACCGCCCTTGTCCCGCCAAAGGGTTCGAGACCAGAACAGGAAAACACGCGGCCCGAGGGTGTTACTTGACTAACTCTTTCAATTGCTTGCCCGGTTTAAATTTCACCACCTTGGTGGCCGGGATCTTGATGGGCTTGCCCGTCTGGGGATTCCGGCCCTCCCGGGCTTTCCGGGCCGTCACCACAAAAGTCCCGAAACCGGCCAGGGCCAGGCGACCCTGGGACTTAAGGGAGCCCGATACCGTTTTGATTAACGAGTTTATGGCCTTTTCGGCATCCGCCTTTTTAACTTGAGCGTCAGTCGCCACTTTGGCAATTAATTCGGCTTTGGTCATAACTTCTCCCCTCTCCTCCTCAAATGTTTGGCAAGATTAATCCCCGAATACTGCGACACTACTGCATCCGGACCGTTTTCGGCTCTGTCTGGGCGCCATCCCTCCTTTCTTAAATTTTTGAGTAAAATCAAATAGATAATTTGCCAAAAACCCTCAAAGGCTGATGGTTTCTCATTGATAGCACAAAAAACCCGCCTCTGACAACAAAAATCTCCTGATTATCAAGCTTTTTTATGCCTTTTAAGAAAATAATTTTTCCAGCTGCCGGCGCGTCCCGGATATGGTTGTAAAAATTTTTTTAAGGGGCGCACCGCGGTTATGCCCCCAAGCAGGGCGGACACCCGCATCCGCCCCCCAGGAAATGGCAAAAAAAATTGACTGGCAAACGCGGGAGACAGCCCTAGCGGGCGGCTTGGCGCAAAAGCAGAATGGCCCCGATCCCGAAAATGAGGTGGGGCAGCCAGGCGGCCCAGACCACCGGCCAGCGCCCCGCCTGCCCCAGGGAGAGGCTGAAACCCAGAAACAGCCAGTAGGCGAACATCACCGCCAGGCCCACCGCCACCATGCCGGGCAGGAAAACTTTTTCCTGCCTCAGGGCCAGCCCCAGCCCCAGGATGGCCAGAACCAGGGGAGCCAGGGCCATGGCCAAACGGTTCTGGACCTCCAGCCGGTAGGAGGTGGACTTATAGCCGTCCCGCTCCAGGCGGTTTACAAAGCTCAGCAGTTCCTCCACATTCATTTCGGGAATCTTCCGTTCCAGGCCGCCGAAATCCTGGGGGGTCTCGGTCACGTCCAGGTCCATTTCCTGAAAGGGCTCCAGGCGGTCCTCTCCCGGCGGCCCGAAGTTCTGCACATTCCCCTGATAGAGGCGCCAGCGGCCCGCCCGCCACACGGCCCGCCGGGCGGCCACCACCTGGACCAGCCGGAACTGCTCGTCAAACCGAAAAATCTTCACCCCCTCCAGGGTCTGCTCGCTTTTGCGGTACAGCAAAATATTATAGATGGCCCGATCGCCCTTATACCAGAAGTGCTCCAGGTTGATGAGGCTCCGGGGGGGCTTTTTCTGGACCTGGGTTTCCCAGAACAGGTTGAGGCTGGCCTGGCTCCAGGGCGCCAGGTAGAGGTGCAGGGCCATGAGGCACAACCCTGCCAGCACCGCCAGCCCCAGCACCGGCCGGGTGAGCCGCAGGATGTCCAGCCCGCTGGTGCGGATGGCCATGGTCTCCCGGCTGCGGGTGAGCAGGCCGAAGGTCAGCATGGCCCCCAGCAGCACCCCGGGGGACAGCACCTGTTCCAGGGCCAGGGGAACTTTGAGGAGGATATAGCGCCCCATGCCGGCCAGGCCCAGGTCGGCCCGCACCAACTGGTCGATCCGCTCAAAAAAATCCACCACCAGATAGAGGAGCAGAAAGGCGCTCAGACTCAGAGTGAAGATCTTGAGAAACTCCCGGCAGACATAGCGCTCCAACAGGCGCGGCCGGAGCAGGGGAAGGGCGTCCATACCCCAGGTGTATATCAGAAAAACGTTACCGAGTTAAGCACTTAAGCCTGGAGGCGAGATTATCTGCCGCCACCCCCTTCACCAGCCGAGACGTTGACGGGGCTCCTGGGGGAGAGGGGCGCCTTTCCCCAAGGCGGGGTCCCCGGCCGCCTTCTGCTGGAAAACCTGCCGCACATTCTCACTGACCTGATCCTCCAGACGGGGCGGGGCGGAAGAATTATGTCCCGGCGCGGGCTTCGGCTCCGGGGCGCTGTTCTCCTCGGGGGCCGGCGGCCCGGAGGGCTCGGGGGGCTTGGGGGTATCGGCAGATTTGGGGGTATCGGCAGATTTCTGAATGTTTTTCATGAGCTTAGGCGCGTCCAGCCGCTCTTTGGGGGTATTTCCCGGGAACATGACAATGATGCTCACCCGGCGGTTCTGGACATTATTGGCGTCGTTCGGATAGCGTAATTGCCGGTCGGCATAACCCCTCACCGAGGTTATCTGGCCCGCCCCGGTGCCGGCGCTTTCCAGGAGACGCCGGGCCGCGTTGGCCCGGTCGGCGGACAACTCCCAATTAGTATAATTTTTACTGCCATAGGGCAGGCTGTCGGTGTGGCCTTCCACCGTAATGCGGTTGGGGACTTTGCCCAGTTCCTGCGCAACCAGCTTCAGGAGCTTTTGGGTTTCGGCTTTGAGGTTGGCGCTGCCGAGGTCGAAGAAATGTGAATTATCCAGATCCAACAGTTCGATGCGCAAGCCCTCATCTGTAATTTCCAGGGCCACCTGGTCTTTCAGGCGGCTCAATTCCGGCAACTGGGCAATGATCTCCGTGATGCGCTTTTTCACTTCCTCCAGGGCCCCCCTCTCAGTGCTTAAATCCGGGGTAATGGGGGAAGGGGTCTGCAATTCCTGACTGTGTCCGGGGGTGGGCATCTCGCCGCCCAGGTCGCTGGTTTCCAAAAGCCCCGAGGCCCCGGGCAGCAGGCCGGGGTTCTTGAAATACTGGGCCACGTTTTGGCGGATTGATTGACTCTGGCTCATGATCCACAGCACAATGAACAACGCCATCATGGCGGTGACAAAATCGGCGTACGCCACCTTCCAGGCCCCGCCGTGACCGCCCTGGGAAATCTTCTTTTTCTTGATAATTCTCGGTTCTGTGGATTCGGGCTGGCTGCCGGCCATGGACTCTCTCTTATGGTTTTCTGTTTTCTGTTTTTGAAAAAATTAATCAGCTGAGCATTTGGCAAAATTCAATATGGTTAGAGGTTGTCATTCTGAGCGCCGCGAAGAATCTCGTATTTTCAAAAAGTTGAGATCCTTCACTTCGTTCAGGATGACAAAAAGAACCATTTTTGCAAGAGCCTCAGCTTATGGGCGTTTCGTTTGGCAAATCTCACAGAGAAAATCCCTACAGCCCCCTTCTGCTCATCAAGCCTTGACCTTGATGGCCCGACAGGCATCCTCCACCTCGCCGAAACTGGGGCGAAAGTCGTTGACAATGACCCGGCGGGCAAACTCCACGGCCACGATGGGGGGCATGCCTTTGGCGTAGGACACCACCCCGGCCTTGATGGATCGCAGGAAAACTTCCTCCATCTCCGCCTGATATTCGATCTGGGCGCTCAAAGGCTGGACGAAACCGTAGCACAGGAGCACTCCCAGGAAGGTGCCCACCAGGGCCGCGCCCACCTTGTGGCCCACCTCCGAAGCCGGGCCGCCGATGGACCCCATGGTCAGCACGATGCCCAGCACCGCGGCCACGATGCCCAGGCCCGGCAGGGAGTCGCCGATGCGGGCCAGGGCGTGGGACGGCTTTTTGCCCTCCTCTTGTTGGGTTTCAAGATCAGTGTCCAACAGATTTTCCAGCTCCAGGGGGGGCACGCCCCCCACCACCAGGAGCTTGAGGGAGTCCACCAGATATTCCAGGGCGTGATGATTATTCATAATGACCGGATACTTGGAGAAAATCTCACTTTCCGCCGGTTTTTCCACGTGCTGCTCCAGGGTCAGCAGGCCTTTGATCCGGGCGGTCTGAAAAATTTCATATAATACCTGCAGAAGCTCCAGGAATTTTTCCCGGGAGACGCCCGAGGACTTGACCGATCCCAGCACATAGCCCACCATCTTGGTCAGCACGGTTTTGGGGGTGGAAATGAGCAGGGCGCCGCCGGCCGCGCCGCCGATAATCACAAACTCGGCCCATTGCATGAGGACGAGGAAGTTCCCCCCCTCCATGAGGAACCCTCCCAGCACCGAAACCAGCACCACTGCTAAGCCGATAATGACAAACACGGGCAGCCCATGATAAGGTAGTACGGAAGGACGGGCCTTCCGCCTCGTCACTTCTTGTATCGGCCGGGTCCGCCCGGTTCTTAAAATCAAACCGGCCCTGCCGGGCCTCTTGCCAAGACCCCAGGCGGTTTTTATAATGTTGCAAAAATCCTTTCATGACGGGAGAGTGGGGAATGCCGACCTACGAGTACATCTGCGGCCAATGCGGCCATGAATTTATCCGCATCATGAGCATGAGCGAATATGAAACTGGCGGGATTACCTGCCCCAAATGCAACTCCGGCGACGTCAAGCAGCAGATGAGCGCCTTCACTCCCAAGACTTCCCGGAAAAGCTGAGGCCCTTCAGGGACGCCACTGCCGGCAGGTCGCCCCCGCCTGGCCCAGGGTCAGGGTCACCGCGCCTTCTCGGGTCAGGTAGGCGGCAGGCCGGGAAGCGCCGTGTTTCCCGGCCTCCGGCTTGCTGGAGCCATAGACAATCACCACTTCCGGACGCCAGCGGGCCGCCAGCGCCGCGGCC